>CALDVW010000014.1 GCA_937924405.1 uncultured Lysobacterales bacterium
GCGATTCCGAGGCCGACGATAATCGACACAAGTACCATGACGTATTCAAACTGATCCATAACGACAACCCTTTAGGTATGCAGCAAAAGACCATTTTGGGTTACTTGCCGCTGTCCAAAACTGTACCACAGCAACTTCCGCTAAGGGTCGTTAGCGGAGATAAGCCGCCTTGAATGTTAATCTCCGCTATTGGCCAGATAGCGGAACAATTCAGAACGCAAGCAGCTAGTGGGCATTTCATTGATGCTACAAATTTCGTCGGGCGGTTAGTTCAATTACTCACTCCATTTTTTAAATTCGATACCGGGGTGGATTTACGGGTCGGAGCAAGCCCAGCCAGCCCTGTTTTTCTCCGTGGCAGTACCCACCCTTCTGGTTGGGGGAAACAGCTCAGAACCAGCTGCGGTCCACAGAGTCCGCCAAAGCAGAATTGCCGCCTGAATTCGTCATCCATTACTAACCTCTTTCGCTCCAATCTCAATAATAGATCGTATGTCAAAAGCGAAATATCTTTCTAACTGATTGATTTAAATGGATTAAGAAATGGTGCCGGCAGGGTGACTCGAACACCCGACCTACGCATTACGAATGCGTTGCTCTACCAGCTGAGCTATGCCGGCACTGGGAAGGGCGGCCAGTATATTCAAAACCTCCTGTTTTAACAATAGTGGTACCGATTCCTACGTCAGCTGATTGCATTACTGACAAGTGATTGGGTAAACACCGGTATTCACCACCGGATCATTCCCCGAAAATCAGATAAGCAACTTCTGGACACATCAAATACGGGGAACTCCCATGCGGAAACCAGATCGACTTCACAACCTCGGCTTCTCGATGATTGAACTGACTGTCGCCATCGCAATTTATTCAATAGGTTTGAGTGGAATATCCATCATGATGCTCGCGGCTGTTGGAGGAACGAACGGCGCCCAACACCAAACGACCGCCGTAACCCAGGCCAGCTCCCTGGCTGAAATGATTGCGATGAATTCAGGTGCGGTAGGGCACTACATCAACCCGATTCCAGCCAATGCAGGCTCCTGCGTTGCCAGCCCCTGCAGCCCGGACGAGATGGCGGCCTTGAACATGAATTTCTGGCAGACCCAGATACAGCGTGAGTTACCCGCCGGCGAGGGTCTGGTCTGCCGTGACAGCACGGCCGACGACGGAAATGCCCTCGACCCTTCCTGCGACGGAAATGGGGGACTGGTCATCAAGGTCTTCTGGCAAGATACCCGTCACAGGCAAGATGAAGACGATGGGGCGCGCCGCTTCGTTTCCCGGCTCCCCTGGTGATGCACATACCCCGCCGAACAGGACTGTGTCGCGCAGCGCGAGGGCTGACACTCATCGAATTGATCCTGGCCATGGCCATATCGACGCTGCTCGTTCTCGGCTTGATCCAGATTGTTTCAGCCACCACCGCTTCGGTGCTGTTGCAGGAAAACCAGGCACAAGTGCAGGAACGCTCCAGGCTCGCCTTGAAAACGCTGACCGGCGCTATTCAGACCTCAGGCTTCAGCCCTGAACCCTGGGAAGGAAAGTATTCCGTGACGGGGCTAGGGGAAGATTCCGCTGACAATATTTCAAAATCCAGTGACCGTTTGGCATTGCACACCTGGACGGACCTGAACTGTTTCAATAATCGCAACCCGTCTCAGGATTCAATGGGCAACTCCCTCTTCTATTTCAGGGAATCCGTATTCGACCTGAGCACGGATAACCACCTGGCACTGCTGTGCCGTTACGGCCCGTCGAAAACCGAGCTGACGACTCAGATCAGGCGCCAGGGACTGATCCCGGGGATTGAGTCATTCCAGGTCCTCTATGGCCAGGACTCCAACCAGGATGGAAACATCGATTCCTGGGTCAGGGCCGGACAGTGGAGTGACGCCAGCCATATTCTGGGTGTAAAAATTGGCCTGCTCGTTTCCAGTGATGACCCTGTCGTGGAATCAAAAAATCCCGTATACCGGATCCTGGAAACCAATGTGATAAAAACCGCCGACGGCAGGCTCAGGAAAATTGTCCAGTTTGCAACTGCCTTCAGAGGGCGAGCCGGTTGAAAAGTCGCGGCATCGCCTTACTGGCCGGAATGGTTTTACTGGCCGCAGTTAGCATACTGGCGCTAACCGCTTCATCCGGCATGATTTTGCAGCGGCACATGACCACTAATTTTCAGGAAGACGCTCTTGCCCTTGAAAGTGCAACCGTCGCTGACGCGTATGCCAAGGCCTGGATTTACAGCCGGCCGGTCAATCAACGGGAGCGTGGCTGCAGCAATGACTGTGTCCTGCCCCCCGGCTTTGTGAGCGCCGATACTTTGCCGCAATACCCGGAGCTTGAGAGCACCGCCTGGTGGCATGCCAATTCGCACCGCGCAGGCTTCAACCCGGACACAGGTGAAACATACGAAATCGACTTTGCCGGGAGCGATCCGGCCCGTTGGATTATCGGCGAACTTCATTACACCGCGACCGGTGATAAACGGGGAGAAAATGCAGCAGAAGGATTGGCCTACTACCGCGTTATCAGCCGGGGTTCAGGCCGCCACCGCAACAGCATTGCCGTGACAGAGTCCATCGTGGTCCGGCCGTGGGAAGGCGACTTCGAGGCGGGCACCTATCCTCCTCAGAACTCCTCACGACTTTTTTGTAGCCAGTTCGAAGCAAAGTATGAATGCGGGAACCTGTCATGGCGGCGCAGAAGATAAACACCGGGTTTTCACTGACAGAGTTACTTTTTGTACTGGTCATTGCGGGCGTATTGCTGGCCCTTTCAATTCCTTCCTACCAGCAGTATGCACAAAGAGGGCAACGGGCAGATGCAACTCGGGAAATGTTGGCGGTAGCCGGGTGCCTGGAAAGAACCCGCACCAATACCGGCTTTTTTGACACCACGGCCTGTACCGGTCTTTCCGAAAACAACTATTACCTGCTGAGGATCGCACCGGCAGGTGAAACTTCAGCGTCTGAATACCAGATCATCGCCGAACCGTTCCGCTCCGGCAGCAGTGATCTCTGCGGAATTCTCAGCCTGGATAATACGGGAACAAAAGGTATCAGCGGGAACCCCGAAGCGAGGGCCAGGTGCTGGGGCGGCAGGTGAACCAGGCAGCCCGAAAGGCTAGTTTTTCAGCGCAATCCGTAATTCTTTGGGTAATGCAAACTCAATGGTTTCCGGTTTACCGGATAATTCTTCGAGATATTCACCACCGGATTGTCGCAGACTATCGATCACACCCTGAACCAGGCTTTCCGGCGCCGATGCGCCAGCCGTGACGCCAACAGCTTCAATCCCCGACAGCCACTCTGCCCTGACATCGTCGGCGCCATCCACCAGGTAAGCGTCGATGCCCTGCTTCTGGGCCAGTTCGCGCAATCGATTCGAATTGGAACTGTTTTCAGAACCTACGACCAGCACCAGGTCAACCTGGCCAGCCAGTTCCTTAACTGCATCCTGCCGGTTTTGCGTGGCGTAACAGATATCATCGTGGCGGGGGCCGGAAATATCCGGGAATTTGGTTTTCAACGCATCGATCACTGCCATCGTATCGTCAACTGACAAGGTTGTCTGGGTGACATAAGCGATGTTTTCGGGAAACTTCACCTCGAGAGAGGCCACGTCTGCAGGATCTTCCACCAGGTATATTTGATTTCCCCGCGGTGGGTCCGGCAACCATTGGCCGAGCGTCCCTTCCACCTCGGGATGGCCGGCATGCCCTATCAGCACGGCTTCCCTGCCAGCCTTGCAGTGTCTCGCGACTTCCATATGAACCTTCGTCACCAGGGGACAGGTCGCGTCAAATACCCGCAAGCCGCGCTTGTCACCGGCCAGCCGTACCGCCTTTGACACCCCGTGCGCACTGAAAATGACAGTGGCATGATCAGGTACCTGGTCCAATTCGTCGACGAATACGGCTCCGGCCCGGCTCAGGTTGTCCACTACAAAACGATTGTGCACGACTTCATGACGAACATAGATGGGGGCGCCGAACAGCTCCAGGGCGCGCTCAACAATATCGATCGCCCGGTCGACGCCGGCGCAAAACCCCCGTGGGTTGGCAAGCAGGATCTGCATCAGCTGCTCTGCCCGGCCTTTCGACTCATGATGAATGCATCCAACAGGAGCAGAATGACACCGCAGGTAATGGCTGAATCGGCCACATTGAAGGCGGGAAAATGCCACCCGCTGTAGTGGACATCCACGAAATCGACAACATAGCCCAATTGCACCCGGTCGATGAGGTTGCCGATGGCGCCTCCCAGAACCAGCGCCAGCCCCAGCCCTGTGAGCCATTCATTTCTTGGCAGCCGCAGCAGCCAGATCAAAAGCACCACGCTGACCACCGATGAAAGAACAATGAAGAACCAACGCTGCCAGCCGCCTGCGCTGCTGAGGAAACTAAACGCAGCGCCGTAGTTATGGGCCAGCGTCATATTCAGCCAGGCGAACACTTCCTGTGGCCGGTAGAGTTCGAGGGCTGCGCTGGCCCAGCGTTTGCTGTACCAGTCCAGCACCACAACCAGTGCAGTTACCGTCAGCCAGACCCACGGGTAAGGCGGAAACGTACCTGTTGCGGATTTCCGGGCCGGTTCAGTCACGTTCACCATTCAGGCGACCCGGCGGGTCTCGCCTGCTCCATCTACGTTGGTGGCACAACGGGCGCAAATCTCAGGGTGCTCCGGGTCCGAGCCGACATCTTCCCGGTAGTGCCAGCATCGAACACATTTTTCGTATTCTGAAGGCGTGACAGTCAGTGCTGCTTCGCCTTCCTCCAACTTGATCCGCTCGGCGTCTGCGGGCGCGTCATCGAGATGCGCCACGCTGGCTTCCGAGGTCAACAATACGAAGCGAAGCTCGTCGCCCAGTGACTCCACTGCCTCGAGTAACTCACCGTCCAGCCACAAGTCGACTACAACCGCCAGAGAGGAACCTGCCCTGCCTTCGCGGCGAACAACCTCGATGGATTTGCTCACTTCATCCCTCACCTGCTTCACGCGGCGCCAGCGGTCACGCTCTGCATCGGCATCATCGAGTTCGAACAGGTTTTCATACCAGGTCTCAAAGAAAATACTCTCGCTGCGGGTACCCGGAACCTGCTGATGTATCTCCTCGGCCGTGAAGCTTAAAACCGGGGCGATCCAGCGGACCATCGCCTCGAGCACGTGGTACATGGCGGTCTGGGCCGACCGCCTTGCCTGGCTGTCGTAAGCGGTGGTATAGAGGCGATCCTTGATGATGTCCAGGTAAAAGGCGCCCATATCCACAGCGCAGAAATGATGCACCTTCTGGTAAATCTGGAGAAACTGGTAGTCGTCAAAAGCCTGCTTTACCTGTTCCTGCAACTGTGCTGCACGGTCTACAGCCCAGCGATCCAGTGGCAACAGCTCAGCGGGTGCCAGCACCTGGTCAGGGGTGAAACCGTCCAGGTTACCCAGCAGGAACCGGGCGGTGTTGCGAATGCGCCGGTAGGCGTCGGCCACGCGTTTGAGAATCTCGTCGGAAACACTCATTTCGCCGCGATAATCAGCCGCTGCAACCCACAACCGCATGACATCGGCGCCCAACGTGTTCATCACCTTGATGGGTGAAACCACGTTACCGAGCGATTTCGACATCTTACGTCCCTCGGCGTCCACCACGAATCCGTGAGTCAGAACCTGTTTATAAGGCGCGTTGCCATGCATGGCGACCGATGTCAGCAGTGATGACTGGAACCACCCCCGGTGCTGATCAGAGCCCTCGAGATAGATTTGAGCGGGGCGCTTCAGCTCTTCGCGTTCGTCCAGCACACAGCGATGCGAAACCCCTGAATCGAACCAGACGTCGAGAATATCAGTCACTTGTTCGTATCGTTCGGGATCAACCCCGAGAAGAGTGAAAATGTCATCGGAATACCAGCAATCCGTTCCGTGTTGCTCAACGTGGTCTGAAACCTGGTGCATCAATGGAATGCTATCCGGATGAAGTTCCCCGCTCTGGCGGTCGATAAAAAGCGTAATGGGCACACCCCAGGTACGCTGACGTGATATACACCAGTCAGGCCGGCCTTCCACCATGCCCCTGATGCGTTCTTCGCCCCACCCGGGTACCCAGCTAACGCTCTTGATCGCCTCGATCGCCTGCTTTCTCAGCCCGCCCTTTTCCATGCTGATAAACCACTGTGGCGTCACGCGAAACGCGGTGGGCGACTTGTGGCGCCAGCAATGAGGATAACTGTGCTCGAACGACTCGTGGTGCAGCAAAGTACCATTGTCGCGCATGACTTCCAGGACGTGGTCGTTGGCCGCCCATACCCACTCACCGGCGAATAGCTCGACGTTTTCCAGGAATCTCCCATCGCCGCCAACCGGGCTGGTCACCGGCAAATCGTACAGACTCCCCACCTGGAAATCCTCTTCGCCGTGACCCGGTGCGGTGTGGACCGCGCCCGTACCCGCCTCGGTGGTCACGTGGTCACCGAGAATGACCGGCACCTGACGAGCGTAAAACGGGTGCTTCAGCCGCAGGTGTTCCATTGCAGCGCCCGGAGCAGACCCCAGCTCAGAGATAGTTTCCATGCCGATACGGCCGGTCACGGTCGCCGCAAGGTCCCGTGCCAGGACCAGGTTCATCAGGCGGCCGTTGACTTCGCCGGAGACAAGCACGTATTCAATTTCGGCATGCAGTGTGACTGCCTCATTGGCGGGCAAAGTCCAGGGAGTGGTCGTCCAGATCGGGATTCCCGCCACGCCATCGTGCTCTTCAACGCCAAATGCGGCCAGCAAGGCAGCCCGGTCCACGGCCTCGAACAGCACGTCGATCGCCGGCGATGTTTTATCCTGATATTCGATTTCGGCTTCGGCCAGCGCCGAACCGCAATCGAAGCACCAGTTAACCGGTTTGGATCCCTGCAAGAGGTGGCCGGCTTCAATCATCGAGGCCAGGGCCCGGATCATATCCGCCTCGTAAGTAAAGCTCTTGGTGGTATAGGGATTAAACCAGTCACCCAGCACACCCATGCGGCGGAATCCGTCCCGTTGCTGGTCGATCTGTCGCTCCGCGTAATCCCGGCACTTCTGGCGAAATGTGGCGGCATCTACCTTGTGCCCGACCTTGCCGGATTTTTTCTCAACCTGCAATTCGATGGGCAGGCCGTGACAATCCCAGCCGGGTACGTAAGGTGAATGATATCCCGACATCAATCGGGACTTGACGACCATATCCTTGAGAATCTTGTTGACCGCATGCCCCATGTGGATATCGCCGTTGGCGTAAGGCGGGCCATCGTGCAGGATCCACAACGGACGGTCGGCCGTTTCCAGCTGAATTTTTTGGTACAGGCCCGCTTCTTCCCATTTCTTGACCATGCCGGGCTCACGATTTGCCAGGTTGGCTTTCATGGCGAACGCCGTTTTTGGCAGGTTAATTGTGTTCTTGTAATCCATTGCTATCCGTTATCCAGAATTCAGGACCCTGTGTCCTACCCGGGCAATTCAGTTTTTGCCAGAATCGACCTGGCCTCCTGTTCATCGCGTTTCATCTGGGCCACAAGGCCGTCGATGCTGTCGAAATTCAATTCATCCCGTAACTTTGCCACAAATTGAACCTCGAGGCGCTGTCCATAAAGATCTTTGTCCCAATCAAAAAAATGCACTTCCAGCAGCGGCTCACTGCCCCCAACTGCCGGCCTTCGCCCGAGGTTGGTCACCGCTGGCCTCCAGCGGCCGCCGGACACTCGCGACCAGGCCGCCAGCACACCTCCCAGCGGGCTTGGCACACACCTGATGCGCAGGTTGGCCGTCGGGTAGCCCAGTTTTCTTCCCAGGCTTGCTCCTTTCACTACATGGCCTTCCATCCTGTACGGCTGTCCCAGCCATCGCGCCGCGGATCTGAAGTCGCCCGCGGCCAGCTTCTCCCGGATTCCACTACTGGAAACCCGCACACCATCGGCAAGCACGGCGGGAACCGTTGCCACCTCGAAGCCAAATTCGGGACCGAGAGCCTGCAACAAAGCCAGGTCGCCTTCGCGGCCACTGCCAAAGCGGAAATCCTCGCCGACCACCACATATCGGGCGTTGAGCCCATGGAACAGCACCTGCTCAACGAACTGCCTGGCGGTAAGAGCCGCCAGGCTGTTGTCAAACCTCATCAGCCAGGTGATGTCCACATCCAGGCAGCGCAACAATTCAAGTTTCCGGTAAACAGACGACAGCCTCGCGGGACTCTGCTCAGGTCTAAAAAATGCGGCCGGCAGAGGCTCAAAAGTTACTACGGCCACTGTGCCCCGGTCACCAGCCAGCTGCCGGCAACGGTCAACCAGCGCCTGGTGCCCCCGGTGCACTCCATCAAAGTTCCCGATCGTCACGGCACTGCGCCCGGAGGCATATGCCTCCCCGTTCAAGCCGGGCCTGTTCCTGACTACACGCATGATGCAAATTGCATACCGCAAAAAACACCGAATTATACCAGCGATGAGGGGAAATACGGGTCAAAAAATTGAATTAAAGGCTGTAATGCCGGGGTTCCAACTGCGCCCTGGCGCAGTTGCTTCAGGAGGATCCTTTTTCGAGATGATGCCTGCGTAATCCACCAACCAGGAGTATGACGCCATAGACGAATGCGCCGAACAGGATAAGCGTGGCCAACCTGGTTGCCCTGACCATGGCTGTTGCGTTCGCCCAATCAGGCAAATCGCCATACTGCCATAACAATGCGCAAGTCATGGCGAAACAAGCCAGCAGCACCGCAACGGCCACCCTGCCCCAGCCGGGCTCGGGCTGATAGGTGCCCTGCCTCTTCAGGTTACGGTACAAGAGGCCCGCGTTGATGTAGGCGGCTGCTGAACTGGCCAGGGCCAGCCCTGTGTGCGGGCCTTTGAATGCCAGCGCCAGGAACAAGCCGACGAATGCGAAGTTCAGAGCCATGTTGGAAACCATCGCGATGATGGCTATTTTTACCGGTGTCTTCGTATCCTGCCGGGCATAGAACCCGGGCGCCAGGACCTTGACGGCTATGAATGCGGGAAGTCCCGCGGCGTAAGCCGACAGGCTCAGGGCGGACATTTCCACGTCTGTCAGCTGAAAAGCCTGGTATTGAAATAGCGTGATGAGAATTGGCGTTGACAGTACCGCCAGCCCCAGAGCAGCCGGCAGGGTAATAATCAGCGCAAGGCGCAAAGCCCAGTCGAGCGTAGCCGAGAATGCCCGGGGGTCCCGGTTGGCAAACTTTCGCGACAGGTTGGGTAAAATTACGGTTGAAAGCGCGACCCCGAAAACACCGAGCGGAAACTCGAGCAGGCGGTCGGAATAATACAGCCATGACACGCTCCCGCTGACCAGAAAAGTGGCGATGACAATATCGAGCATCAGGTTGATCTGGGCGACCGATGAGCCGATCAGGGTCGGGATCATCAACCTGAGGATTTTCCGCACTCCGGAATGGCGCCAACCCCATCGCGGGCGCGGCAGCAAACCCAGTCGAAGCAGTGCGGGAACCTGCACCAGCAGTTGGACAATTCCGGCAAACAACACGCCCCAGGCCAGCGACTTCACCGCGACATCCATCCTGGCCGACAACAGGACCGCACTGGCAATCAGCGAAACGTTGAGCAGCACCGGAGTTAGCGCAGGCACCAGGAAGCGGTCGAAGGTATTGAGAATACCGCCAGCCAGGGCAGTCAGGGAAATCAGCAGGATATAGGGAAAAGTGATTCTCAGCATATCAGCTGAAAGCCAGAATTCCGGCCTGCCGTCGATCAGCCAGCCGGGCGCGAATATGGCCAGCACAAGGGGCGCCGCCAGCACCCCGACTGCAGTCAGCACCAGCAGAATACCCGCCAACGTGCCCGTTACATTGTCGATCAGTTCCTTCAGCGCACGCTCATCACCGCTGGCCCGTACTTCTGAAAGCACCGGCACGAATGCCAGCGAAAATGAACCCTCGGCGAACAGGCGGCGCATGAAATTCGGAATTTTGAACGCCAGGAAAAATGCATCGGTCTCGGCGCTGGCGCCAAAATAACGGGCAAACACCATGTCGCGGATAAAACCGAGTATCCGCGACGAAATAGTGGCAGTTCCTACCTTGGCAGTGGATTTAAGAAGCTGCAATTGTTGATTGACCTCTGAGACAAAAAATACGACAATAGGCGGCTTGATTATTGACTTTTATGTTTTGGAGAACGACTTTGGCCAACAGTCTATCAGCTCGTAAACGGGCACGTCAGTCAGAACGCAACCGCAGGCACAATGCCAGCCAGCGCTCGCATGTCCGCACGGCTATTAAAAACGTGCTGCGAGCCATCGAAACAGGCGATAAAACCGCCGCCGAATCTGCATATAAGGCAGCAGTACCCGCGATTGACCGCTCTGTGTCAAAGGGCATCATGCCCAGAAATAAGGCGGCACGGCATAAATCGCGTATGAACAAGCACATTCGCGCCCTGTAATTGATTTACACGGCCCGATCCTGACACCAGGATATGGAAAAGCCCCGCACAAGCCGGGGCTTTTTTATGTCAGTCCAGCGCCTGCGGAGAATCTCCATCTGCCGCGGCAAGAACCGCGGCGGCGGTCGCCTCTTCGTCTTGCATCAACTCCAGCTCTGCTGATACCCGCTGCATCAATTCTTCTGTTCCGCTCTTGGTGACGGAGGATATCAGCATCCAGGGAGCTTCCCAGCCGAGCTCCGCCACCGCATTTTCCGCCTTTTCACGAGCCTCTTCGGGGGGCAGAATGTCAGCCTTTGAAAACACCAGCCAGCGTGGCTTATCCATCAGCCCGGCATCAAATTTCAACATTTCCTGTTCCAGTTGCCTGACTTGCTCCACCGGGTCGACATCCAGTGCCAGAGGCGCCAGGTCGACCAGGTGTAGCAGAAGACGGGTGCGCTGCAAGTGTTTCAAAAACTGGATGCCCAACCCGGTTCCCTCGGCCGCGCCTTCAATAAGACCAGGGATGTCGGCAATCACGAAGCTGCGTTCGATGTCGATACGGACAACCCCCAGGTTGGGATAAAGCGTTGTAAATGGATAGTCCGCCACCTTCGGCCGGGCAGCTGAAACCGTGCTGATCAGCGTGGATTTCCCTGCATTCGGAAATCCGAGCAAGCCCACGTCTGCCAGCACCTTCAACTCGAGATTGAGTTCCAGTTCGTCTCCGGGTGAACCGGGCACGGTCTTTCTGGGTGACCGGTTGGTCGAACTCTTGAAATGAACGTTTCCCAGGCCACCCCTGCCGCCCTGCGCCACCAGAAGAATCTGGCCGTGATCGGTGACTTCACCCAGGCGTTCCCCACTTTCCAGATCGGTAACGATGGTGCCCAGGGGGACGCGCACCACGATATCCTCCCCGCTTCTGCCGGTTTTATTACGGCCGGAACCACCCTGACCGTTCTGGGCTTTGTATTTTCGTAAATGACGAAAATCAACCAGTGTGTTGAGGCCGGAATCCCCTTCCAGGAAAACGCTTCCTCCACGTCCTCCATCTCCGCCGTCAGGGCCGCCATACTGAATATATTTTTCCCGCCTGAACGAAGCAGAACCGTTACCGCCTTTACCGGCCTGCACGGAAATTTGAGCTTCGTCTACGAATTTCATGGGCTTATCTTAACTGGTGATGGCTTGAATGTGCTTGCTGGTGCGCAATTTCGAGGGTGTGATTCGCGCCAGGCTTTCGATTCGCCGGCATGACAACCCCAGCAAAAAACCCCGCCAGGGCGGGGTTTGTGCAAAGAACTCCGATTCTGCTCAGAATCAGGCAGGTTCGATACTGACGTATTTACGCTTTGGAAGTCCCCTGGATTCAAACTTAACCTTGCCATCCGCGAGTGCGAACAGGGTATGGTCCTTGCCAATCCCAACGTTTACGCCGGCGTGAAAACGGGTGCCGCGCTGGCGAACAATGATATTGCCGGCAAGTACAGATTCGCCGCCATAGCGCTTTACACCAAGGTATTTGGGATTCGAGTCGCGGCCGTTTCGTGTACTGCCGCCTGCTTTTTTATGTGCCATGAGTCAATGCCTCCTAAGTTCGTATCGTAATCAGGCGTCGATGCCGGTAATTTCGATCTGGGTGAAATACTGGCGATGGCCCATCTGCTTACGATAGTTCTTGCGGCGTTTGAACTTGATGACCTTTATTTTTTTATGACGCCCATGGTCGACTATCGTGGCGGTAACCTTTCCGCCTTTGAGGTACGGGGCGCCGACCTTTACATCTTCGCCTTCGCCGACCATGAGGACCTGGTCGAGTTCGACCGTGGCGCCTTTTTCGGCTTCAATTTTTTCGACTTTTAATACGTCGCCGGTCGCTGCGCGATACTGCTTACCGCCGGTTTTGAATACTGCGTACATTGGATTCCAGCTCCGTGATGAAACGGCCCTACAAAAGGGCGAGAATGTTAGCGGTTTTATGGATTCTGGTCAACCTTTATAGGCAAACTATTATACTTCATATTCGTTTTGCCAGTGGTTCGGTTCGGGGAGTATAGTAACGGGTTTGAATGCCCAAAAGATTAGCCCCGATATAATTCATGGATAAGATTCTCATACGCGGTGCGCGAACGCATAATCTGGCCAACGTCGATCTCGATCTGCCGAGGGACAAATTGATTGTCATAACCGGACTTTCCGGCTCCGGCAAGTCTTCCCTGGCATTCGATACGATCTATGCTGAGGGTCAGCGGCGGTACGTGGAGTCCCTCTCGGCCTATGCCCGCCAGTTTCTGTCCATGATGGAAAAACCGGACGTGGACCATATTGAAGGCCTCTCCCCGGCCATCTCCATCGAACAGAAATCCACCTCCCACAATCCCAGGTCGACGGTAGGCACCATCACGGAAATCTATGATTACCTCAGGCTTCTGTTCGCCCGCGTGGGCACGCCTTGCTGCCCCGACCACGGGATTCCGCTGGAAGCCCAGACCATCAGCCAGATGGTCGATCATGTTCTGAACCTGCCCGAAGGCAGTAAATTGATGTTATTGGCACCCGTGGTGCGAAATCGCAAGGGAGAACATCTCCAGTTATTCGACGAATTGCGCGCCCAGGGGTTCGTACGGGCCCGGGTAGATGGCGCCGTATACGATCTCGACGAAGTTCCCGCCCTGGAATTGAGACGCAAACATACGATCGAGGTCGTTGTGGATCGGATCAAGGTCCGGGAAGACCTGAAACAGCGCCTGGCCGAATCATTTGAGACCGCCATCGTGCTCACCGACGGCCTGGCAATCGTGTCGCCGATGGACGCAGACAGCACACTCGGTGAAAAATTGTTCAGCGCCCGTTACTCCTGCCCCTACTGCGACTACAGCCTGCAGGAACTCGAGCCGCGCATGTTCAGCTTCAACAATCCCAATGGCGCGTGTCCCGAGTGCGACGGCCTGGGCGTCAGCCAGTTTTTCGACCCTGACCGGGTGGTCGCCAGCACTCATGTCAGCCTGGCCGGAGGGGCAGTACGCGGTTGGGACCGCCGCAATGCCTATTATTTCCAGATCATCCAGGCACTGGCCAGGCACTATGACTTCGATGTCGATACTCCTTTCGAAGAACTGCCGGGTAAAATCCGGCAAACTGTGCTGTACGGCAGTGGCGATGAGATCATCGAGTTCCGGTACTTTGGCGATAGTGGCGTGCAAAAACGCCGGCACCCTTTCGCCGGAATCATCCCGAACCTGGAGCGGCGCTATCGCGAAACCGATTCACGAATCGTGCGGGAAGAGCTTTCCAAGTACATAAGCCAAAAGCCATGCACTGTCTGTGAAGGCCAGAGACTGAATCGTGAAGCTCGCCATGTTTTTGTGGCACAGACCAACCTGCCCACGATTACCGCATGGCCCATCGAGCGCTGTTTGCAGTTCTTCGATAATCTTCAACTGGAAGGGAGAAAGGGAAAGATCGCACCGAAAATCATCAAGGAAGTGCACGAACGCCTGCATTTCCTGGTGAATGTCGGTCTGGATTACCTGACCCTGGACCGCAAGGCGGATACGCTGTCCGGCGGCGAAGCCCAGCGCATCCGCCTGGCCAGTCAAATTGGCGCGGGCCTGGTGGGTGTCATGTACATCCTGGATGAGCCTTCCATCGGTTTGCATCAGCGGGACAATGAGCGTTTGCTCACCACCCTGACCCGTTTGCGCGATCTCGGAAACACAGTGATCGTGGTCGAGCATGACGAAGAGGCCATTCGCATGGCTGATTTTGTCGTAGACATTGGCCCCGGCGCCGGCGTTCACGGCGGTAAAATCATTTTCTGCGGCAGCCCGGAAGAACTCGAAAATGACCCGGATTCGATGACCGGCCAATACCTTTCCGGAAAGAAGGAAATCGCCACACCAGGCGAACGCCACCCGGTCGATCCGCAGCGGGTCCTCAAGATTATCGGCGCTACCGGAAATAATCTGAAATCGGTAAATCTGGACATTCCCGCCGGCCTGTTCGTATGCGTCACCGGCGTTTCCGGTTCAGGAAAATCGACACTGATCAATGACACACTGCACCGGATGGCCGCTCGCGAACTCTATGGCAGCGCCGCTCAGCCCGCGCCCTACGTGTCGGTTGAGAATCTCGGCCTGTTCGACAAAGTGGTCGACATTGACCAGTCACCCATCGGACGAACACCCCGCTCCAATCCGGCAACCTACACGGGATTGTTTACGCCGATTCGCGACCTGTTCGCGGGCACCCAGGAAGCAAGGGCTAGAGGTTACAAGCCAGGGCGCTTCAGTTTCAACGTGAAGGGGGGCCGCTGCGAGGCTTGCCAGGGTGACGGGATGATCCGCGTTGAAATGCATTTTTTACCCGATATCTACGTGCCATGCGACGTTTGCAAGGCCAAGCGCTATAACCGGGAAACACTCAGCGTCACTTACAAGGGCAAAAACATCCACGAAGTACTGGGAATGACCGTAGAAGACGCGTTGGCGTTTTTCGCACCGGTCCCGGCAGTGGCCCGGAAACTTCAGACCATGTCGGATGTCGGGCTGTCCTACATAACGCTGGGGCAGAGCGCGATCACGCTTTCCGGCGGTGAGGCACAGCGAATCAAGCTTTCCAAGGAACTCAGCAAGAGGGATACCGGGCAGACGCTTTATATCCTGGACGAGCCAACCACGGGCCTCCATTTCCAGGATATTGAACAACTGCTGGGAGTCTTGCACCGCTTACGTGACCACGGCAATACCGTTGTAGTGATCGAACACAACCTGGACGTGATAAAAACAGCCGACTGGGTTATCGACCTGGGCCCGGAAGGTGGGGACAAAGGGGGTGAAATTATTGCCCAGGGCACGCCCGAACAGGTTGCGGGAATGTCTTTTTCCTACACCGGGCAGTTCCTGGCCCGCACGCTGGGTCCCAGACCCCAATTGAAAAGCGCCTAGCGGCGTTCCACTGGAATACTGAAACTGAAAGTCTGGCCGCTGGTGGATTTCAAATTCACCACGATACGGGTTCCTGGCTCGATGACTGTCGTGGGCATCATCAGCATCAGGTGAAACCCACCCGGAGCCAGTTCAACCCGGTCACGCGCTGCAATGGATAAGCGGGATACCGGGCGCATTTTGCTCATGCCCTCAACCTGCTCCGTTCGATGAAGGCTCACGTCGTCAAAAGAAGGACTGCTGAAGCCGGTGATTTCGATGGCTTGTTCACCGGAATTGATCAGCTGGCCAAACGCAGCAGTCATTTTCATACCCGCAGGCATGGCACGAACCCAGGCCTGTTCAAAAGCGAGCTCCGGTTCCTGCTCCGACCGGCTGCATGCCGCCAACCAGCCAGCGGCCAGAAACAACGCCAACAAACCATTTTGAAATAATTTCCTCACATCTTTAACCCCAAATCAGTTCTCCCCGCGTTAGAAAGTGTAGACAAACGGAGACCTGATATGAACAAACCCACAAAAAACCCGAACTCTATCGCCAACAAAGTTAGCTCCAGCCTGGCCGCATGCGCAATTTTCAGTGCAACTGCGACAGCCGCAACCACCGCTAGTGACGACTCCATCACGATCTACTCGAGCTTGCAACCCGGGGCCGTATCGGCCGACATGTACCGCCCGGTTGCAGGACGTCATTTCGGTGGCCAAATTCCCGGCTACGCCATCGTCCGGCATGACCGGTCCTATGCAATGAACAAAGGGTTGCATCCTCTGCGCGTGACCGATGTTGCCGCCCTGATTGATCCAACCACTGTTACTTTTTCATCGCTCGATGAGCCTCGCACGAGGGTGGTGGAACAAAGCTTTCAATTCGACCTGGTCAGCCAGGCCAAACTGTTACAGCGCTTCCTCGGGCAACGGCTTACGGTGGAGCAACCGCGCGGCGATCAAGTTGACCTGATCGAGGGTATTCTGCTGGGTGCGGGCGATGGACTGACTCTGCAACTTGAAGATGGCAGCGTGCAGGCAATCCGTAGTTACGGCAACATCAGGTTTCCACAATTACCGGGCGGGCTGATCACCAAGCCTACCCTGGAATGGTTGCTCGACAGTCCGACCACAGAGACACAGCAGACCCGCGTGGCTTACGAGACCAAGGGCATGACCTGGTGGGCTGACTACAACATCGTTTACGACGAGACTGAAGATTGTTCCATGGATCTTTCCGCCTGGGTCAGCATCATCAACCAGTCGGGCGCCGGTTTTGACAACGCACGCCTGAAGCTGATTGCCGGTGACGTAAATCGCGCGGCCGCGCGAAGGACTGACCGGGATATGGTTTACAAAATGGCCGTGGCGGAAGACTCGGCGGGCTTTACCGAGAAGTCGTTCTTCGAATATCACCTGTATACGTTGCAGAGACCTGCCGATCTGCCCGACAACTCGACCAAGCAGATCCAGTTAATGCCCACGGCCCGTGGCATCGAATGTGAAAAGGAGCTGGTTTTCGCGCCCACTATGAATATGCCGTATTACGGATATCATCAATTCGACCAGGAGTACGGACGCTACGGTAACGGGGATATCAATGTGTTTTTGCGCTTCGGCAACGAAAAATCACAGCAACTGGGTGTACCTTTGCCTGCCGGGCGAATCCGGGTGAACCAGCTGGATCCAGCAGACGGCAGCCTTGAATTCATCGGTGAAGACGTCATTGACCACACCCCCCGCAACGAAGACGTTCTGATCAAAATGGGCAATGCATTCGACGTGATTGGCGAGCGCAAGCAAACAGATTTCCGGGTGGACACCCGCAGCAGAAATTTGTGGGAAACATTCGAGATTCGGCTGCGAAACCACAAAGACGAGGCGGTCAACATCACCGTGCTGGAAAACCTGTACCGCGCCGCCAATTGGAAAATCGAGAACGCCAATCACCGCAATGAAAAAGAAAGCAGCAACCAGATCAGATTCGATGTCCGGGTGCCAAGCGAAGGCGAGACAATCATTCATTACACGGCCCACTACACCTGGTGAGGCTGCTCGTCGATTTCATTAAGCAAGAACCGGATCAGGATTGATCCGGTTCTTGTTCATGCCGCTTCAATGATGGCCGCGGTGGTGCTTGTGCCGATGCCGGGGGCCGTGACCGTAGCCGTGTTTGTAGCCTTTTGCGTGGCCATAGGGCGGGCCATGATAGAACCGCGGGCCGTAGCCATAACCGGGTCGGGGCATATAGACCGGGGCATAGACCCGGCCTGTCGTGTATCCAATTGATCCGACAATTCCGGGTTGGCCGTAGGGGTCGATCCAGACGGTGGCGTTGCCGGACCACCCGTTGTAACCAGGACTCACCGTATTGTGGGCGAGGGCCGTTCCGGAGACCGAGAGGGCCAGTATTCCGGGTAACAAAATTCTGCAATAAGTTTTCATGATAAAACCTCCTTTTGCGCTCCTCTGGTTCAGAGTCTAGACTGCCTGTCATGAACACAATCTGAACAGGATATCCTCATGCTGAAAATTATTGACCACGGCAGAATTCGCGAAATACGGCTGGATCGGCCGCCCGCCAACGCTATCAATGACAAACTCGCCGATTCCCTGGGCGTGGCACTGGCTGAAGCCGGAGAAACAGCCGACGCAGTTGTAATCTCCGGAAAATCCGGCATGTTTTCAGCGGGTCTCGATGTTCCCGAATTGATCCGGCTGGACCACGATCAGTTTTCCATCTATTGGGGGAAATTTCTGGGCATGCTTGAAACCATCGCCCGGATGCCTGTGCCTACTGCCTTTGCATTGACAGGCCATGCACCGGCGGGCGGCATCGTAATGGCCATATTCGGAGATTACCGCATCATGCCCCGGGGTAAGTTCAAAACCGGCCTGAACGAAGTGCAGGTCGGCCTGGTGGCCCCACCCGAGGCGCATCAGGCCCTGATTCGCCTGATCGGTGCACATGCGGCCGAAAGGATCCTGGTGGCGGGCGAAATGATGGACTCACAACGGGCCCTTGAAATCGGATTGGTGGATGAACTGGCGGACGACCCTGAGGCGGTGATCAGCAGAGCCATTGAATGGTGTGACCAGCACCTTCGTTTACCCCGGCCCTCGATGTTGCAAACCCGGTCGATGACACGGGCCGGCTTGCACAGGATATTCGATGAGAGCAGCGAGGCCGACATTGAGCAGTTCGTCGACATGTGGTTCCAGGAATCTACCCAGAATACGCTCAAAGCCCTGGTTGAGAAGCTGACGGGCAAAAAATAACAGTGAGCTAACTTCCGGTTTCGACAGGCCGGTCGTCGTCCCGGATCCACTCACTCCAGGATCCCGGATAGAGGCGAGTGGAATCCATACCAGCCAACGCCATGGCAAACAGGTTATGGCAGGCGGTGACACCCGAGCCGCAGGAATGCACGACGCGGCCAACGTCCTCGCCACCCAGCAGAGAATCGAATTGAGCGCGCAGTTCGGCGGGCGATCTGAAGCAGCCCGTACTGTCGAGGTTGGACCCAAAGGGGCGGTTCAATGCCCCCGGGATGTGTCCGGCCTTTGTATCCAGATTTTCAACTTTCCCTGTGAACCGCTCCGCTGCCCTTGCGTCCAGGACGGTCAGTCCCGGCGAACCAAGGTTTTCCAGAATGTCGACAGAATTCACGATCATGTTCTGGTGAGGCAGAAGTTTTTCGACCGGTGCAGTCTCCTGCTCGGGGGCCCCGGTTTCCAGTGGGAGCCCGCTTGCAGTCCAGGCCGCCAGTCCGCCATCCAGCAGAGCGGAAGGCTGGCCGAAGTACTGCATCAACCACCACATCCGGGATGAGATAGCATTCGACCCCCCATCGTAGGCCACCAGCAATTTGCCGCTGGACCACCCGATTGATGCGAGAAAACGGGCGAATTTATCCGCATCAGGTAAAGGATGCCGGCCAGTGTGATCATCGACCGGAGCGGCAAGGTCCTTGTCCAGGTCCGCATAGGCGGCGCCGGGTATATGTCCCGAAATCCAGCTCGCCCTGCCCTGCAGGGCATCAGAGAAATCAAAGCGGCAATCGACAACTGTGCATTTTCCAGCCTGAATCAGATCACTGAGTTGTTTTGCTGATATCAGAATATTGCTGTTCATTTGCGGTCTGCATTCTGGAAATAAGGTTCATTAGCATGGCAGCGGTGGCGCCCCATACATTGTACCCCTCCCACTTGAGTGAATGGATGGTGTACTCGCGGTCATGCCGCTTGAATATCCGTTCTTCGTAGCGCTGGATGTCCAGAATTATTGAAAGGGGAATGGTGAAAACTTCAGCCACTTCGCGTTCGTCCGGCAACCAGCTCACTGGCGGAGTCACCAGCGCGACGACCGGCAGGACACGATAATCTGAGATGGTATCCATGCGGTCAAGAAAGCCTATCGGTTGCACAGCGTTTGGTAACAGGCCAATCTCTTCATGGGCTTCGCGCAACGCAGTTTGTACGGCGGAGGTGTCATTTTCTTCGGCTGCGCCACCCGGAAAGCTGACCTGCCCCGCATGTTGAGGCAAGTGTTCGGCACGCCGGGTCAAAACCACCTCCGGGTCCGGCTGGTCGAGCAGGGGAACGAGAACTGCGGCGGTCTTGCTCGGCCTGAACAAATCATCACCGGGCGGGCGATAACCGCTGATGTGAAGATTGCGTACGCCTGATTCCAGCGGCGATACCGCCTCCATCAACAGCTTACGCCAACGATTCATCACCGTAGATAGCCCTGGAAATGAAACGGGGCCCGAGGGCCCCGTCGAAAGAATTTACTGCACAATTTCTACCAGCTTGAGATCAAAGATCAGTGCTTCATTAGGCCCGACCGGCGGGTTACCCCGCGCACCGAAGGCCAGCTCCGGTGGCACAAAAATCTGCCAGGTGGCCCCGGTCTTCATCAGTGGCAGCACTTCCTGCCAACCCTTCAACACCGAGTTAATTGTGAACTCTTCCGGCACGCCGCGTGCAAATGAGCTGTCAAACTCGTGACCGTTGGTCTTGGAACCACGGTAGTGGACTTTGACCGTGCTTTCCATACCGGGGCGTGCACCTTCACCTTCTTCGATGACGCGGTATTGAATTCCGCTGGGCAACCCCACAATCCCGTTCTTGGAAAGGTTGGCAGCCAAAAATTCTTCAGCCGCTTTCTGATTGTCTTCAGAAAGTTTCTGGAAAGCTTCAGCCTGTTCTTGCCTGACTTTCGCCTGAAGGTCAGTCAGCAACGCAACCATTTCTTCGTTAGCAACCTGTGGGTCATTACCGGCCGCTGAATCACGAATGGCCGCGATAATGGTTTCTACGTCGAATTCAGCGCCACGGCGCTTGATATCTTCACCTATGTCCCAGCCCACTGCGTAGCTGAGTTTGCCCTTGTCACTTGCGATATCCTGAGCCATGACGGGGCCCGCCATAAGTACGGTCAGAACGATGAACGCGAAAGCAATTCGCATCAGGTATTCCTCCTGCTTGTCTGGAATGTCCGGCAACATGCCGGCTTGTCAAAAGTGAACTATTTTACAGGAGCATGGCCTTGCTTGCCATGCGAAATTAACTAAATCCTTCAATCCTGCTCCAGCCGTGATTTCACACGGTCAGGCGATAGACCATTTTTTTGGCGCCAAGTTTCCACCACCTTTTGGTGGAATTGGCCAATGCTGCAGGTTAACGGGCGGAGGATTGCAGTATCTGAGTGGATTTAATTATATTTTTCAATGCCTTGGAAACCCTGCCTCCGCTGGCATGATCCCTGCATTAATAGGGGTAGAGATTGATTGACCAGGAGTAGGACCACATGGGTATTTTTTCCCGTTTTAGCGATATCGTAAATGCAAACATCAATGCCGTACTGGAAAAAGCGGAGGATCCTGAAAAAATCATACGTTTGATGATCCAGGAGATGGAAGACACTTTAGTGGAAATCCGTTCCGCCGCTGCCAAGTGCATTGCCGACCGCAAGGAACTCGGCCGCCACATTGACCACCTTGAGCGCGAAAAGTTGGAATGGGCCAATCGCGCCGAACTTGCAGTGAGACGTGAGCGCGAGGACCTGGCGCGTGCCGCCCTGACCGAAAAGCAGGCTATTGAAGACCGGACTGAACAGATGAAATCGGAGTTGGCGGGTCTCGATGGACAGCTCGAAAAATTCAATGCGGACATTACGCAACTGCAGAGCAAACTTGATGACGCGAAAACCCGTCAGCGCAGCATCGTAATCCGGCATAAAACGGCGAGTTCTCAACTATCAGCCAGGAAACACATCCACAACGACCGTATCGACGAGATGTTGTTCCGCTTTGAAACCGCAGAGCGGCGTATCGACAGGGTTGAGTCCGAAGCCGAAGCCGTGTCCATGGGAAGAGGTAAGAACCTCGCCAGCGAAATTGCGGACCTTGAACAGGACGACCGGGTGGAAGCCGAACTTGCCGAGTTGAAGTCGAAGCTGGGTGAGGATGAGGGGGAGGAGAAAAATGCCTGAAGTCATCCCTGTACTATTTATAACAATCTGCCTTCCCCTGTGGATCATCTTCCACTACATCACGAAAATGAAGATGTCAAAAGGGCTGTCTCCTGAAGACGAAAAAATGTTGAGCGAGGTCTGGGAATCGACCAACAAAATGGAAGACCGCATCAATACGCTTGAACGCATTCTTGATATCGAAGCACCGAATTGGAGAAGCCGCCCATGAGTGAACTGTATAAGCGTAAAAATCCGCACCGCTTATTCCGGGACAAGGAAAACGCAATGCTGGCAGGCGTCTGCGCAGGTATCGCGGAGTACTTCGGCTTTAACCGCAAGGGCGTCCGGCTTGCCACCGTTCTGGTCATGCTGTTTCCGCCATTCTTTGCCTTCGTGGTCGTTTCATACCTGGTGCTGGCCATTGTTTTGCCGGTAAAACCGGGTAATCTCTACGCAAGCACAGAGCAGGCGGATTTCTGGCGGGGTGTCAGCAACGCGCCCTCCGATGTCTTTGGCTCGCTCAGCCACCGTTTCCGCGAACTGAACCTTCGGCTGGAAAAAATGGAGGCTTTCGTCACTTCGCGGGAGTTTGAAATCGACCGTGAATTGAGCAGGAAATAGGCTCTTTCACCGCCAAAACCCCCGGTAAAAAGACGAAACGAAAGAAACCGAAGTCAAACTGTAACCAATTGCACCCGGTTTACGTCAATAATTATAGGTAACAGCAGACATACCAATCAGAAGATTTTGATTTGCTGTAAATTTTGAAATGAAACGGAACAAACAAATGAACACACAAATTTGCACTAACACTAAATTGACTGAAGACAGGCCAGCGGCGCCTCTGTTCGCATCTCCCTGGCTGGCACTATTTTTCGTATTACGCCGGGAATTTACACAAGCCCGTCAGTCGTGATGATACTTTTTCTCCCCGGCCCTGACCGCCATACGCAACCTGTTTTGCTGGGGTGTCAGCGGGCAGGTTGAAAACTCGTTGAAAGCACAAGGCGGGTTATAGGCCTTGTTAAAGTCCACCACCAAACGCCCATTCTCGGGCATTCCGTCACTGTAAAGATACCGCCCTGCCCCGTACGTTTCGTGGCCGCTGGTCTTGTCCGCAAACAGAAACCAGAGCGATTGCGAACTCTCTTCGCCGAGTGCAATCAGTTTGTGACTTTTCCCGTCACGCTCGAATTCTAACGTTCCGTACACGGGCGAATTTTCGAGCTGCCCGAGAACGTTGGCAACTTCGATGGTCTGACCTTCCGGTGCGCGAATAAAATTCCCGATTATTCTCCAGCTTTCCTGAATCTGATAATTGTCAACGCCGGTAAAGGCGAGCAGATCAGGCGACTGCGTATTCTTCACTCGCACCGCATAAGATGCGCGGTAAATAACGTAGAAACTGAGATTACCGCTACTGACGATGGTCGGCTCGCCCTGGTTGTCGGCTACCAGTACCACTTCCGTTGCTGCAGAGCCATCAATCTTGATATCAGCATCAGGATTCGGAACAAATTTCAGTTGCTCTCCGGCGACAATGATGTCGCCCCAGTCATCGGGCCCACCGTGGATCCTGACGTCACTGGCATCCTGTTGACCCACGCGGTTAAGCCCCTCTTCAAGCCACTCCAGACCCACCTGGGCCAGGTATCCGCTGGTGCTCGTCAAACGTTCCTGACGCCGTTTGCGCCAATCCAGGATTTCAGCTTCGTAGTCTTCATAACCGGGTGTTGTCAATTCATCCGATAAAACCATTGTGGCTGGAATCGAAATGCACATCAGAAGCAAACTCAGTAACAGGCTTTGACCCAACGCAGTGTTCTTCATCACTTGATGCGGCCATAGATATCTTCGTAACGAACAATGTCGTCTTCACCGAAATACTGCCCGGTCTGCACCTCGATCAGGTGCACATCTTCCGATCCGGGGTTCTCTAGACGATGCTGGGTCTCGACGGGAATGTAGGTAGACTCGTTGGGATTGAGCAGGAACTCCCTGTCGCCCAGCCGGACTTTCGCGACACCCTTGATCACGGTCCAGTGTTCCGACCGTTTGTAATGCATTTGCAGTGAAAGGACCTGTCCCGGCTTGACGACCAGGCGTTTTACCTTACAGTCGGCGGCGTCTTCCAGAATCGAATAACAGCCCCAGGGGCGGTAAACCGTTTTATGAAATTCCGCGGCTTCATCCTTCAGGTCACTTAGCTGGTTGACCACTTCCTTGACATCCTGCGCCCTGTCGCGATCCGCCACCAGCACGGCATCTCCTGTATCAACAATGACCAGGTCATTAACCCCTACGGCGGCTACAAGCCGGTCTTCGCCCTGAATAAAGCAATCCCGGCTTTCCACCACTATCACCTTTCCCTGAATCCGGTTTCCGGCCACGTCAGATTCATAAAGGTCGCTCATGGCCTTCCAGGAACCAATGTCGCTCCAGCCAAAATCTCCCGAAACAACGGCGCAGTTGGCAGCTTTTTCCATCACTGCGTAATCAATTGAATCAGATGGGCATTCGCTGAACAGATCGCCGGGTATTTCCATCGGTTCCTGCCCGGAATCGATGGCGGCCCAACACGAACGTGCAGCTTTGTGAATTTCAGGCGCATTTTGCTCGAGTGCATCAAGATAAGCTCCGGCGCTGAAACAGAACATGCCGGAATTCCATCCGTATTGCCCTGACTCCAGGTATTCCAGGGCAGTGCCCTCGTCCGGTTTCTCAACGAATGCGGCAACTTCATGACCGACGGAACCGGCAATCTCGGCGCCTTTGCGGATGTAGCCATATCCAGTTTCCGCGTGCGTGGGATGAATCGCAAAGGTGACCAGGTAGCCGCGCTCGGCAATTGCCCTGGCTTCCTGGACTGTTGACTGAAACTGTTGTTCGTCGCGAATGAGGTGGTCCGCCGGCAATACCAGCATCAACGCCTTCGGGCCTGCTTTGTCCACCAGGTAAAATGCCGCCAGTGCAATCGCCGGAGCCGTGTTTCGTCCCATGGGTTCAAGCAGGAACGGATGATCGTGCTGTTCGCCAACGATTTCGTCGTATATATCGCGGGTATAGAAATAGTAGTCCCGGCTGGTGACCGTGAGCACCGGGCCATTGTCTGCAACACCCAGCGCGCGGCGAAATGTTTTTTCCGCGAGTGACTCTCCATCCATCAGTTTCATAAAGGGCTTGGGGTGCGCTCGCCGGGAAACGGGCCACAGTCTCGTGCCCGAACCGCCGGAAAGAATGACGGGTATCAAGGCTTCTCCGGAATTGATATTGCTCATGCTTTATTGATGTCCTTTAAACAGTCTTTCAATGATTCATGCAAGCCGGCGGGCTCGATTCCGAAAGTGTTCTGGATTGCGGATGTATCCAGTACCGAATAAAGCGGCCGTTCTGCTTTTTGCGGAAAATCCGTGGTGGGTACTGCGGTCATTTCAGGCAACCGCTGCAACAGCCCTGCTTCCAACGCGGTGCTGAAAATTGCGTGTGCAAAATCGTACCAGGTGACCGCAGTCCGATCACAGTAATGAAAGATGCCCTGGCGGTCGTCGCCGGGTCCGGTCGACAGGAGTTGGCTTATCACTTCCCTGCTCACTCCAGCCAGATTCCGCGCCCAGGTCGGACAGCCCACCTGGTCGCTGACGATACTCAGGGACGGCCTTTCGCTGGCCAATCTCAACATGGTCAGGACAAAATTGCTTCCATGGGCTGAATACACCCACGAGGTGCGCAATATAAAGTGACGGCAGCCACTTGACCCAATTGCCCACTCACCGGCTAGTTTGCTTTCACCGTAAACACCGAGCGGACCGGTAGGGTCCTGTTCCACGTAAGGGACCTTGCCATCTCCGCTGAACACATAGTCGGTGGAATAATGCATCAGAAAACGACCATTTCTCTTAGCCCAGCGAGCCAGACAGCCCGGCAATTCGGCATTGATGCGAAAAGCTGGAATTGAATCTTCCTCGGCCTGGTCCACCGCCGTATAGGCGGCCGCGTTGACAATGACATCGGGTGTAAGGCGATTCAACAGAATTTCCACCTGGTTAAGGTCACCCAAATCCTGCTGTAAAATTCTTTGACCGCCCGGCAAGGTGTCGCGGTCGACGAGTATCACTTCTCCCAATTGCTGCAATTGTGGCAGCAGTTCCTGCCCCAGTTGTCCGGAAGCGCCGGTGAGTAAAATGTTCATAAATTCATACGCGGCAAATCCTCAACCCGGATATCCCGGAGTTTTGGAGCTTCCGCATCCTTTTTTGAAAGCTGGCCGGATTTGACCGGCCAGCGGATATTGATATCCGGGTCATTCCAGGCTACGCCTGCATCATATTCAGCGCGGAAAACAGAGGTGCAAAGATAGCTGAGCAGGACGGGGCCCTCAAGCACACAAAAGCCGTGAGCGAATCCTTCCGGGATATAAAACTGCCGATGATTTTCGGCAGACAGTTCCACCCCCGCCCACTGCTTGAAAGTCGGTGAATCGGTTCGGATATCCACCGCCACATCGAACATGCTTCCTGCCAGCACTGATACCAGTTTGCCCTGTGGTTCGGGGTACTGGTAATGCAGGCCGCGAATTACTCCAGGCCCTGAACGGGACAGGTTGGATTGTCTGAACTTTCCCGGCAAGCCCAATGATTCGTAGCGATCGGCGTGCCAGCTTTCCATGAAAAAGCCACGCTCATCCCCAAACACATCGGGTTCAATGATGGTTAAGCCGGGAATGCCCGTCTCGATGGTTTTCACTACCGCTAACCTCTGTCCAGGAGGTCCAGCAGATACTCACCGTAACCGCTTTTCAGCAGGGAATCCGCCAATTTCCTGACCTGCGCCTCGTTGACCCAGCCCTGCAGGAAGGCAATTTCTTCCGGGCAAGCCACCTTGAGCCCCTGCCGGCTTTCAATGGTTTCAATGAAACTCGAGGCCTGGTGCAGAGACTCATGGGTGCCGGTGTCGAGCCAGGCATATCCCCGGCCCAACCGTTCAACAGCCAGGCAGCCGTTCTCGAGATAGAGACGGTTCAGGTCTGTGATCTCCAGTTCGCCGCGTGCAGAGGGTTTGAGGCCGCGGGCCAGGGCACTGGCCTGTTCGTCATAGAAATACAAACCGGTGATCGCGTAGTGCGACCGGGGTTGCTGTGGTTTTTCCTCGATGCTGAGCACACGGAAATCCTCGTCGAACTCGACAACCCCGTAACGTTCGGGGTCACGCACCCAGTAACCGAAAACCGTAGCACCTTCCATTTGGGCTGTAGCCCGCGTCAGCACCTGGCTCAACCCGCCACCGTGAAAAATATTGTCCCCAAGTATCAGGCAGGAAGGATCTCCGGCCAGGAAGTCTTCGGCAATGATCAGAGCCTGGGCAAGGCCATCCGGGCTCGGCTGGACTGCGTACTCCAGGCGGAGCCCCCAATCTTCGCCGTCGCCCAGCAATTGCCGGAACAGGGCTTGTTCGTGCGGCGTGGTAATGATCATGATTTCCCGGATACCGGCTTGCATCAGTGTGGCCAGCGGGTAAAAAATCATGGGCTTGTCATACACGGGTAACAACTGCTTGCTGACCACCCGGGTCAATGGATAAAGACGGGTTCCGCTTCCGCCCGCCAGGATGATCCCTTTTCTGGACACTTTACAATCCTCCTCGGAAATCACAGCCACGCATCAGGTGCCGATCAGGCCAAGCCTTTCGCCCTGGTAGCTGCCATCCTGAACGCGCCTGACCCATGCCTCGTTCTCCAGATACCAGTCTACGGTCCTTTGCAACCCGGATTCGAAATCGACAGAAGGCCGCCAGGCAGTCTCGGTCATGAGCTTGTTGCAGTCTATTGCGTAGCGCCGGTCATGCCCGGGGCGATCAGTTACGTGCTCTATCAGCTCACGGCGTGGTCCTGCGGAAGGGTCGGGAAGGCGGTTATCGAGCGCGTCGCAAATCGCCCTGACTACCTGCAGGTTGGTCCGCTCGGACAGACCGCCGACATTGTAGACCTCGCCGGTTTTTCCCCCGGCAAGAACGCTGTTGATGGCATCAACATGGTCTTGCACAAACAGCCAATCCCTCACCTGAAGGCCGTCTCCGTAAACCGGCAAAGCCTTGAACTCCAGCGCATTCAGAACAATCAGTGGAATGAGCTTCTCGGGAAACTGGTATGGCCCGTAATTGTTCGAGCAGTTAGTGGTCAGTGTAGGCATTCCATAGGTGTGATGGAACGCCCGGACCAGGTGATCGGAACTCGCTTTGGAGGCTGCGTATGGCGAGTTCGGCGCATAGGCCGTCGTTTCCAGAAATGCACCGGTGTCCCCCAGGCTGCCATAGACCTCGTCTGTAGAAACATGCAGGAAACGAAAGGACTGTTGGTGCGATTCAGACAGGGTCTTCCACCAATCCAGTGAACACTGAAGCAAGTTCAAGGTGCCGACGACATTGGTCTCAACAAATGCAGAAGGCCCTTCGATGGAACGGTCGACATGGCTCTCGGCCGCAAAATTGACTATGGCTTCCGGCCGGTACTCTTCGATCAGCCCGGCCACCAGGGCTGCGTCACCAATATCACCATGGACAAACACATGCCGATCGTTGTTCTCGAGCGACTTCAGCGTGTCCAGGTTGCCGGCATAAGTCAGCAAATCGAGGTTTATGATTCGTAGCGCATCGTCTTGTGACAAGCAGCGCAGCACATAATTACCGCCGATGAAACCGGCGCCGCCGGTCACAAATAGGGTTCTCATTCTATATCTCTGCTATTCGCTCAGAATGGAATATCGTCTTCCGCGAAATTTTCGTCCGCAGCTACCGCAGCAGGCTGGGCCTGCTCCTGGTTTTGATTCTGTTGAGCAGGCTTGCTGTCACGGAATCCGTCGCGATTTTGTTGTGGGCGTGCCGAAGCTTCGCCGCCGCGACTGCCGAGCATTTGCATTTCATTGGCCACAATTTCTGTCGAGTAGCGGTCCTGGCCATCCTGGCCCTGCCACTTGTTGGTACGCAGGGAACCTTCAATATAAACCTGGCTGCCCTTGCGAAGATATTCACCCGCAATCTCGGCCAGCCGGCTGAAAAAAACGACCCGGTGCCATTCGGTACGCTCCTGGTTTTCACCGGTCTGTTTGTCCCGCCAGGACTCACTGGTGGCAACTCTGATGTTGGTGATTGCCCCGCCACTGGCGGTATAGCGGGTTTCGGGATCCGCTCCGAGATTGCCGACCAGAATGACTTTATTTACACCTCGCGCCATATGGCACCTCCTAGAAAATCAATCACCAAAGTGTAGCACAGTCAGCCCTTTTCTCCTGTCAGAAAAAAGCGCTTTGACAGCAGTTTAAGAACGACACCCCAGAGGCCGCAAACCACGCCCGCCGACAGTAATGCCGTTTCGCTTCCATAACCTTGCAGCAACCAGCCGCCGGCCACTCCGCCGGCGAATGCGCCGAGGAACTGGAGAGTGCTGTAAATCCCCATTCGGCGGCCTCGTCCGCGGCTGCCCGTGATTCGGGACAGCAGGGCTGGCATGCCGGCTTCGAGCAGGTTGAACGCCAGGAAATAGGCCGTGAGCAATAGCGCCAGAACAGCCAGGCCCGAACTCAGGGCAATCAGGCCAATCGCCGCGGCCAATAGCAGGAAAGCCAGGGGAAGCATGTGCTGTTCTGACAGGTTCGCTCCCACCTTGCGCAGAATGGGCAGCATCAAGATTACCGACCCGATCATCGCCGGCACGTAAAGTTTCCAATGCCCGGAAAGCTCAAACCCGAGGTTTCCCACCAGCCAGGGCGGCAACGATACAAAAAGTAAAGTCATTGCCCCGTGCAGCAGGAAGACGCTGAAAGCCAGCAGCCAGATGGGCGCAAGGTCAAATTCACCTTCCCATTGCGCCTCCGCAACCGGCCGGGCCGCTCGGGGAATCGTCATGACCAGCCCCATACCCGCGATGGCGAATATCACCGTCAACCAGAACAGTCCGCCCAGGCCCAGCAGGTTAGCCAGTGGCACCGACAACACCATGGACAGCAGGAACGCGCCGCCAATACCCATGCCGATAATCGCCATGATGATTGGCCGGCGCTCCGGCCGGGTAACATCGGCCGCATAGGCCATGGCTACGCCGGCAATCGCTCCACAACCCTGGAGTGCCCGCCCCGCGATCAGGCCGGGCATCGAATCCGCCATTGCGGAAACCATGCCGCCAAGTGCGAATAATCCGAGGCCAAGCAGCAAAACCGGGCGTCTTCCCCAACGGTCGGAAAGCCAGCCGAAAGGTTGCTGTAGAATGGCTTGGGTCAGGCCGTAGATTCCCACGGCAAGGCCGGCCGACTGGGGCGTGAATCCCGGCACGTCCCGCGCCAGAACCATGAATACGGGGAGAATCAGGAACAGGCCGAGCATGCGGAAGGTAATCACCCCCGAAAGGGTGGCCGCAAATCTCAATTCCCGGGTTTTTTCTCTGGCAGCAGACAACGAAAGGCTCCTGAATTGGGGAGGCATTATAGGTGGAACAGTCTTGTGTTCATACAAGCCGGATTTATAATTGAAACAATTCAGCATCAGGCAACAGAATGACCCAGCTCAACGTCCAGGTAGAAGTTGACCGGAAATACCCGGCGGACATTCGAAAAGTATTCGAATTGTGCGCGCAGGATATGTCCTCCGTCGACCAATTGATCCGGGAAAGCCTGGACTCCAAAGTTGTATTGATCCGGCAGGTCGCAGAGTACATTATCGATTCTGGCGGTAAGCGGCTCAGGCCCATGCTCGTGGTGCTCGCCGCACGGGCCTGCGGCTACCAGGGAACCAATCACCTGGTGGCAGCTGCCATCATTGAATTCATTCACACTGCCACCCTGCTCCACGACGATGTTGTCGATGAGTCAGACCTTCGACGCGGCAAGGAATCGGCGCACGCGGTCTGGGGAAATGCAGCCAGCGTGCTGGTCGGCGATTTTCTTTACTCCAGAAGTTTCCAGATGATGGTCACCATCGACTCGATGCATGTGATGGGGATTTTATCTGACGCCACCAACACGATTGCGGAAGGCGAGGTCGAACAACTGTTGAACATGCACGACCCCGAAGTCAGTGAAGAAAGCTATTTCAGTGTGATCGAGAAAAAAACCGCCAAACTGTTCGAAGCAGCTTGCCAATTGGGCGCCGTTATCGCAGGCAAGCCAGAACTCGAGGGGTCGATGGCGCGGTTCGGACGCGAGTTGGGGGTCGCGTTCCAGGTGGCGGACGACGTGCTGGATTACACGGCGGACGCTGACATGCTCGGAAAAAACATTGGCGATGACCTGTCCGAAGGCAAGCCCACTCTGCCCCTGATCCTCAGTCGGAAATCACTCGGGCCGGAACAACAGGCCATCATCGACGCCACCATTCGCGAGGGCGGAACTGGGCAGATCGATGAGATCGTGAAATTGATCAGTGACAGCGGAGCGTTGCGGGAGTCAATGGACATGGCATGTCAACGCTCGGATGCCGCCATGAATGCCCTCTCTTTCCTGCCTGAATCCCCCTGGAAAGACGCCATGGCGGCCCTGGCGTCTTACAGTATTTCCCGCAACCACTAACCCAGGATATCGTTCCACGCATTGATCCGGTCAGATTGACTCGCCAATAAGCCTTCTTCACCCGCCAGATCAATCGAGGCAATCGTGTCTCCCATTTCTATGGAGTCCACTACGGCCTGGTCACTGGGCCCTGCGACCTCGCCGAAGACGGTATGACGGCCATCCAGCCAGGATGTTTCAACATGAGTAATGAAAAACTGGCTGCCGTTGGTAGCGGGGCCCGAGTTGGCCATGGACAATTTGCCAGGCGAGTCATGCCGAAGCTCCGGGGTACATTCATCTTCAAAACGATAACCCGGCCCCCCGGTACCGGTGCCATGCGGGCAACCGCCCTGGATCATGAAATCCGGGATCACGCGGTGAAATGTCAGCCCGTCATAGTAGCCTTTTTTCGCAAGATTAACGAAATTAGCAACTGTTACAGGCGTTTTATCAGCAAATAGGCGCAAATTAATATCTCCCTTGCTGGTATGCATCACGGCTTTCAATTCCCCAACTGTTTCGTTCACGATTTACTTCTCCTTTTGAAAAAATATTTGCAACTTTTTTGCCTCGAGGGCGGTCTATTTACAAGAGGCCGCGGGATGGTCTCTCCCTCAACCAGACGGGGTAATTTCTGCACTCCTCATCCCTGAACCCGCGGCCTCATTTTTTGTCTGTCTGAAAAGACTCAGCCTTCTCATGAATGAACCCGCACAACTCAGTGAACTGACGTCCCCGGTCACTGAAATCCCTGAATTGCGGGAAACTCGGTGCGCCCGGTGACAATAACACCAACCCGCCCTGCGGCGTAAGTTCCTGCGCCAATTCAACTGCATCTGGCAGGTTTTCCGACTCATGTAATCCTTTGGGCGGACTGATACCGGCCTGCCGCATTTCACGAATCACGCGGGAGCCGTTATCGGGAATCCCGATAATGGAAACAGGCAATCTCGCCTGGATCCTACCCAGATACGGTGCCCAGTCCAGGCCTCTGTCGAGCCCACCAAGCAACAGGGTGACCTGTCCGCCAAGCGTCTCCAGCGCTGCCACCGTAGCCACAGGAGTCGATGAGATACTGTCATTCACATACCGGATTCCAGCCTTTTCGCCGAGCACCTCCAGTCGATGTGGCAAGCTGCGGAAAGACGAAATGCTCCGCCCGGCGGCGGAAATATCTTCTCCGATAATTCGGAGTACGGTGAGTGCCGCAGCCGTATTGGACAGATTATGCGCACCCGGCAAACTCTCCGGGGGAACCACTGGCAGGGGAGAATTGGCGTCAAACAAGCCACCCTGGCCAGCCCGGATACCCCCGGCGGAGTTGAACCAGCTGACCGATTCCCGATCGGCAAAAAGCTCAGCCAGTAAAGTATCGCCGGCATTGAGCACCAGCGGCCTGTCGCCCGCCAGTTCAGCAAGCCGCAGCTTGTCATTGAGGTATGCCTGTTCACTGCCATGCCAGTCGAGGTGCTCGGGCGAAAGGTTCAGAATCACGGAAATGTCCGGCCTGGCTTCAAGGTCGGCCAACTGGTAGCTGGACAGCTCGATGATCCACCAATCGATACCCCGGTCGTCGCATGCCAGCAACGGCAAACCAATATTTCCGGCCAGGCGAACCCGGCACCCGAAAGAGTGCAGGATATGCGCCAGGAGGGCCGAGGTCGTGCTCTTTCCCTTGGTGCCGGTGATGCAGATCGTCTGCTCGTTTTCGTGACTGGCAAACCAGAGATTGCTGGGCGTCGTAATTCGCACCCCAGCAGCCCGGGCATTCTGAATACATTTCCGGTAAGGGCTGACTCCAGGCGAGCGCACCAAAATATCGAATTGCTCCAACCCGGCATTGGCAAGCGGCCCGATGTGTAACCGATCATGGTCCGAAAGAGCTGAAGACAGCGCCCTGTCGGGGTCGGCTTCGGCCAGCAGCGACAGCTCGATATCGGGGTACAGTGACCGCAGATATTCGCGCGCCGCCTGACCTTCACGGCCAACGCCGAGAATGGCGACGCGGCCCGATTCGAGACTAACGGCGGGCATCAAATTCACCTGCCTCTTCAAGGGACTTGAGCAGATCCACCGGAATGCAGTGCTTTGCGCAAGGCTGCATCAGCCCCTCCAGCCCGGGCACTCCCACGCGGTTCAAATCCGCTTGCAACAACCGCACAATGGCATGATCACGCCATTCCGGTTTCCGGCTCAAATGCGCCATGGCCGCACGACTTTCCCCGGCTTCTCCGACGCATTCGAATGGCTTGTCCCGCCCCAGGTTACACAATGCCCTGAACCCATCCTCCTGGCCAATGTCATCCAGGAGGTCGCCACCCTGGATTGCAGCTACCTGCTGAGGTGTAAGAAACAAGGCCAGGCTGAGCGCTGCAAAGAGGCACTTGGGGCAATCCAGGCACCAACGGCCCTCAATGCGCGGGCCATCGAGATGAAAGTTGCGGTTGCAGCTTGAGTAAATGGAGTGATACTTCTTCATCGTGCTGAATCGTTCTACGATTCCAAGCTCTGAAAATGGCCGGAGAATGGAAAAATACTCAATTTCCTGGCTCACCTGCTCCGCAATCACCTTCCGAAAACTCTTTTCAAACGATGAACTCTTGCTGTACTGGTGATTTATTTCAGCCCCTTCAGGGCTGATCAGGGTCGCCTCGTCTGCAGACCGTTCATTTGAAAAGACGATGTAGCGGAACCCGTACAGAATGGATGCGCAGAGTAATACAGCCGAGTTGATGGCCGTTACCGGCACATGCCCGTTCCACGCACCCGCCCGATTCATTTTTTCGAGTTGGGGCGCCAACTCACGCCGAATTTGGAGCAGGGGCAGTCCGGCCGCCTTGACAGTTTGCATGATCAGATCTGAGCCGCCAATGCACACGGGCAATACTTCGACTCCCGCCCTCTTTATCAGGTTCAGGCCAACCAGGCTGTCTTTGCCACCACCCATCGCCACCAGGGCCCGGTCAGGCAAAATCAGGGAGCTAACGGCTCCCAACCGGTCAGGATCAAGCCCTTGACTCGCACCCGCCTCTGCCCCGCTAAACCGCACTCTGCCGGCCACATCCAGCTGATTCAAATATCCCATCTCCGCCAGGCCTTCGACATACAATTCAGTCAGAAACCCTGACATCCCAGCCAATGACGACAATGGCCGCAGTTGCATGTTCGGACTGAGACCCGCTTTGTAGTAACTGACCCCCGCTACCAGGTGAAGAATCTCCAGCGCGCTTTGAAACGCGCTCTGGCGGGAAGCCTCGGGGGGCCAGGGAGCATATGGGAAAGTAATACGTTCGACCAGCTCGGGCCCATTATCGAAGCGATAAACGAGGCGGATCACCCCCTCTGCGGGCGAATACTGACATTCTGTAAACTGAAAGCTGGTGGACTCTCTTGGATCGGGAATGGCCTGACTCATTTCAACTCATCCGGCGAATCATGGTCCAGCTGGCACCGAAAACGCCCGCCGGATTTCGATCGCCCTGTGGAATCAGGCATCGATGCGCGCCCTGAAGCAGCTTCTCGTGGTCCCCCGCATTGACCAGCAAGCTGAAACAAAGGTCATTGGCTGACTGTGACGCCATCAACAACGGCCGGTCTTCGAAGTGACGCATGACCTGCTGAATTCGCGACAGAGCAGTCCTCGCCCCGCGGCCAACCAGGTTGACGCAGACACAATTATCGAACAGCTTCACCTTGCACTTCTCACCCAGTGCCGTTACCAGTGCCTGGAGTTCCTCCTGACCCAGGTGATTGGCTTTACAGTTAATGGCCACTGTCGTGGTAGTCTCGGATGTCGCCACCAGGTCGATGGACAAGCCTGATCTGCGAAAAATCCCGAAAACCTCGGCCAGGAAACCAACCTGGTGTCGCATGTCCAGGTTTTGCAACAGTAGAACCGCCATATTCTCCTGGCAGGTGACCGTCTTGATACCGGCCGTTTCAGAAACTCCTTCGCCGATGCGTGTACCTGGCACGCTGCGGCGGTTCAGGTCGCGGATCACCACCGGTGTCCCGGTGACTGCGGCTGCCCGGATGCACTGGCCATGAATGACCCTGGCGCCGCTCGCTGCCATCTCAAGCGCTTCGTCGTAACTCACCTCGATAAGCAAACGGGCTTCTTTGATCAACCGGGGATCCGCACTGAACAGGCCGGGAACGTCAGTCCAGATTTCAAGCCTTTCGGCCGCCAGCCTTCCTGCCAGGATCGCGGCGGAGGTATCCGAACCTCCGCGACCGAGCAAAGCGGTTTCACCTTCCCGCGTGCGTGCGATGAAGCCCTGTGTAATCACAACGGGATTGAGTTCCGACCAGAGGCCTGCCAGACACGGGTCTTCACCGGCACTGCAGGCCGCCGAAAGCCAGCGGCGGGCGGGCGACAAATCTTTTTCGGGGGCAACTTCAAGCACATCGCGCACATCAACCCAGTCTGCAGCGAGCGTTTGCCTGAGGAAGAGACTGCCGATGGTGGTGCTCATCCACTCCCCCATCGCCAGTAGTGCGGCCCGGGAGCGGGGACCGGGATTGCCGGCCAGGTCCTGCAGGCACCGGCTGACCCGCCGTTCCGCCTGATCGAGCCAAAGACTGTCATCCACATCGAGATTACGGCCCAGTACGCGATGGATTTCCATCACTTCCTGCCGCATTTCGACTGAATCCGGAACATCAGCCAGGGCGTCCAGCCGGCTTGTTACTCCCGCCACGGCAGAGCACACCAGCAGCACCCGGAAACCTTCCGTTTGCCGGGCCTTTACCAGTGAAGTGATGACCTCCCATTGCGGCCTGCCGGCCACGCTGGTGCCACCGAATTTAAGCACGATCCACTTATCTGCCAAGTTCTGAACACTTGTTGCGGGGTGTGCGGGAACGTTACCTAAATCAGCTTGAACTGTACAGCCAGCGAACCTTCATTTTGAGCTTTTTCCGGTGTTCGCCCCCGCTCTGCCATGGCCTTGCCCGGATTTCCGGCTGCCGGGCAAAAAAAACGGCGCCGGGAGCGGCGCCGAGAATGGAGGGAGTCTTGCAAAAAAATTGACTGCCTCTGAGGAGTGTCGAAATAAACTAAATCACAACTGTCAACTATGACATCCCTATTGGGCCTGGAGTTCCACGAACAGCGAAATTAAAGTGAGTTCGCCTGTGCAATCCAAATCAAACGACTGATCCCGTAGCCGGTTTCGCTTGACCGATATCAAGTCCACTGCTGGATTTCCTGCCTACCATGGCTTTCGATCCCGACATTGCGGGGAGAGATTAACCCGACCTGCCTGAATCCAGCCTGAATGACTGTAAGGGTGGGTCTTCAACCTGGGATTTGGCGCATCCGGCAAACTGTACTAGGATGACCGTCCCAGACTTTAGAATCAGGAATACCGAATGCCGAAATATCGCACTGAAGACATCCGCAACATCACGTTCGTCGGCCACACCGGCTCAGGCAAAACGACCCTGACAGAAGCCCTCCTCAAGAAATCAGGAAAAATTGGTGAAGCAGGCACCGTCGAGCGAGGCACAACGACAACCGATCACGACCCCCTTGAGAAAGAATTTCAGCATTCCCTGGATTCAGCCATTGCGAGCTTTGACTCCGACGGTATTCACGTCAACCTGATCGATACGCCGGGATTCCCGGATTTCCGCGGCACGACGCTTACGGGAATGGCCGCCACCGAGACCACTGCGCTGCTCATCAATGCGCACAACGGTATCGAACTTTCCACGCGGCGGCTGATGCGCAGGGCAAAACGCCGCCGGCTGTGCAGGATCATCATCATTAACAAGATTGATCAGCCGGGTACAAACCTGACAAATCTGATCAGGCAGATTCGCGAGGAATTCGGCCCGGAGTGCCTGCCGATCAACCTGCCCGCCGGCAATCTGAGCACCGTGAAAGATTGCTTTTTCGGGACCGAAGGCGAAACCGACATTTTCTCGCTGTCAGAAGCCCACGAAGCCATTATTGACCAGGTCGTCGAAGTCAATGAAGAATTGATGGAGAAGTACCTGGAGGGCGAAGATCTGAGCCGCGAAGATCTGCACAATGCCTTTGAGCAGGCTTTACGCGAGGGGCACCTGGTACCGATCTGTTTCACTTCCGCCCTCAGCGGCGCAGGTCTGGGTGAATTCATCAGATTCTGTAAACATTTGCTGCCGAACCCGGCGGAGGGCAATCCGCCTATGGTACTCAAGGGTGAAGGCGATGAGTCGGAGCCTTTGGACGTGTCAACCGATCCGAACGGCCACGTCATTGCCCATGTATTCAAAATAACCAACGACCCCTTTGTCGGCAAACTGAGCATATTCCGCATTTACCAGGGCACCGTGAAGCCAGACACCCAGCTGTTTATCGGTGACGGACGCAAGCCTTTCAAGGTCGGCCATTTGTTCAAGCTGCAGGGCAGCAAACATGAAGAGATCGATGCCGGCATACCGGGTGACATCTGTGCGGTGGCCAAGGTGGATGACATCCACTACGACGCGATTTTGCACGACTCACACGATGAGGACAATTTCCACCTCAAGCCGCTGGATTTTCCACAGCCGATGTATGGTTTGGCCGTAAAGCCCAGCAGCCGGGGACAGGAGCAGAAACTGGCCCAGTCTATTTACCGGCTGACCGAGGAAGACCCCTGCTTCACGGTTGAACACAACCAGGAACTGAATGAGACCGTGATTCGCGGCCTCGGCGAATTGCATATGCGTGTCATGATGCAACGCATGAGCGGTCGCTACAATGTGGAAGTGGCTACCCGCCCGCCGCGTATCGCCTACCGTGAAACCGTCACCCGCCCGGCCGAAGGCCATTACCGGCATAAGAAGCAGACAGGTGGCGCGGGGCAATTTGGTGAGGTATTTCTGCGGATCAGGCCGAAAGCTCGTGGAGAGGGTTTCGAATTCGTCAACAAGGTCGTGGGCGGATCCATCCCCACCAGCCTGATCCCTGCGGTGGAGAAAGGCATCCGCCAGGTTATGGCCGAGGGCGCCATCGCCGGCTACCAGTTGCAGGATCTGGAAGTAACCGTTTATGACGGCAAGTTTCATCCGGTGGATTCGAAGGAAATCGCCTTCGTCATTGCCGGGCGCAACGCCTTCCTTGACGCCATTCACAATGCCGGCCCACAGATTCTCGAGCCGATTGTCAGCGTGGATGTCACCGTACCAGAAGCCGTGATGGGAGACGTCACCGGCAACCTGGCCGGCAGACGCGCCCGGATCAGCGGCACGGAAAGCCTCAGCGGCGGACAGGTAACCGTAACGGCCGATATGCCTCTCAGTTCCTTGAGTGATTACCATACCGAGCTGAAAAGCATGAGCCAGGGTCAAGGCAACTTCACCATGGAATTCAGTCATTACGATCCGGTTCCACACGCGATTCAGAAACAACTGGAAGCTGACCACAAACCGAAGGATTCAGCCTGAGCTGAAATGAAAACGGGCTCTGTTGAGCCCGTTTTGCTATTTACCCAAAGACCCGGCTAGTTGTGACGGGGTTCTTTTGTGGCTGTTACCGTAATGGAAACCACGTGCAGGTCACTGTCCCTGGCCTCCTCGCGTTGTTGCCTGGTCAGGCTTTTCCCGATCAATTCTGCCGGTATGTCTATGCGTCTCTCGCTGGCGACCTCGACGCTCCCGAAGCCGGCGTCTTCAATCAGCTTTAAATAATCTCCTTTGGGGATAGTGCCCGAAACGCATCCGGCATAGGCTTCGGCAATGCCCTTCACCCAATCCGGCAACTCTCGCGACGAAACAACATCGGAAATGCAAAATCGTCCACCCGGCTTTAACACCCGGAAAATTTCTGCAAATGCGCGCTGCTTGTCCGGAACCAGGTTGAGTACACAGTTTGATATCACCACGTCGATACTGTCGGACAGGATCGGCAGAAATTCGATTTCACCCAGCCGGAATTCCACGTTGTCCAAGTGGGATTTCACGGCATTATCCCGTGCCTTTGCAACCATTTCTGCGGTCATGTCTACACCTATCACATGACCGCTATCCCCCACTTCCTGGCGGGCAATGAAGGCATCGAGGCCTGCACCTGAACCGAGGTCCAACACGGTCTGACCAGGCTGCAGACCTGCATGTTCAACAGGAACCCCGCAACCCAGACCCAAATCTGCGTCGGCCAAATAGCCACTGGCTCCGTCGTAGGCATCACCAATCATGCTGAAACCATCTTCTGGTTGCGCATCCGATTCACAACAGGGCGTACAACATCCCGACTGGGGCTTTTGAGCAACCTCGGCATATTTTTTGCGAACCATTTCCCGTAACTGGCTAGCTGATTCTTTCATGAGTGTCTCCTTTTAAATCAACAGCAATTTTCGAGTGAACCGAACAGTTGCCCAAACCGCTCTCGAATGACAGTCATGGTCTCACGGTTAATACAGTAGCAGGACCTTGGACCATCAACTTCACCTGTTATCAGACCGGCTTCCTTGAGTATTTTTAAATGTTGCGAAACCGTTGACTGAGACAGGGGCATGAGATCGACAATCTCGCCGCAAAGACAGGTCCCGCGTTGCGCCAGCGTTTGCAATATAGCCAGCCTGGCGGGATGTGAAATTGCCTTGCAGGTGAGAGCCAGGGATTCAAAATCTTTCAAATTCGATTCGTTATTCATAACTTATCGTACATCGTCGATTAACGATAATCAAGTTAAATTTCAATTGTTCAAATATATGCGCAGGTCGTTTACAGGCCCAGGCCTTTCAGGTTCAGCAGGAGATTCCACGCGGAAGCTTCACCGTCAAACCAATTGGGATTGTGTGGATCTATGGCTCTTCGGGAATTTGAAATAACCAACGAAGTGGCCAGCCGGCCGTAAATCAAGGGGTAAATAACGGAGCGTTCAAGCGATGAAAGGCCGCGCTCCCCGTGGTAAGAACCGATCATCATTTCAGCAATTTCCCGGGGATTCTCCCGCTCCATCATGACGTAGCAGAGACAGATAGCCAGGTCGCAGACGGTTGGATTGATGCAACTGTCTCCAAAATCAACCAGGCCACTGACCTGTCCACCTGTTACCAGGATATTTTCGGGATTTGCATCCCCGTGAATAAACTGTTGAGGAAGTGACGGGAGGATACTTTCGGTTTCCGTCCAGCGCTTGAACGCCCACGTCAATAACTCCTGCTTTACGGCATCTTCAAGCAGCGAAATTTTATCCCGGTGTTGGCCTGCCCTGGCGAGATTCCAGCGGTGATTGCGTTGCGCGGCCGGGTGCTCGAAGCCCTGCATGGCGAGATTGTATCTTGCCAGTGAAATTCCGACATTTTTAAGCAATTCATCTGATATATCAGAAATATCAGCCAACAATGTTCCGTTAATAAAACTAAGCAATCTAAGTCTTTTTAAGCTACTCAAAGGAAGTTTAATTCCTGTTTCTATATTCCCTTGTCTATTTTTCAATATTCTCGGTA
>CALDVW010000015.1 GCA_937924405.1 uncultured Lysobacterales bacterium
TTTTTATTTATGCTTCTTGTTTTTTAAACAGCAGGTCTATTCGAAGGCCATTGCGTCCTCGTCACAAACCTGATCACCGCAGAGCATCACGGAGAACTCGGTTCCGCGCACACCCATCAGAGCCACCGGGGTGCGTACCTTGTAGTTTTCGGGATTCGTCTTGGCCATTGCGCCGGTAATCACACGCAGGCCGCCTGAGACCAGGCTGAGCGTGGCTTCGTCATCCGAATCACCGTTGTAAAGATAGCTTTCAACGAGCATGGTCGAATCCGGGCGAACCGTTACTTTCGCGCCGTCCACGAACTGCAACACGGCAAAGCTGCGGTTGCTGGTCATGATTTCGTCGCTGACGTAAATGAAGTCCCCCTGTTTTAACTCACGCGAGCCGCCGTCTGCCATCGCGATAACTTCCCCGCGGGAGGCAACCACCATGCCGGCATTGTCGGCAGCAATGGCAAAAGCGGACGCTGACATGAGAGCGGCCAGGCTGGTTAGTGCGAGAACTCTGCTAAATGTTTTCATAATGTTCCGAGACCCTTTTATTGCTGTTGTATAGACCTGTTACAGGTAATACAAATCATCGTAAAAAAGGTTGGTTCGACCTTATTGTTAGGCTTTTCACGAACCCTCCCCTATTCGAATACTATAACACAACTTTGTACATGTGCAGAAAGTGACATTTCACCATCAACAATTACAGCCAAAAAAAAAACGCTCGCAAATAAGCTTTTACTACTTGGTTTTGTGGGTGAAAACGCCGTCCCAGTCAGCTTCGGGGGGATTTTCCTTGAAATGCTCGATGCGATCCATGTACAACTCGTACAAAAAGCAGTCCGGTTCCTTTTTCATCAATATCTTCAGTGCTTTTTCAGCGGGTTTCCAATCCTGGCGACGGTACAGGAACAGGAAATGTTTGAACGAACGTGCATCTTCCAGCTGTTCCTTGGTCATCTCCTCTTCCAGGCCCATCGGCTCGAAAATGGTGACCGGCAATTCCTTGCCTTTCACCCGCACCTTGTCGATCTCCCGGTAATGGAAGCGGGCTGCGCTATGGGCGGTGGATTCACTGACGATCATCGAGACGCCGTAAACCTTGGTGATGCCCTCCAGGCGCGAACCGAGGTTCACGGCATCGCCCAGCACGGTATAAGCCTTGCGGAACGACGAACCCATGTTGCCGACGCTCATCTGGCCGGTGTTGACGCCCACGCCGATGCGTATTTCGGGCCAGCCCTTTTTCTGGAAATCGACATTCAGCTTGTCCAGCGCTTCCAGCATGGCCAGGCCTGCGCCCACTGCCTGGTCGGCATGATGGGGATGAAACACCGGCGCGCCCCAGAAGGCCATCACGGCGTCGCCAATGTACTTGTCGATGGTGCCCTGGCTCTCGTGCACGATACGCGTCATGGGCGTGAGGTATTCATCCATCAATTTCGACAGGTCATCCGCATCCAGTCCTTCGGAAATGGTGGTAAATCCACGAATGTCCGTAAACAGCACGCTGAGTTCGCGTTTTTGCGAGGCCAGTGAATAATGCTCCGGGTCCAGGCTCATCGCCTTCACCAGGTCGGGCGGCACGTATTGCCCGAACAGACTGTCCATGTGTGACCGGCTGCGGGTCTCGAACAGGTAACCGAACAGCATGTTGATGGTGTAAATGGCAAAAACGGTGTACAAGGTCATCGCCAGCGGCAGCACGTGCAGTTCCACTTGCCACATGTAGTAGTTGACCGCCAAGGCTGAAGCACCCAGCAACGTAGTGATCAGCGTGGAAACCAGGGGTGACAGTACCGGCAGCAAAAAGGCGCCGATCAAGCCGAACAGAATCACGGTCATCATTTCCGCGGCGGCAGTATAGGCCGGTTCCCAGCGGAAATTGTTGTCGAGGATGCCGGCGATCACGTTGGCGTGTACTTCCACCCCCGGGTAAATCGACCCGAAAGGCGTGGTTCGCAAATCCTCCATGCCCGGAACCGTGGCGCCGACCAGGGCGATCTTGCCGTCCAGTAATGAGGGATCTTCCACATTGCCGGCCATGATGGCCTTGGCAGAAACATAGTTGAAACTGCCGGCCGGACCCCGGTACGGCACCAGCACCGCGCCCTGCGGGTCGATCGGAATCGGGTTGCCGGCCAGTTCAAGGCCTTCCAACGGCGGATAGTCACCCATCCAGGTACTGGCATCGACAAAGATCGGCAGCGTGATGTCGTTAAAAAAAGTTGCCGCCACAGACAAGGACAGTGATTCGTACACGCTGAGATCGAATTCGTGCAGCAACGGCGCACGCCGCACCACACCGTCGTCATCGATCAGGGGGTTGTTGATGAAACCGCCGCCGTAGGCATTTTCCATCAGCACCGGCAGGTTTGAGCTGTAACCGGCGGCCCGGGGCAAAAATACCGAGTCGATCATCGATTCATGCAGGTCAAAGGCCGAGAATGGCAGTTCGCCGGTTATGTAGGCGGATTCCTCGTTGGTGTCGAAGTAGTAACCCATGATGACCGGGCCTGCAGCCATGGCCTTGCCAAACAGCGTATCGCGGTCCAGTTGGGGTTCGAATTCATCCAGGCGCCGCAGGAAATGCTCATCGCTATTCTGCCTGCCCAGATCTCGCAATATATCCATGTCAGAGCTGACATCCCGTTCGGGAAACACCATGTCGAAACCGATCACGGCCACGTTATATGCAAAGGCGTTATTTACCAGCAGGCCCAGCTTGTCACGGGTCCAGGGCCAGTGGCCGTGCTCTTCAAGGCTGGGCTCGTCGACAGCGATCACCACGATCCGCTCGTCGATACCGCCCTTGGCTGACAGGCGCACGCGAGTGTCGTAAAGCAGGTTTTCGATCTGGTTGATGTAAGGGACGGTGTAATAGCCGGTCACGTGGCCAAGCACGCCCAGGGTCGTAATGACTCCCAGAAATGCACGGGCGATATAACGTTTGGCGCCGACGCTGCCAAAGGCTTTGAAAGGAAGTTTGAATCCCACGTCTGCTATCGCGCGCTGCTACTTCATTGCGCCGCGCATATGTTCCTTGAGGTCTTCCCAGTCCATGTTGGCCGAACGGTCGATGCGCTCGGCGTCAATGCCATCCGGCCAGGGGTAGTAACCGCTGATAATATCGCCGCCGATCCAGTGATGCAGCATCGGTGGCACCCGTACATTATCGAAGGCCGGTGCGATATCCACCACGCGGCCGGCAATCAATTGATGGGCGATACTGCCTACCATCTGTACCGGAATATTGCCCAGTCGGCCGCTCAAATCCAGGTGGCCGTGCCCGCAGATAATCTTGATGACGTTGGGAAAACGCGACAGCAGTTCGCCCAGCGGCTGATACCATTCCTGGCCCACCATATCGATGAACTCGATCCCGGTCTGCATTGGCGGGTGATGGATAGCGATCAGCGTGGGCCGGTCAGACTCCTGCAGGGCCTGTTCGGTCCAGGCCAGCCGGCGCTCACCAAAAAAAGGCAGTTCCGAGTTGTCGAAATGGCTGTTCAGCGCCAGCACGCGAAACTCAAAAGCTTCGATGGCGTACTGGTAGTGCGGCGCCTGGGCGGGGAACATCTCGGTGTCGCTGAAATAGTCCAGCATGATTTCCGGGCTGTCGTGATTTCCGGGCATCAGGTAAACCGGCATTTCCAGCGGCGCAATCAGGTCGCGGAAGTGTGAGTAAGTGGTTGGCCCGGGGTGCTCCACGAGATCACCGGTGATCAGCACTCCGGTCGGGCGCGGATGTATTTGATTGATCTCCGATACAGTCTCGGCGAGGTGGCGCGCCGTGTCGGCTTTGCCGTACAGCAGCTTGCCTCTTTCGACGACATGAGTGTCTGTAATTTGTACCAGCAAGGCCAATTGATGCTCCCTTTTTACTTTATTAGTTTAGCTGAGAATTTCCTTTCGGTCCGGCTTGTAGTGATTTCGCTGCTGACGCTTGTTCCTGAACACGTCGAGTTCCCGCTTCAGTCCGGACCGGATGGCCCGCTGCAGCGTCCACGCCGCCTCGAAACGATTGAGGTAGACGTAATCGGCGCCCGCCTCGTATACCTGGTGTATTCCGTCGATTGCAATGGCGTTGGCGATGATTGATGCATTGGGCGCCATTTCGCGCACCACGTGCACCAGCGCCTCGTTGTCGATGCCGCGCAGCAGGTCATCCGGAATCGTGCACACGATCACTTCGCAAGCGTTGAGGCCCAGGTGATGCAGGGTCTCCGGATTGGCCAGGTCACCGTATTTCACCGTGGCACCGGTTTTTCGGATGCCCTCGTGCAGTGCGACGTTGAAATCAACCACCAGTGTTTCGTGTACGAGCTCCGGATCGGACTGGGTCAGGTTGTACAACAACGAAGACGCATCGCGGTGGAAGCCGAGGATAGCCAGCTTGTACCGTCCCTCGTCTTCGGCCGCCGATTCCTGCGGCGCTTTGAAGCCGCATTTTTCCAGCAACGGCGCAATCCAGCCGTGGATTTCGTATGCGCGACCGTACATCAACGGTGTGGCCAGGGCGGTGATGACGAAAGCGAAAATCACTGCGCTGGTCAGGCTCGGGCTGATGTGGCCAAGCTTGACGCCGAGAAATGCGACAACCAGGCCGAATTCGGAGATTTGCGCGAGCCGAATCGAACTCACTTCGGCGTTGCGCTGGTCCACCCCCGAGAAGTAGAACAGCGGAAAGAAAATGAACTGGCGGGCGATGATGGCGACCAGCGCCAGGACCACGGCCAGCACCACCACGTCGATACTTTCGGGCGCCGGGATCGAAATACCCAGCGCCACGAAAAACAGCGTGATGAAGAAGTCTTTCACCGTGGCCACCTTGGTGATGATCTCGGTCGAAGACGGCAGGTTGGCGATACTGGCGCCGGCAATCAGTGCTGCCATTCCCGAGCCAACAGCCATGTGGAAATTACGCCCGTAGAAGTAATCGAACATCGTATCCAGGTTGATACCGACGAAGACCACGATGAAACACCAGGCCAGCGCACCCAGCAGGGTCATCTCCGGCGTCTTGGCGATCCACACGAAGGCCCGGCCGACAAATGACAGCGCCATGACCACGGTGAACAGGGTAAGCAGCAGAATGCCCAGGAAGGACATCGCGATCATACCGATTTCCGGGTTTTGCAGGTTGGGCTGGATCAGGATGGCGATAATCACCCAGATGTCCTGGAAGATCAGGATCCCCAGAGACAACCGCCCGGGCACGGTGTCCAGTTCGAAATGTTCCTGGAACATCTTGACCACCAGCAGGGTAGAGGAGCCGGCGATGACCACGCCCATGTATATGGCCGCGTGCGAACTCTCGGCCAGCAGGCTGCCACCAATGCCCAGCATGAGCATGAGCTTGGCTGCCCCCATGCCAAACAGGATGGTCAAGGGATATTGCAGCAATCCTGAAACGATGATCGCCTTGCCGCTGCCCAGGATCTTCTTGAAATCAATTTCGAGACCAATCAGGAACAACAGCAGGATGAAGCCAAGTTGCGCGATGGTGTCGACGTTAACCGGGTCGGTCACCTGCTTCAGCCCGAGTGGGCCGATCAGGATACCGGCGATCAAAAATGCCGCAATGCTGGGGATTTTTAGGCGAGTGAAGATGACGCCCAGTGCGCCGGCCGCCAACAGGCTGATGCCGATGTCGTGAACCAGCGAGGGCATTTCGCCACCGGCGGCGAAGGCGGCAGGTGACCAGAATATCAAGCTGAATAACAGCAAAAGCGGGGTGACCAGGCGATTTGCTACCGGGTGTGGCGAAGGCGTCATTTCTTGGTTTTTCCTCGTATCCGGATCAAACGAAGTGCCAAGCATAAAGATTTCGGACCGGTTTGTGTAGTGGGAGATTTGTCTGAGCGGACCACACCCGCGAGTCTGATTTGTGCGGAGGAGGTATTGCTTACCTGTATGCAGGACACGTTCAAGACATCCCTGTGCACTAATCAACTGTTCCCGACAGTTGATTGTCCCGCACACAGGTAAGCAATACCTCCTGGAGAATTATGTAGTCGCGGATGTCGCCCGCCCCAACAGTGCATTGAGCGTTTCGGTGGTGATATTGGCGCCGCAGATGACGATGGCGACCTTTTGCCCGCGGAACCGCCCTGCCTGTTTCATGAAGGCGCCCAGCGCCACACCGGCTGCACCCTCGATGATTTTGTGATGCTTGTCGACCATCCAGCAGATGGCGGCCGCGATTTCATCCTCGCTGACCAATACGTAATCATCTACCAGTTCGCGGCACAGATCGAAGGTGATTGCGCCGGGCTCACATCCACCGGCCGAACCATCGGACAGGGTTTCCATTGGCTCGTCCAGCATTACCAGTTCGCCCTTTTGCACGCTGAGGTACATCTCCGGCGAATTCTCCGGCAGGCAACCGATGATCCGGGTGGCGGGGCGTTCGGCCTTGATCCAGGACGCAATGCCTGAGATCAGCCCGCCTCCGCCGACGGTGACCAGCACGGCATCGACCTCCGGCTGGAGCGCGAGGATTTCCCTGCCTACCGTGCCCTGCCCCGCGATGATCATCGGGTCGTTGTAGGGCGACACCCACACCATGCCTTGTTGATCAGCCTGTGCCCGGGCATACAATTCGGTTTGCAGGCAATCAGTGCCATGAAATGCCAATTCCACGCCGTAATGCTTGAGGGCGGCAACTTTGGAAGGCTCCGCGTTTTCGGGCAGGTAAATCAGGCCGTGGTCACCCGATATGGCCAGCGCGCGGGCGAAACCCTGCGCGTGATTGCCGCTGGACGCGGTCAATAGGCCGGCGGCCCTGGCTGCAGCCGGCAGTGACAGCACTTTGTTCAGTGCACCACGGGCTTTGAACGAACCGGTGTATTGCTCGCTTTCCAGCTTCAGATAGACTTCGCCATCGCACATTTCGCTGAGATAGGCCGAATGAAACAGCGGCGTCTCCAGGATATGCGGCCCGATCCTGCGCGCGGCCTGGGTTATCTCTCGCGGCAGTTTCAATTCGAGGGTGTCAGAACAGTCGCTCATTTCACTGTGGTATGCTTCTTCGCTCTTTTCAGCGGGCATGATAACGGGTCAGATGCCGTACGACATCATACTCAAGACCATCATTGCACTGTTGCCGGTCATCGTACTGGTCATTGTACTGTTCCGCCTCGACAGCCATAGACTGCTTGGCACCCACTTCATGGTGCGGATGTTCTTTGCGGGATGTCTCAGCGCCATTGTCTGTGGCTGGATCAACGGGTTCATGATCGAGTGGCTGGTGATCGATTTCGAGCGCTATACGCGCTTTGTGGGGCCGGTGGTCGAGGAGACGGTCAAGGCCAGCATCCTGATATACCTGTTCCGCACCAACCGGATCGGGTTCCTGATTGATGCGGGCATTCTGGGCTTCACCGTCGGCGCCGGCTTTTCATTCGTGGAAAACATCTATTACCTGAACATGTCATCCGATGCGCACTACGGCGTATGGGTAGTGCGCGGTTTTGGCACGGCGATCATGCACGGCGGTGCTACCGCGCTGTTCGCCATCGTGGCGGAAACCATGACCGAACGGCACCTGAAAATGAACCCGTTGCTGTATATTCCGGGCTTGATCGTGGCCTTCCTGCTGCACGTGATTTTCAACCATTTCCCGATCTCGCCGGTGCTGTCCACGGCGGTGACCCTGTTGATTCTGCCGACTATCCTGTTCCTGCTGTTCGAGCGTAATGAGACCACCATCCATAATTTCCTGGAGATGGATTTCGCTTCCCACCGGAAGCTGCTCAGGCAAATCCAACACGGCGAATTCACCGGCTGTGAAGCCGGTCGTTTCCTGCAGGATATGCAGGAAAAACTGGCCGGCCCGGTGGCCGACGAGATGATTGACTACTTTTGCCTGCATACCGAACTGGTAATCAACGCCGAGAGCATTCTGCTGGCGCGGGAAAAAGGCATCGATGTCGCCGTCGGCATTCAGATCCAGGACAAGCTGAAAAAAATGCACGCGCTCGAGAAGCACATCGGCAGATCAGGTCTGCGAGCGCTCAGGCCGCACTTGAAGTTCACCGCCAAGGATATGTGGGAGATCCACCTGCTGGAAGACGAAGCCCACGCCCCGCACCACTAGGCCGGTGCCGGGCTATTTAAGTTCGAGGAACAGCCGCTTGTTCATGTAGGTAATGCGATTACCCAGCGTGCGGGCGATCAGTTC
>CALDVW010000016.1 GCA_937924405.1 uncultured Lysobacterales bacterium
TATTGGTTCTAGGTTCGAGTCCTAGATGGCCCACCATTTTTTCCGACACGTGCGAAAGTGGCGGAATTGGTAGACGCGCTGGATTTAGGATCCAGTGGGGCAACCCGTGGGAGTTCGAGTCTCCCCTTTCGCACCACTGGTCACAAGAGAAGACCTGCCCACGCGCCATTAACATCGACAGGTAAGAAAATTACTATGCAAGTTTCTGTAGAAAATACCAGTAGCCTGGAACGCCGTCTGACGGTTCAGGTTCCCGGACAGGAAATCCAGGATAAGGTCAACGCCAAGCTACGCGAGTTGAGCAAGCAGGTGCGCATCAAGGGTTTCCGCCCCGGGCGTGTGCCGATCAAGGTCGTCAAGCAGCGTTACGGCAAGCAGGTTCACCAGGATATCGTGAACGAAACGATGCAGGCCAGCCTGCAGCAGGCAATCCAGGACGAGGCGCTGCGCCCCGTTACCATGCCGCGTATCGATTCAGCGCCGGAGACCGACGAGGCCGGTGACCTGGCGTTCAGTGCCTTGATCGAGGTGTATCCTGAAATTGAACAACTGGATATTTCCGGACTCGAGATGGAGAAGCCGGATGCTGAAATAACTGACGACGACGTCGATGAAATGCTCAAAACGCTGCGCGAGCAGCGCAAAATCTGGAACAAGGTGGAACGGTCTGCAGAAAAAGGCGACCAGGTACTGATTGATTACGTGGCCCGGGTGAAAGACACGCGGGTGCCTGAAGAAGGAAAAGACCGGGTCGCCATCATCATGGGCGAATCCGGCTTCGACGAGCTGGAAGAAGCGCTCGCTCCGCTTAAAGCGGGCGAAAAGGAAAAAACCAAGCTGACTTTTCCGGAGGATTTTCGCCAGGCCGCAATCGCCGGCAAGAAAGCCAAGGTGAAACTGGAAGTGGTTTCAGTTTCAGAGGGTGTGCTGCCCGAGGTGGATGAGAAATTTATCCAGGGCTTTGGCGTGGAAGATGGCAAGCTGGATACCCTGAAAGTCGAAATTCGTGAAAACCTGGAGCGTGAGCTCAAGCAGGCGGTTAACGGCCTGCTCAAATCACAATTGATCGAGAAACTGATTGCCGAAGTACCGGATCTTGAAGTACCGGAAAGCATCGTGCGTGAAGAGGCCCTGGCCATGGCGACCCAGATCGTGCAGAGCCAGGGACAGCAACTGGATCCGGCAAAAATGAATCCGATGATGGAGCAGTTCGCGGAACAGTTCACGGAACAGGCTGACCGCCGTGTGCGGGCCGGGTTTTTGATGGGCGAAGTCGCCCAGCAAAACAACATCCGCGCTGACGCTGCGATGGTGCGCGAAGCCATAGATACCATTGCCAGTACCTACGAGGAGCCGGCTGAAGTTGTCCAGCTGTATTACGGCAACCAGAGGCTGCTACAGCAGGTGGAAAGTTCGGTGATGGAAGAACAGGTAGTTGACTGGGTGCTGGAAAACGCTAAAGTGACTCCGAAGGAAATGAAATTCCAGGAAGTGATTACCACCGCAACGCAGCCGCAAAAAGGCCAGGGGTGACGGAAATCCCGGTCAGGCCAAGAGGAATAATGGACAGAATGAACAGGGAGTTTGATCCACAGGCGCTTAATCTCGTTCCGATGGTTGTGGAACAGAGTTCACGCGGGGAACGCGCATACGATATCTATTCGCGATTGCTCAAGGATCGCGTCGTCTTCATCGTCGGCCCCGTCGAGGATCATATGGCGAACCTGGTGGTCGCCCAACTGCTGTTCCTCGAGTCCGAGAATCCGGACAAGGACATCAATCTTTACATCAATAGCCCCGGTGGTTCGGTGAGCGCCGGGCTGGCGATTTACGACACCATGCAATTCGTCCGCTGCGAAGTCAGCACGATGTGCGTGGGGCAGGCCGCCAGCATGGGCGCGGTGCTGCTGGCCGCGGGCAGCAAGGAAAAGCGTTACTGCCTGCCACACTCCCGGGTGATGATTCACCAGCCGCTGGGTGGCTTCCAGGGGCAGGCCAGCGATATTGATATCCATGCCCGCGAAATACTCAAAGTGCGTGCGCAATTAAACGAACTGTTGGCGGAACATACTGGCCAATCCGTTGACCAAATTGCTAAAGACACCGAGCGCGATAACTTCATGGACCCGCAGCAGGCCATGAATTACGGCCTGATCGACAAAGTGTTTGAAAACAGAAAAGTCGACTCTGGCGAATAAAAAAGGTAGTATTTTCACTACGATAGTGTACAAACTGGCAAAAACAAATTAAGTTGATGCGATGAGTGACATAGACTCCAAAGGTACTGACGGCAAAATTCTATACTGTTCATTCTGCGGCAAGAGCCAGCATGAAGTCCGCAAGCTGATCGCCGGGCCCAGTGTTTATATCTGCGACGAGTGCGTAGAGCTGTGCAACGACATCATTCGTGAAGAGCTCGAGGAAAGCGGCGTTCGGGATCGTGAAAATCTTCCCAAGCCATTGGAAATTCACGACTTTCTCAATGAATTCGTGATTGGCCAGGAGCACGCCAAGAAAGTCCTCTCGGTTGCTGTTTATAACCATTACAAGCGGCTTGAAACCGGGCGAAGGGACGACGAGGTCGAACTGGCCAAGAGCAATATCCTGTTGATCGGCCCAACCGGTTCGGGCAAAACCCTGCTGGCTGAAACCCTGGCCCGCATGCTGAACGTGCCGTTCACCATCGCTGACGCCACCACCCTGACCGAAGCCGGTTACGTGGGTGAAGATGTTGAAAACATCATCCAGAAATTGCTGCAGAAATGCGACTACGATGTCGACAAGGCGCAAACGGGAATCGTCTATATAGATGAAATTGACAAGGTTTCCCGCAAGGCTGAAAACCCCTCCATCACCCGGGACGTATCGGGCGAAGGCGTGCAGCAGGCACTGTTGAAACTGATCGAGGGCACGGTCGCCTCGGTTCCGCCGCAGGGCGGGCGCAAACACCCCCAGCAGGAATTCCTGCAGGTCGACACCAGCCAGATCCTGTTTATCTGTGGCGGCGCTTTCTCCGGTCTGGAAAAAGTCATTCAGGCCCGCTCGACTTCCGCTGGAATCGGATTCTCCGCCGATGTGCAGAGCAAGGACAGCAGCGAAAATATCGGCATCGTACTCAGGGATGTCGAGCCGGAAGACCTGGTCAAATACGGGTTGATCCCGGAATTCGTCGGCCGCTTGCCGGTGGTTGCGACGCTTGAAGAACTCGACGAAGAGGCCCTGGTCAAGATCCTGGTCGAACCCAAGAACGCACTGGTGAAACAGTACCGGGCGCTGTTTGAAATGGAAGGCGTCGAGCTTGAGATTCGCGAAGATGCACTGGCCGCGATCGCGCGCAAGGCGATGGGCCGCAAGACAGGGGCGCGTGGACTGCGCACGATCCTGGAGGGCGTGTTGCTCAACAGCATGTATGACCTGCCTTCGCTGGAAAATGTTTCCAAGGTGGTCGTAGACGAAACGGTCATCGAGGGTGATGCCGAACCGTTCATTCTTTACGAAAACGCCCAGCAGGCGGTTGGCGCCTCAGAGTAGGCTGTAACCGGCGGCCCCGCCGGTTTGCTTTACTCCTCATTTATCCTGATTTCAGGAACCTTCGAGCGTACTTCTTAAACCATCCAGAGTGGATTTCACCCTGAAAGATTTCGCCGCCGGGCGGGTGCCGGCTTCGGCCTGCTGCGATGGGGGTGGCACCTGCTGATAACCCGCCGTGAACGCCAGGCTGTAGATGTGACCGACTTGCGACGGGCTTCCATCCGCGTAGCTGATCAACTCTACATTCAAAATCAGGCCGCTGTAGAGATCCATAATCTCACGCGGAATTTGGTAGCGGAAGCCGTGCAGGCCGATAATCGCCTGGCCGATCCGGGTTGATCTGCTGAGTTCGGGGTCGTGTATGAAGGTACGCTCGGGCGCCGACTTGTGCACAACCTTGCCCCCGCCGTCACGAACCAGAACCTGCACGTGCAGATTTTTGTGTGGCAGGGCATCATTGACCGCCCAGGCGCTGAGCAGACCACTCTCGGTAATACTCATGATCTCGCCACGAATATTGCTGGGCGGCCGGTGTCTCGTGTCCTCGGTTTCGGAGTAGGCCATGTTGGGAAACACGGGCTCAGCCTGTTTAATTTGCAGGCCGACACCCTTGACGTGATCGACCATTGCCGTGCCGGTGTTGTGGACGCCGTCGTCGAATAACTCGGGGAAGCGGTTCAGGCCCAGGCCCGGGACCTCACCTTCGGCATCGAACGACCAGATGAAGGGGATAAAGGCGACGAAGCGTGGTTCGTTGAGCGCCATTTCGTAATGGTGCCTGAACCGGCTCAGAACGACTTCCGGCCAGTCGGCGCGATCGATGTCCTGGTTCGTGACCCATGCTTCCGGTACAGCCATCAGGCTTTGATGGGGTTGCATGTGGTCCAGCAGGTGGGAATAGTGCCGCACGAAGGAACGGTCGTCGCAGCTGCTGAACAGGTTGCTGTAACAGTCGAATCCGACCCAGTCGTAATTCTCCGGGATGGCGAAAAACCGATGGGTCAGTTCGTAGCCCGACAGAATCACGCCGATCGGTTTTTCGGGAAATACGAGCTTGATCAACTCATTGACGTGCGTCAGGTCAGCGTAAATGTCCTCATACACCTTGCCGGTGATGTACTGATCCTGGAAAGACGGATCCCGGTACCTGATGAATTCGCGGAAGGGTTCGTCCTTGGGGTACATCATCGCGACCGTGTCCAGCAGGTCTTCGTTCTCGATCCGCGCCCGTAATTCGACCAGGATGTCCTCGATTTCCTCATCCGGTCTCGGGTCGCCGCGCTGGTTGAGGAACAGGAAGGGTTCGATGCTCAGTGTCGCCTGCACGCCCGCTTCATGGGCCTCCCGCAGGCGCACCATAATCCTGTCGATTGCCGCTTCGTCGCCATTGGGGTTGTCCAGGTGAATCCAGGTGAGGTTGGTGAACGGCGCCAGTTCCTGCGTGAAATTCCAGCTTTCCATCGCACTGGCGTAGAAACCGAAGTATTCGAGATGCCCATAGCGCCGCTCGGCCGTGCGATAGACATCGTCCGGCGACAAACCGGCATACTGGGCCAGGACATTACCCGCCGGGAATGTCAGGGCCAGAACAAGCAGTGCTGTTAACGGTTTCATCATGTTGCAGAATTATACCCGGGGCTGGCACTGACAAGCTTGACCAAACCAGCCATTTATTTGTCGCGTCGCGGGGACCTTGATTTTTATGGTGCCGCGCCAATATCTCGGTTATCTGACCTGATGCACCCACCCAAGTTCATTCAGGCTGTTATGATTAATACAGGCATGCCCGACGAGCCATCTCATGGCCGATGCGAGAGCTGCCGGAGAGGATTACATGTCTGAAAGCGAAACAGCAAAAATTCCCACGATGACGATACAACCGACCCCGGTGCTGTCACTACGAGACGTGGTGGTATACCCGCACATGGTGATACCGCTCTTCGTGGGCCGTGAGCGCTCGATTCTGGCGCTGGACAAGGCGATGGACCGGGACAAACGTATTGTTCTGGTGACCCAGCGAGGCGCGGATATCGATGATCCATCCGAGGCCGATCTGTTCAAGGTGGGCACGCTGGCTACGGTGCTGCAACTGCTCAAGCTGCCGGACGGCACGACCAAGGTTCTGGTCGAAGGCGGCGAGCGGGTCAGGATCAGCGAATACCTGGAAGAGAGCGGCTTCTTCGAAGCGAGTTGGGACCTGGTGCCGGTCACTGACGAGGGTACGGAAAAGGAACTCGAGGTCACCATGCGTTCACTGGTGTCCCTGTTTGAACAATACGTCAAGCTGAATCGCAAGATTCCGCCTGAATTATTGACAACCCTGGCGGGCATCGAAGATTCCAGCCGGCTGGCCGACACCGTTGCTGCTCACCTTGCTATCCGGCTCGAGGAAAAGCAGGTGCTGCTGGAAATGGGCAGCCCGCGCAGGCGCATGGAACACCTGATGGCTCTGGTCGAGGGCGAGATCGACGTGTTGCAGCTGGAAAAACGCATCCGTGGCCGGGTCAAGACCCAGATGGAAAAGAGCCAGCGCGAGTACTACCTCAACGAACAGATGAAGGCCATCCAGAAAGAGCTGGGCGATATGGATGACGCGCCCAACGACCTGGAAGACCTGGCCAAGCGCATCGGGGAAAGCGGCATGCCGAAGGAAGCCGGCGAAAAGGCGGCTTCGGAGCTGAACAAGCTCAAGATGATGTCGCCGATGTCAGCGGAAGCCACGGTGGTGCGCAACTACATCGACTGGATGCTCAATGTGCCGTGGAAGAAACGCAGCCGCATCCGCAAACAACTGGATAAAGCCGAAGAGATTCTCGAAGCGGATCACTACGGACTGGACCAGGTCAAGGAACGCATCCTTGAGTACCTGGCCGTGCAGCAGCGTGTGCGCCAGATGAAGGGCCCCATTCTTTGCCTGGTTGGCCCGCCAGGTGTGGGCAAGACCAGCCTGGGGCGTTCGATTGCCCGCGCAACCGGCCGCAAGTTCGTGCGCATGTCGCTGGGCGGCGTGCGCGATGAAGCGGAGATCCGTGGCCATCGCAGGACCTATATCGGTTCCATGCCCGGGCGCGTGTTGCAGAACATGGCCAAGGTAGCAACGCGCAACCCCTTGTTCATGCTCGATGAACTGGACAAGATGTCGATGGATTTCCGGGGCGATCCTTCATCGGCCCTGTTGGAGGTGTTGGACCCGGAACAGAACCACGCCTTTAACGACCACTACCTCGAGGTTGATTTTGATCTTTCCGAGGTCATGTTCGTGGCCACCGCGAATTCACTCAATATTCCGCCGGCCCTGCTGGACCGGCTGGAAGTGATCAGGATCCCCGGTTACACCGAAGATGAAAAACTGAACATCGCCGTGCGCTATCTGCTGCCCAAGCAGATGGAGCAGCACGGGCTGAAAAAGGAAGAAGTGCAGATCAGCCAGACCGTACTGACTGACATCATCCGTTACTACACCCGTGAATCCGGCGTGCGCAACCTCGAGCGCGAGATTGCCAAGATCTGCCGCAAGTCCGTCAAGCAACTGGCCATGGACAATGACAAGGACAAAGTCGCGGTATCCACCCGCAACCTGGATTCCTACCTGGGCGTGCGGCGCTTCCGTTACGGCGTCATCGATGAGCAGGATGAAATCGGTCAGGTGACCGGCCTGGCGTGGACCGAAGTCGGCGGTGAATTGCTCAAGATCGAAGCCACCCTGGTTCCGGGCAAGGGCAACCTGACCCTGACAGGGCACCTCGGTGACGTGATGAAAGAATCCATCCAGGCTGCGATGACTGTGGTGCGAAGCCGCGCGGAAACGCTCGGCATCGAACCTGGTTTCTACCAGAAACTGGATACCCACGTGCACGTGCCCGAAGGCGCCACGCCCAAGGACGGCCCCTCGGCCGGTGTCGGAATGTGCACCGCGCTGGTTTCTTCACTCAGCCGGATACCGGTGCGGGCGAACGTGGCCATGACCGGTGAAATTACCCTGCGCGGTAAAGTGCTGCCCATTGGCGGACTCAAGGAGAAGCTGCTGGCGGCCCACCGTGGTGGCATCGAGACGGTGATCATTCCACAGGAGAATGAGAAGGACCTGGCAGAGATTCCAAAGGTTATCCTCAAAAAACTGGAGATCCACCCGGTATCCACCATCGACGAGGTACTGGAGTTGGCATTGACCGAGGCGCCCAAGCCGCTGCCGGCTGCTATTGAGCCCAAAAAAGGCGAGCCGGCGGAGGGTTCCGACGCGGTAACGACCCACTGATCGTCCGATCGGCATTGATTTCTCTATTGTTGGGAGCCGACCATGGCGGTAATTTCGTGGCCATGGGCAGCTCCCGATGCAGGAGCATATTCATCGCCAAAAATCGGCTTTTTCCACAGTATGAATCACTTGGCGTGACCAGTTAAGCAAACACCTTTGAAATCGCGTGAAAACGTGTTGCGCCAACGCCTTTGAGGTATTAGTATTCACGGACGGTTGGCAGGCCTTGACAGACAAGGCTTTCCGAGAGTTGTCACTATTCTTGAAGCAAATATAACAAGCCGACAGGGTCTGGATGTCGGGGGTCTGCCAAAGCCGCTAAACCACACATCGCCTATTTAATTTTTTTACGGAGTGCATAATGAATAAATCTGATCTTGTAGATGCTATTGCTGATTCTGCTGGCCTGTCCAAAGCTGACGCCGGACGCGCCCTTGACGCTTTAGTAGACACCATTACCGGTGCCCTGAAATCAGGTGACGGAGTTTCACTGGTTGGTTTTGGCACCTTCTCTGTCCGTGACCGCGCAGCGCGCACCGGACGCAATCCTCGCACGGGTGAAACCATCCAGATTAAAGCTTCAAAAAATCCTGCTTTCAAGGCTGGTAAAGCACTGAAAGACGCTGTAAACTAGCGCGCCTTCTGAAGGGTGCTTAGCTCAGTTGGGAGAGCATCGCCCTTACAAGGCGAGGGTCGGCGGTTCGAGCCCGTCAGCACCCACCAGAAATCGCGGAGTGGTAGTTCAGTC
>CALDVW010000017.1 GCA_937924405.1 uncultured Lysobacterales bacterium
AGATCGATATCTTCGTTGATACTGAAGGGGGTCACTTGGACGTCCTCATGTAAGGGCATCCATGCCCAAGTGGCCCCGGCGTTTTAAACGCCAGGGCAATATATGAATCGGAAACACTGGCACGCAAATCCCGATGACTCAATCAGGAGCGATCCATGCCCTTGCGGCCCGGGAATCGGTGCGGACGATGGCCCATGAACGGCAGCTTGATCTTGCCGATGGACTGGATCCGCTCTTCAGCCATGCGGTCGGCAGCTTGCCAGGTGGTAATGCCATCGCGATCCGAGATCTTGAAGATCTGGGTCACGTTGTAGTAAATCGTGCGCATCATGCGCTTGGCGCGCTCACGGTTGTAACCTTCGAACTCGATGGAAACATTCATCAGGCCACCGGCGTTCACCGCATAGTCAGGTGCGTAGAGGATACCGCGTTTTTCCAGTTCATTACCTGCCTCGTTGTTTGCCAACTGGTTGTTGGCCGGGCCGGCTACAATTTTGCACTTCAGCCGCGGCAGGGTTTCTTCGTTTATAACCGCGCCCAGTGCACAGGGCGCAAATACATCAACGTCCAGATCGTAGATTTCATCTGTGCCCACTGCTTCCGCGCCCAGCTCCACTGCCTGTGCAACCGAGTCTTCCATGATATCGGTGATGAAAACCTTGGCGCCTTCACTGCGCAACTGTTTTACCAGGTGCAGGCCGACGTGGCCGGCTCCCTGAATGGCGAAGCTGTAGTGGGACAGGTCTTCGTCCCCGAAGACTTTCTGCAAGGCCGCTTTCGCACCCTGAATGGAACCGTGGGCCGTGTAAGGGGAGGGATCACCGGAGCCGCCATGTGCCTGGTGAACACCGACCACATTCTCGGTCTCCTGGAAGATGAACTCCATGTCGTTCACGTCGATGCCGACGTCTTCCGCCGTGATATAGCGGCCGGCCAGTGAGTCTATGAATCGTCCGAAGGCCCTGAACAGGGCCTCGGATTTGTCCTCGCGGGGGTCGCCGATAATTACCGCCTTACCTCCACCCAGGTTGAGCCCGGAAACCGCTGCCTTGTAGGTCATCCCGCGCGACAACCTAAGAACGTCGCGCAACGCTTCTTCCTCGCTAGCATAAGGCCACATACGGGTGCCGCCCAGGGCGGGTCCCAGGGTTGTGTTATGGATGCCGATAATGGCCTTCAGGCCAACGTCTTTGTTATGACAGAATACGATTTGTTCGTGTTCGCTCTCATGTATTGTGTCAAAGAGTTCCATGGTGTTACCTCCTGCGTAAACCCGTTAATAATTATGCATTTATTTTAACTGATAGCAGGTATTTCAACGGTCCAATCGGAGGTTTTGTTGATGTGGATTAAGTCACCGCTGGCCGACCTCGAGGCCGTCTTCATCCAGCGTCCTGATCGTTGTGTCCAGGGCTTCCAGTTGTGGCCGGATGGCAGCGCTATCGCCCACTACCACGATGGCCATATTTTCGGGATCAATCAGGCGGTGCGCGAGCGCATTGAGGGTTTCACGATCCGTTTCACGCAACAGGGATTTCTGCTGTTTGCGGAAGTCCAGAGGCAGATCGTGGCGAAGTATCTGCGACAGCAGTCCCAACTTGGCGCCCGGTGTTTCATACCTGCGCGCATCCCGCTGTCCGATTGCGTTTTGCAGGTACTGAAACTCATCCCCGGTCATGCCGTCCGCAGCATAATTCTGCAATTCCATGAATACTTCGGTAATGGCCGCTGCTGTAGATTCCTTGTTAATTTCCGAAGATATGCGAAAACTGCCCAGTTCCCGGCCGCCACTGAAGCCACTCGAGATACCATAGGTATAGCCCTTGTCTTCCCTGAGGTTGAGATTGATACGGCTGTCGAAGTTACCACCCAGGTTGAAATTCATCAGGCTGGCCAGGTAGAAGTCGCCCAGAGCATCGTATTTCAATGAAGGATGGGCCATGCGCAGGGTGGACTGGGCAGCGCCTTCCTTGTTGACCAGGTATATCGTCCGGCCACTGATCTGAGGCAGGTTTTCAATCGGTTCGCGGAGGAATTCCACAGTCCTGAGTTCACCCAGCGGCGCGAGCGGAATGAGTATTTCCTCTTTTGGCAGGCTGGTGCTGACCAGTACCCCTTGCAGGCGGCTCGGAATATGAGTTGCATAAAAGTCTTTTACATCCTGCAGGCTGATGGCAGCCAATGTTGATGGCAGACCCCGGGCAGGATAGGAAAGCGGATGTTCCGGCCCGGCCAGCACAGCACCCAATGCCCGTCCGGCCAAGGCGGGCCCGGATTTACGTGCTTGCATCAGTGATTCCATGGTTCTTGTTTTAAGCCGGGTGAAATCTTCCTCACTGAACACCGGTTCCAGTATGCGTTCCATCATCAGCGTCATTCCGGCGTTGACATGTTTACTTAGCACATTCAGGGTCACGGTCGTATCGTATTGCCCGGAAGAAACACCCACCGACGCCCCAATGCGCTCCAAAGCCTCGCTGAATTGCGCAGCACTGCGCTGTTTCGTCGCCTCGCGCATCAGGGTTGCGGTCAGGCTTGCCAGGCCGGCCTTCCCGGGTGGTTCGTCCCGTTGGCCCGCGCCGAATTTTGCCTGGATAGTAATGGTGGGAGTTTCAGTGTTGGGAACGGCCAGCAGGCGGACACCGTTGGCCAGTTTCGTGTCCCAGATCAGAGGGAGATCCACCAGCGGATTCACGCCGGGTTGTGGTTGCTCGCTGCGATCGAATGTGTCCCGCCAGGTTCGCATGGCGGGCTCGGCAACCGATTTTGGCGGCGATACGGTGGGCGGGGTAAATTTGGGCACCATCATCTCGGAGTGATCAAAATTCTGCTGCCGTGCGGCCAGATCCTGATTTCCATTTGGAACTACGCTCAGAATGACCGCCGGACTTTCTTCTATGTATTGCCTAAATGTGCGCACCACGTCCTGCTTTGTCACATTGGCATAGCGCTGAATGTCATCTGTAGCGAGCCTTGGATCGCCGCTGAGCACTTCGGATACCGCCAGGTTGCTGACCTTGCCAGCCACGCTCTGCATGCCGAAGATCTGCCCGGACTCAAATCCGGCGATAAATTTCTGCAGGTCATCGTCATTGACGCCGCGTTCGGCAAACTCACGCAGTGTTTCGCGAATCGCTGTCTCCATTTCCGCCAGAGTTTCCCCGGACGCGGGATTCTGAATTACGATAAACATCATTTCGCAGGCCAGTTCACGGCAAGCGTGGCTGGCGTTTACGCTTACGGCCCGCCCGGTCTGTACCAGCCGCTGGTAGAGCAGGGAAGCTCTGCCCTGGCCGATAATTTTGGCAGCGGCATCCAGCGGCGCCTCATCCGGGTGCCGGAAATACACAGTCGGGATGAGCACCGCGATGGCGGGCAGGTGAATATTGTCTTCCAGGGTGACATAGCGGTCCTGTTCAATCCGCCCGGGCATTTTTTCAAGTTTCTCCGCATCGGGGCCACTTGGAATTGGGCCAAAATACTTAACAACCCATTCCAGAGTCTGGTCCCGGTCGATATCGCCGCCGATGCTCAATATCGCGTTATTCGGGCCATACCAGCGCAGGAAAAAGCCCTTCAGATCGTTCAACGTGGCTGCGTCCAGGTCTTCGATCCATCCGATGACCGGCCAGGAGTAGGGATGTTCCGGCGGATAAAGGTTTTTCATCAGGGTTTCGGAGATACGGCCGTACGGCTGATTATCTATCCGTTGGCCGCGTTCGTTCTTGACCGCGGCGCGCTGGATATCGAACTGCTCCTGGGTCACAGCCTGCAGCAGCAGCCCCATGCGATCGGCTTCCAGCCACAGGGCTGTTTCCAACTGATTGACCGGCAGGGTCTCATAATAAAAAGTGCGGTCCGAGGTAGTCGAGCCGTTCAGGGCGCCGCCGGCGTTTGATATGGTTTTCGAGAAGTCTCCGCGATCGACGTTTTCAGAACCCTCGAACATCATGTGCTCGAAAAAATGGGCGAATCCCGATCGGCCCGGTACCTCGCGTGCTGAACCGACGTGGTAGTTCACATCGACATGAACCATCGGGTCGGAATGATCTTCGTGCAAAATTACCGTCAACCCGTTATCGAGAACAAATTTGCTGAATGGGATGGAAAAATCCTTTTCTGATCCTGAGAATTCCTCCACCAGCGTTACTCCCGCCGGGAGGGAGTGTGCTTCGGAAATAATCGCTGTTTCAGGTTCATTGCCGGGTGTGGATTGACCGCAAGCGGCAAGCAGTGACAAGAGTAATACGGGGAATGCTTTTTGCATGAAATTTGCCTGGGATCGGTTAATTGCTGAACAGTGGACAATGGTACGACCCTTATCCAGACAGATGAGTTCAATGAAAACAATCGAGGTGGAACAGAATAGGTTCAAGAGCGCGATGGGGAACTGACCCGTTCCCCATCGCTTGTCCCGACCCAAATTGTCGGGTGGCGAGATATTCGTGCCATCCCGTGCTTATCTGAAGAGCAATTCCTTATGCTCCCCCCCTTGCGTTCCTGTCCACCATACGCCCTTGTACAAAAAAATGCAAATATGGCTAAAATCCTCCGAAATCCGCACAACCAAGCGATTTCGAAATTTTGCAAGATTGGCTAATTTTGAGCCTTCAAAGGTAAAATAGCCAAAATTGCCGTTATTGAAATGTATTATTTCGGGCGATTGGTTGCGTCCAAACACCAAATTGCTTCACAAGGTAAAATATCCGGATGTCTGAACGGAAAATACAAAATGAGTCGACCCGCTGACCAGATTCCACAATCGAAAACAGAAGTGACCACGCCGTTACGTTTCGTGACCGCCGCGTCACTGTTTGATGGCCACGATGCTGCCATCAATATCATGCGCCGCCTGATCCAGGCCCAGGGCGCAGAGGTGATTCACCTGGGACACAACCGCAGCGTGCTTGACATCGTCCGGGCCGCCATCCAGGAAGATGCTGATGCCATCGCGATTTCGTCCTACCAGGGCGGTCACATCGAGTTCTTCAAATACATGGTTGACTTGCTGAAAGAGCGTGGCTCGGATCACATCAGGGTGTTCGGGGGAGGTGGCGGAACCATCAGACCTGACGAGATTCGCGAACTGGAAGCTTATGGCATCGAGCGAATTTATCACCCGGATGACGGGATGGGCATGGGTCTTGTGGAAATGATTGAGGACGTGGTTAAGCGCACCATGGAAAGCCGCGTGCCCACTGAATTTCCTGGCCAGACCGATGTGACTGATTCGAAATCGATAGCCAACGTGATCTCGGCTCTGGAAGACGAGGTCTTTGGTGAAGCTGAACTGAAATTGAAACGCCGCGAATGGGAGGGCCGCTCCAGACAGGCGCCGGTGATTGGAATTACAGGCACCGGCGGGGCGGGAAAATCATCGGTCACCGATGAACTGCTGAACCGCTTCACCCAGTGTTTTCCGGAAATGAAAATTGCGGTGCTCGCCGTTGACCCGACCCGCAGGCGTACCGGTGGCGCCCTGCTCGGTGACCGCATCCGTATGAATTCGCTGCGCCATGAAAATGTCTACATGCGCAGCATGGCGACGAGACGCCAACATTTGGCAACATCGGCCATTTTGCAGGATGGCATCGCATTTCTTAAGTCAGCCGGGTTTGACCTGATCATTGTTGAAACAGCAGGCATAGGCCAGTCAGATTCCGAGATCGTCGATATGGTTGACTTTCCTGTCTACGTGATGACCAGCGACTTCGGCGCCCAGAGTCAGCTCGAAAAAATCGATATGCTGGATTTTGCCGACCTGGTGGTGTTGAACAAGTTTGACAAGCGGGCAGCTGAGGATGCCCTGCGTGATGTCAGGAAGCAGTGGATGCGCAACCACCTCGCCTTTCATGCAAGCAACGAAGAAATTCCCGTGTACCCCACCATAGCCAGCCAGTTCAACGACCCCGGCATCACCTGGATGTTTGTTAATTTGTGCCGCTTATTGAGGGAGAAACTGGACCTGCCGGCTGAGAACTGGTCGCCCGATACGGAAACATCGCTGCGGGAACCCAAAGCGACGGTGCTGATTCCCGGCCAGCGCACCCGCTACCTGGCCGAAATAGCCGAGGCTGGAAGGACAATCAACGGGGATATCGTGCGGCAGGCCGAGGCCGCCAGTAAAGCCCAGAACTACTATGAATCCCTCAAAATACTGGGGGATGAACATCTTCCCGAGCCCTTTTCGAGATATGTCTCATTCGCCTTGAGGGATACCGCTGATGGGGCGGGCCCCGGCCGTGAAGCAGACCGTTCCCTGCTCCTTCTCCGTCAACGCTACGACAGCGCAATTGGTGAACTGAGTGAAGATGCCGTCCAGTTGCTGAAATCCTGGCCGGAAAAGAAGGCCGGGTTACGCACTGAAAATTATACCTATGAGGTACGTGGCCGAGAAATTACCGGTTCCAACTTCAAGGAATCCCTGAGCCGCCTGATGATTCCCAAGATCGGCATGCCAAGAGACGCTGATTGGGGCGGGCTGCTTTCCTTCCTGATGCGCGAAAATCTGCCGGGACACTACCCTTACACGGCCGGAGTTTTCCCCTATCGGCGCGCCGGCGAAGACCCCATCCGGATGTTTGCAGGTGAAGGCACACCTGAACGCACCAATCACCGCTTCCATCTGCTCGCGCATGGCCAGCCGTCCGTTCGTCTTAGTACAGCATTTGATTCCGTCACGCTGTATGGGGAGGACCCGCATACCCGTCCGGATATTTACGGCAAGGTTGGCAACTCCGGTGTCTCCATCGCGACGCTGGATGATATGAAAAAGCTGTATTCCGGTTTCGATCTGTGTGCGGCCAACACTTCGGTGTCGATGACCATCAATGGCCCGGCGCCCATGATACTGGCTTTTTTCATGAATGCGGCCATTGACCAGCAGGTCGAGTTGTATCTGCATAAGCACGGCAAGTGGGAGGAAGCCAAAAGGAAAATCGAAGCGTATTTCGAGGGCCGGGAGCAGCCTCGTTACCATGGCGAATTACCGGCTGGAAATAGCGGCCTCGGCCTGGCTTTACTGGGCATCACAGGCGACAAACTGATTGATGCGGAGGTCTACGAAAAGATCAAAGCCAGGACGCTGACCCTGGTGCGTGGCACGGTACAGGCGGATATTCTCAAGGAAGACCAGGCCCAGAATACCTGTATTTTTTCCACCGAGTTCGCCATGCGCATGATGGGCGATATTCAGCAGTATTTCGTTGATCAGGGCGTGCGAAATTTTTACAGCGTGTCGATCTCCGGCTATCACATTGCGGAAGCCGGCGCGAATCCGATCAGCCAGCTCGCATTTACCCTCAGCAACGGTTTTACCATTGTCGAGTACTACCTGGCGCGCGGCATGGAAATTGACCAGTTTGCGCCGAACCTGAGTTTCTTTTTCTCCAATGGTATGGATCCCGAATACACTGTGATCGGCCGGGTGGCGAGAAGAATCTGGGCTCGCGCGATGCGTGAGAGATACGGCGCCAACCAGCGCAGCCAGATGCTGAAGTACCACATCCAGACCAGCGGCAGGAGTCTGCACGCCCAGGAAATCCAGTTCAACGACATCCGCACCACACTGCAAGCCCTGTATGCGCTGTTTGACAACTGCAATAGTCTGCACACTAACGCTTACGATGAAGCGATTACAACGCCGACTGAAGAGAGTGTGCGCAGAGCGGTGGCAATCCAGATGATCATCAACAGGGAATTGGGCCTGAACTTCTGTGAAAACCCCTGGCAGGGCAGTTTCATCGTGGACGAATTGACTGAGTTGGTAGAGGAGGCCGTCTACCAGGAGTTTGAAAAGATTTCAGAGCGCGGTGGCGTGCTGGGTGCGATGGACACCATGTATCAGCGCAGCAAAATACAGGAAGAAAGCCTGTATTACGAAAGCATAAAGCATGATGGGACACTGCCGATCGTTGGGGTCAATACATTTCTGCCGCCGGACGGGCATGGTGAAGTCGGGGAAATCGAACTGATGCGATCAACTGATCATGAGAAGGATCAGCAGGTCGCTTCGGTGGAGGCGTTTCGTGATGCTCACCGCGCGGAAGCCAGCACGGAACTGCTTGAGTTGCAAAAAGTGGCTCGTGAGAGAAACAATACTTTCGAAGCGCTGATGGATGCTGCCAAAACCTGTTCACTCGGTTCGATGTCGCATTCCCTGTACGACGTCGGTGGTGAATATCGGCGGAATATGTAACCTGTCGCAAGTTGTTCTTCGGGGCGGAGAGCCGTATGGAGATACCTAAGTACAAAACCAACTGCGTCGAGCGGTTTCTGGAGTATGTGAAGATCGATACCCAGTCCCGTGAGGATTCCGCAACCTTTCCGAGCACACCCACCCAGCTCGAACTGTTGAAGCGGCTGAAGGATGAACTCATCGCGCTTGGTCTCGATGACGTTTGCATGGACAAACACGGCTACGTGTTCGCCACTGTGCCTTCGACCAGCGAGAAAAGCGAAGTTCCGGTAATCGGCTTCATTGCCCACGTCGACACATCACCCGAAATGTGCGGGGCAGGGGTCAAGGCAATTGTTCACAGCAACTACAACGGTGAGGATCTGGTGCTTCCCGACGATCCGTCTTCGATAATTTCAGTGTCTGACAATCCACTGCTGCTGGAGCAGATCGGCAACGACATCATCACCGCGTCGGGGACGACCCTGCTGGGCGCGGACAACAAGGCGGGTGTGGCTGAAATCATGGGGGCTGTCGAGTACCTGCTGGCTCATCCCGGGATCGCGCACGGGCCGTTGAGAATCGGCTTCACACCGGACGAGGAAGTCGGGAACGGGACGAAGTTTTTTGACGTGGAGCGGTTCGCAGCGCATTGCGCGTACACAATGGATGGCGAAACGCTGGGTGAAGTGCAGGTTGAGACTTTTTCAGCCGATGCGATCACCCTGACTTTTCACGGGTTCAATACTCATCCCGGATTTGCAAAAGGCAAGATGGTCAATGCGATCAAGGTCGCGGCAGAATTCATCACTCGTTTACCCCGGGAGGTGTTGTCACCGGAAACCACCGAGGGTTATGAAGGCTTCGTTCACCCTTATGTTGTCGATGCGGGGGTAGAACAGACTTCGGTGAAATTGCTGGTCAGGGATTTCACCAGTTCAAAGCTGAGAGAAATGGAGCGACTGGTGGAACAGATCGCAGGGGAAGCCGTTACGGTGTATCCCGGTTCGAGCGTCGGGATAGAAGTCGAGGAATCCTACCGCAACATGAAAGAAGTGCTGGATAATCACCAGGACGTCGTCGAGAACGCGATAGAGGCAATTCGCCGTGCCGGGCTGAATCCCCGGATCGAGCCGATCCGGGGTGGGACGGATGGTTCCAGGCTCAGTTTTATGGGCCTGCCCACGCCGAACATCTTTGCCGGAGAGCATAACTTTCATTCACGCTTCGAGTGGATATCAACCCACGATATGCACAAGGCGGTCGAGGTCATCATTGAGTTGTGCCGGGTCTGGGAGGAGCAGGCCCCAACCTGAGAATGACGGGCGCCGGTAGCGGTAAGATGCGGTAATAGCTGCATTTTGTCCGCCACCGGTTTACGATGTGCAATGCAAAAATCGCAGGAACCAGCCGTGTCAGGATCGCCCTATCTGAAACCGGCCTACCGCTGGTATGTTCTCGCGCTTTTGACGCTGGTTTACACCTTCAACTTTATCGACCGCCAGGTGGTGGTCATCCTGCAAGAGCAAATCCGGCTTGAGCTGGGCCTGATGGACTGGCAGCTCGGCATGCTGTCTGGCTTTGCCTTCGCCATTTTTTACTCGGTGCTCGGGCTACCCATCGCACATTTTTCGGAAAGGGCAGGGCGCAAGCGCGTGGTGGCCGTGGCCCTTGCCTTCTGGAGCGCCATGACCGCGCTCTCAGGCCTGGCCCAGAATTTTGTGCAGCTTCTGCTGATCCGGGTCGGGGTTGGGGTAGGAGAGGCAGGCGGCAGCCCGCCGTCACATTCCATGATTTCCGATATTTTTCCCCGCCGCCGCAGGGCGCTGGCGCTCTCGATATTCTCGATGGGGGTCTACTTTGGCTATCTTTTTGCCTACAGCCTTGGGGGCTGGGTAGCCGAGGATTTCGGTTGGAGGATGACGTACGTCGTGGTGGGGCTGCCTGGAATCCTGCTCGCGCTGCTTGTGGCTTTCACCATCAAGGAGCCGCCGCGCGGCATTGGCGAGCAGTTGACGGCATCGACCGGAATTACCCGGGACATCCAGCCGGCGGAGCCCAACCCCGCTTTTCGCGACACCCTGGTCTTGCTGTGGTCGAAAAAATCATTCAGGCATATTGCGCTCGCCTGCAGCCTGCATTCGGTAGCGGGTTACGGCGTCGGTAATTTCGTGCCATCTTTTCTCATCCGGGCCCATGGCATGGCCATAGGCGAGGTGGGCTGGCGGCTTGCATTGATCACCGGTGTTGGCGGTGCGCTTGGTGTGCTGCTGTCGGGCTTTTTGGCGGACCGGCTAGCCCGTCGCGGGGCGCACTGGTATTCCCTGATGCCCTCGATCGCTTTGATCCTGACACTTCCGCTGACACTGCTTGCATTTATGGCGGATAACACGGGCCGGATGTTCATGGCTTACGTTCCGTACGCAGTGCTCGGCGCCATGTGGCTTGGCCCATCCCTGGCTGCGACTCATTCCCTCGTGGGGCTGCGGCAACGGGCAGTCGCATCCGCCGTGCTGTTTTTCATCCTTAACCTGATTGGATTGGGGACCGGCCCGTTGATCATCGGAGCACTGTCCGATTTGATGCGTCCCGATTTTGGCGATGCAGATGCTCTGCGTTATTCGATTATCGGGGTTGCTCTCGTTGCGAAAACCTGGGCGGTCGCACATTACCTGCTGGCGGCCCGTACCCTGGATAAGGATGTCATCAGCTGATTATTCCGGCCAGTGCCTTAACCGGCGGTAAATGCCAGGGGAAGTTCTGTTCCCTGAATAGCCCCGACAGCTTCATCTGTTTTAGGATAGTAGTATGGAAGCGAAACTCAATGTGTTAGGTGAGCCACTGACGACGTGTTCTGAAGAGCCGTTAACGGGATTTTTTCGCGACGGCTGTTGTAACACCAGCCGCGAGGACGTGGGTCTCCACGTTGTATGCACCCGCGTGACGTCCGAATTCCTGGAGTTTTCCCGTGACAGGGGCAATGACCTATCGACGCCGCACCCCGAATTCGGGTTCCCGGGTCTCAGGCCGGGTGATCAGTGGTGCCTTTGCGCGGCTCGCTGGCAAGAAGCGCTGGAGGCAGGAGCCGCTCCCCGTGTCGTATTGCAGGCAACGCATGCAGCGGCATTGCGCATCGTGAAATTAAGTGATTTGAAAAAGCATGCACTGGACCTGGTATGAGAAGGGTAAATTTTTCAGCGCTTGCACCAATCGATCCAGACCTGTAAAAACGGCTGAATGGACCCGGTAACCCTGGCATTCTTGTTCGGTGGTCTCAGCGCAGCTTCCCTGCCGCTGGGAGCTGCATTGGGCATTTGGCTCAATCCGGGGCTGCGATTAACGGCGGCGGTTATGGCTTTTGGCGCAGGCGCCTTGCTCTGTGCCCTGGCGCTGGAACTGGTGGTGCCCGCCCTGGCGCATTTCCCCGACGATCCCGCGGAAGGATTCAAGTGGTTGGCACTGGGTTCGATGATGGGATGCCTGTTGTTTATCGGCCTGGATCACTCTTTGTCTGGCATGGGCGGATATCTGCGTAAACATTCAACCATTTCCTCCAGGTTGAAGCGCAGGAAGAAGCAACATTACCGGCAAATCCTGGACAAACTCTCGGTTCTGGACCTGATGATCAGCCTGCCTCCTGACGAGATCCGCCGGGTGGTCAGTGATATCGAAAAGCGATTTTTTGAAGCAGGAGAAATCATCTGCCATGAAGAGGACCCTTGCGCCGCACTGTTCCTGATCGAATATGGCAGTGTTCGCATCCAGCATCATGGTGAAGAAGAGGAGCAGGGTTCACTGCCCGTGTTGAAAGCCGGAGAGGCTTTTGGTGGGTTGGCGTTGGTTACCGGCCTGTCTCCAATCGCCCGGGCGATCGCCGTTGAAGACACGGTCGTATGGGAAATCCACAAAGATGACTTCAACGAGGTCGTTGCAGTTTCTCCCAAACTGCAGCAAAACCTGGAGCAGATTGCAGAAAAACACAAGGCAGGTGAATTGAATGATGGTATTGATCCGGACCAGTCCCGCAGCTGGTTGCAGGCCGCCAGTCAGAACCTGGAATCTGAACTGGGAAAGCCGACTGAAGCAGAGATCATGCATGCCGCGCACGCCGCGAAAAAAGGCGGCAGCAATGTTGCCTTAGCCATCTGGCTGGGCATTGCGCTGGATGGAATACCTGAGTCGCTGATCATCGGCTCGACGATGGAAGGTTCTGCGGTCAGCCTGGCGCTGATAGGCGGTCTGTTTATCGCCAACCTGCCTGAGAGCATGTCGAGCGCCGTTGTTATGAAAAAACACGGCAGCCCCGCCTGGCTCATTGTCGGTATGTGGATGTCGTTGATGATTATGACGGCCGTCGGCGCAGCCTTTGGAAACATTTTCATCGCGGATGCACCGTTGCATCTGCGGGCGCTGCTGGAAGGGCTCGCCGCCGGCGCGATGCTGGCCATGATCGCCCAGACCATGCTGCCCGAGGCCTATGACCACGGCGGCTGGCTGACCGGACTGATGACGGTAATCGGATTCCTGACGGCAATCTGGATGGGCACGCTGGGCCACTAGCGAAGCCGCTTGAAGTTGTGTTCCTCTTTTCCTCTTTTCATGGCATTAATCCTATCAGGATCAAGTCTCTGTGGGTTCTGGCAAGCGATAATTGACACTAAATCGAAACAGATCCAGATCAACCTACGGGGTAATCATTCATGAAGAAGGAATTCAACTGTATTGTCATGGGCGCCGCCGGGCGAGACTTTCACGTTTATCTGTCGTTCCTGCGCGGTAACGAAATTTTCCGCGTTAAAGCATTCACAGCTACCCAGATCCCATTCATTGACGAACGCGGATTTCCGCAGTCTCTGGCCGGCCCTGGCTATGATGAAGATATCCCGATATTCGATGAATCAGAACTGCCGGAACTGATTGACCGCTATGCTATCGACTTCGTATTTTTCGCCTACAGTGACGTACCGCATGCGGATATCATGCACAAGGCCAGTCTGGTGCAGGCAGCCGGAGCGAGTTTCGTGATGATAGGCCCTGACCATACCCAGCTGCCATCGAAAAAGCCGGTGGTGAGCATCACGGCGACCCGCACCGGCGCCGGCAAGAGCCCGCTGACCCAGTGGCTGGCGCGCCTGCTGACCGATAAGGGCAAACGCGTTGCCGTCATCCGTCACCCCATGCCTTACGGCAACCTGGAGATGCAGCGGGTACAGCGCTTTGCATCCACCGAAGACCTGGTAAAGCATGAATGTACTATCGAGGAGCGCGAGGAATACGAGCCCTATGTAGACATGGGAATCCCGATATACGCCGGTGTTGATTACCAGGCCATTCTGGAGGAATCCTCCAAAGAGGCGGACATCGTGCTGTGGGACGGGGGCAATAATGACTTCTCATTCATCAAGCCGGATCTGGATATTGTCGTGGTTGACTCGCTTCGTGCCGGGCATGAAATTGACTATTATCCCGGTGAAGTGAATTTCCGGCGCGCAGACGTGCTGGTGATTGGTAAAGTCGGCTCGGCTGAATCCGGCGCCGTGGATGGCATCCTCGAACGGGCACAGGCCCTTAACCCGGCTGCGTCTCTTTGTACCTCGGACCTGGAAATCGATGTGGATCAGCCGGGCCTCATCAAGGGACAGCGGGTTTTGGTCATCGAAGACGGCCCGACGGTGACACACGGCGGCATGTCTTTCGGCGCGGGAACCGTGGCGGCAGAACGCTATGGTGCGATTGCAGTGGATCCCAGGCCGTATGTCGCAGGCACCATACGGGATACGTTCGAATCCTACCCGCACATGGAGCGGATCCTTCCGGCGATGGGATATTCAGAAGCGCAAAGGGACTCGCTGGCTCAGACCATAAATGACTGCTGTGCAGCGCAGGATGTCGCCTGCGTGATCGACGCGAGCCCGGCCCGGCTGGACCTCATGCTGGACCTCGAAGTGCCGTTGGTAAGAGTTACTTATCGATTTGTCCAGAAGAGTGGTGAACCGTTGGAAAACCTGGTGATCGGTTTACTCTGATCGGGCCAGGACATGGTTGGTGAATTTTAAGAAAACCTAGGCCAGAACCAGGTAGCTGTCGTACTCCAGTGGCGTCACCGCGCTGGAGAACTCCCCCTGTTCCGCGCGTTTTATTGCGGCCATGGCCTGCTGAAAATCCGCCCCCAGGCTGTCCCTGATGAAATCGGAGTTTTCAAAGGTTGCCAGCGCTGCCTCCCACGTAGCCGGCAGAGTTGCTTCGGGTTTTCCCGGGCCCGCTGTGGTTGGCGGATCCGCCACCAGATTGTTTTCAAGGCCGAGAAGGATACCGGCGAGGATTGCGGCGAGCGAAAGATAAGGATTGGCATCTGCGCCCGCGATGCGGTGCTCGATCCGGCGGGCTGCTCCTTCTCCGTTGGGAATGCGCAGCGCAACGTAACGGTTTTCGTAGCCCCATGTAGGCGCCAGCGGGCCATGCACACCCCGCTGCAAGCGGCGCCACGAATTGAGGTGGGGCGCAAATATCAGCATGCAATCGGCCATTACCCTGGTCAGACCGGCGATGGCATGACGCAACTCATCGCTGCCCTCATCAGTGCCGTCGTCGAACAGGTTGCCACCGTTGTGGTCGAGGATACTTACATGGGTGTGAAAACCATTGCCATCCCGATCACCAAAAGGCTTGGCCATGAAACTGGCGATCAGACCGTGTTTTCGAGCGATACTCTTGATGACCTGCTTGAGAAGTTGGGCATTGTCCGCCGCCTGCAAAGGATCATCCACGTGGTGCAGGTTGAGCTCGAATTGTCCGGGGGCCAGTTCCTTGAGCAAACCGTCCAGCGGCACTGACATGGTTTCGCAGGTCTCGCGAATTTCATGCATCAGCGCCGCGGTTTCATGCATCACTTCGGTGCTGTACAGCTGCCCGCCTATGCGGCAGTTACCGTTGGCCCGAGTCGCAGGAATCCTCGGTTTACCGTCAACCTGCCTGCTTTCATCAAACAGGTAAAATTCCAGCTCCGGGGCGCATACTGGCGTAAGCCCCTTGGCGCGGAATTTCTCGACGACATTTTTCAGCACAACCCGGGGATCGAACTCCCAGGGTGTGCCGTCCTCAGTATTGAGTTGCAGGAATAGTTGCGCTGTAGGGCGCGCGATCCAAGGCAGGGGACGAATGGATTCCTCGATGGCCGAGCAGATGCCGTCACCATCTCCGGTTTTTTCACACAGCAATGGAACGTCACGGCCCCAGACATCGGGTGTCACTGAAGTCAATGGCATTTTTAACTTCCCTTCCAGCACTTTTTCTACGGCCGTCACTGGCAGCCATTTGCCGCGGTAGATGCCATTCAGGTCAGTGAGTATGACTTCAACTGTCTCAACGGCCGGATGGGCCTTCAGAAACCAGGCAACGGGCGACTCCCCGTTTGAGCTTTCCGGGTATTTCATGATCTTGCGAACTCCTCGGTATACAACGTTCCGTTGCAGCGATACTAATGATATTTCTCCGTGAATGCATGAGATTGTGATTTGAATGGTTCACTGCTAGTCTGCATGCCATATCTGAACAGGAATACCTGACATGCCGAAATACGCAAATATTACGGGATGGGGAAAATGTATGCCGCCAGCCGTCATGACCAATGACGATATGGCGACCATCATGGATACCTCAGACGAATGGATCACCAGCCGCAGCGGGATCAGTGAGCGGCGCGTCTCCCATGTGCCAGCCAGCGACCTGGCGTCCGTGGCCGGGCTACGGGCATTGGCTGCAGCGGGGCTCGTAGCGGAAGATGTCGACCTGTTGATTGTCGCTACCTGCACCCCGGATACCGTTATTCCCAGCACGGCTGCACATGTTCAGAAAAAAATGGGGGCAGCCAATGCTGCGGTCTTCGACCTCAATGCCGGTTGCAGCGGATTCATATACAGCCTTTCAGTCGCGACCTCCATGATCCGGGCAGCCGGTTACAAAAAGGCACTTGTTATTGGATGCGAACGCATCACCTGGTTCCTCAACTGGTCGCTTCGGGACAGTGCTGTGCTCTTTGGTGATGGCGCCGGTGCCGTTGTTTTGGAGCCCAGCGAGAAGGAATCCGGCTTGCTCGCAAGCCACCTCGGTTGTGAAGGCGACGCACTGGACGCGTTGATCGTTTCCAATTTTGGAACTGCCGGCGACCGCTTCGTCGAGAACTACGGTAATTTCGATGTTAACTTCGACGGCCGTGAAATTTTTAAACGGGCGGTCAGGGGCATGGCCAGGGAAATACGCAAAGTGCTGTCCGACCTGGAGTTCAGCAATGAAGATATTGACCTGATCATCCCCCACCAGGCCAATGCAAGGATCATCGAGTCACTGGCGCACCACCTGTCGGTTCCGATGTCCCAGGTAGTCCTGAATATTCAGAATTACGGGAACACTTCTGCTGCAACGATTCCGGTCGCCCTGGTGGAAGCGCTGGATGAAGGGCGCATCAAGTCGGGAGACCGACTGTTGCTTGCGGCATTCGGTGCAGGCCTGACCCGCGGCGCGGGCCTGATTCGCTGGGGCGAACGTACAACACCACTGGCGCAGAGCGATGCTGAACTGCCGCCCTGTGATCAAACCGCCCTGGAAATCCTGAGTGACGCTATCAAGCATACTCAGTAGCAAATCCGTCATTCATTGCCCTCCGTCGCTGGCAAAAGCTACATAAACTTCGGGAGGAAAAGAACTGTGATTACCCTGTACTGGTGCCCCCAAACGCGAGCTGCGCGTATTCTCTGGCTGCTTGAAGAAATGGATCAGCCATTTGAAGTAAGAATGGTGGATATCCGCGATCCCGAATCGAAAAACAACCCCGATTTTATCGCCGCCAGCCCCATGGGCAAGGTGCCGGCCATTCTGGATTCTGCTCCGGGTGGCGCCGTGCACATGGCGGATTCGGCTGCGATTGCGTTGTACCTGGCCGACCGCTATCCGTCCAGCGGGCTTGCGCCGGCTATCGACCAACCTTCACGTGGGCAGTACCTATATTGGATGATTTATTCGCCAGGCGTGATCGAGCCGGCCATGATGGAAAGATTCATGGGCATGGAGGTTTCCCGGGCGACCTCCGGCTGGGGTAACTTCGATACGATGATCGAAGTACTCGAAGACCGTCTGAATACACGCGACTGGTTGATGGGCGAACAGTTTTCGGCAGCCGATGTGCTGGCCGGGTCGTCGGTCTATTTCATGAACCGGTTCGGAATTCTGCCCGACAGCCCCATCCTGTCGGGCTACCTCGAGCGTTGCCTGGCGAGGCCGGCCTACGCCAAAGCCCTGGCGCGCGACGCGGAGGCGTAAACCTCCGCAGCCATTATCGCTCGGCGCTCAGTACCGCGTGCGCCGCCGCCAACCTGGCGATGGGCACTCGAAACGGTGAACACGAAACGTAGTCCACACCAAGCTTGTGGCACAAGTGGATGCTCTTGGGGTCGCCACCGTGTTCGCCGCACACCCCGATTTCGAGGCTGTCACGGGATCTTTTACCTTCGTCGATGGCTATCTGCATCAGTTTGCCAACGCCTTCAGGATCAATGGTGGTGAAGGGGTTGTCCTTCAGAAGGCCGGTTTGCAGGTAATGCACCAGGAAACCGGTTTCCGCATCATCGCGTGAAATGCCGTAAGTTGTCTGCGTCAGGTCGTTCGTGCCGAAAGAGAAAAACTCGGCTATGTTTGCGATCTCGCCAGCAGTCAGGGCTGCCCGCGGGATTTCGATCATCGTGCCGACCATGCTCGGTACTTTGGTGCCATGTTCAGACATGACCTTTTCAGCGACTGCGTTCAATGGGCCGACCATGCTGTCGAGTTCGCCGACATGGGAAACCAGCGGAATCATCACTTCGGGGCGAACATCCACACCCTCCGACGCACAACGGCAGGCCGCCTCGAATATTGCCCGTACCTGCATCTTATACAAGCCCGGTATCAGCATGCCCAGCCTGACTCCGCGAGTTCCCAGCATCGGGTTCGACTCCTGCAGGAATTCGACTCGTTCCAGCAGGCTGCTTTTTTCGCGGATTTCATCCAGGGCCTGATCCATTTCCTTGAGGCTGGATAAGTGTTGCATGCGCAGCTTCAGGTCGGTCAGTTCCAGCATCAGGTCATGTGCTGATGGCAGGAATTCATGCAGAGGTGGATCCAGCAGACGGATGATGACGGGCTGACCTTCCATGGCCCGGAACAAGCCCTCGAAATCAGAGCGCTGCATGGGCAACAGGCCAGCGATGGCTTCGGCCCGCTCGGCGGGTGTGTTGGCGGTAATCATGCGCTGCATGATGGGCAGCCGCTCCTCGGCGAAGAACATGTGCTCGGTGCGGCACAGGCCGATGCCTTCTGCACCGTATTCGCGCGCACGCTGCGCGTCATCGGGGTAATCCGCATTGGCGCGAACGCCTAGTGTTCTGAACTCGTCAGCCCAGCTGAGAATCTTGAGCAGGTGCGGGTTCTGGATATCCGGCACGACTGTCGGCAGATCAGCGTAGTAGATCAGACCGTGATTGCCGTCGATGGAAAGACTTTCACCTTCCTTGATCACCAGGTCCTCACCGATCCGCATCAAGTGGTTATCGAGATCAATTTCGATTTCTTCAACGCCGACGACCGCAGGCTTGCCAAACTGACGCGCCACCAGGGCGGCGTGACTGGTCCGGCCGCCTTTGCTCGTTACCACTCCTTTGGCCGCCAACATGCCGTGGACATCGTCCGGGCGGGTTTCAGGACGGACCAGGATCACATTTTTGCCGTCTTCCTTGGCCCAGCGTTCAGCCAGGTTGGGATCGAATGCAATCACCCCCACGGCCGCCCCGGGAGATACGTTGAGGCCCCTGGCGATGGGTAGTATGTCCTGCAGAGATTCCGGATCCAGTTGCGGATGGAGGAAAAAATCGACCTGGTCGGGTTGTACTCTGGAAACCGCTTCTTCCCGGCTGATCAGGCCTTCGGCAACCATATCGACCGCGATCCGGACCTCGGCCTGAGCCGTTCGTTTGCCATCGCGGGTTTGCAATAGCCAGAGCTTACCCTGCTCAATGGTGAATTCCATGTCCTGCATGTTGCGGTGATGCTGTTCCAGACTGCGGGAAATTTCCTGCAGTTCCTGGAACATTTCGGGCATGTCATCTTCCAGTTGCCCGATGCGCAGGGTCTGGCGGGTGCCGGCCACAACGTCCTCGCCCTGGGCATTGATCAGGTAATCACCTTCCAGTTGCGGCTCACCGGTGGTGGCGTTGCGCGACATGAAAACGCCGGTAGCGGAATCGTTACCGATGTTTCCAAACACCATGGTCTGGATATTAACCGCTGTACCCAGGTTGTGTTCGATACCGGCCGCTTCACGGTAGTCAATAGCCCGTTTGCCGTTCCACGATTTGAAAACGGCTTCAGTTGCCTGCTTCAATTGCTCAAAGGGATCAGTGGGGAATTCCTTGCCGGTATAGGTGCGGATGATTTCCTTGAATCGCATGGTGACCGCCTTCCATGCCTTGGCGTCGAGATCCGCGTCGGTGCCCACTTTGGATTCCCGCCGCTGGGCCGTTATGACTGCTTCGAAAACCTCATCGGGGACATCCATGACAACACTGCCAAACATCTGTACCAGTCTGCGATACAGGTCATAAGCAAACCGCGGCCGGTGAGTGCGCGTGGCGAGCTTGGCGGCGATCTCGTCGTTCAGGCCGATATTCAGGATGGTGTCCATCATGCCCGGCATCGAAAACCGTGCGCCCGAGCGACAGGAAACAAGCAAGGGGTTCTCGATATCGCCGAACTTCTTACCCGTCATGCTCTCCAGGCTGGAAATGGCTTCGAGTTCCTGCGCCCACAAACCTTCCGGAAAAGTTTCTTCGGAGTCGAGATAATCGTTGCAGCCTTCAGTGGTTACCGTGAAGCCAGGTGGTACCGGGATTCCAAGCCTTGTCGCATCGACGAGGTTGGCGCCTTTACCGCCCAACAGGCCGCGAACGCCCTCCCAGTCACCATCGAATTTGTCCACTGCTTCATCAAATTCATTGAATAGATATACATATTTTCCCGACGCTTGTTCTGATGACATTATTCGTCTCCGTAGACCGATTTTTCTGCTGCAAAGCATATCAAGATATGATGCCGGAATTGGCAACATTCTATGACTCAGATCAAGACATTAGCGACTGGCGGCGACAGGCACTATACTTCGCCATTGATTAATTATTTCTGCAAATTCAGAGGATGAGAAATGCATCGTTTTATTAAGATTTTAATGGCCCTGCTGCTGTTGTTTCCCGTGTCCCAGGTTCTGGCTGCGGAGTCGCCGCAGGAAGCACGACACGAACTGATGGAGGGTGTTAGAGACGCGGCCAAGCCCGTCGGTGAAATGCTCAAGGGCGAGCGGGACTTCAACGCTGCCGTGGCCATGGAGAGTTTCCAGACCTGGGCAGAGGCGGCCGCCATTTTCGGCGACCTGTTTCCAGAAGGCAGTGAAACCGGGTTTGACACTGAAGCCAGGGCGACCATCTGGACTGACCGCGAGGGATTCAATGCAATTTTACTGGCTTTCGGGGAAGCCGTGGATGCGGCCATTACAGCCAATCCGCAGGATCTTGAAGCGCTGAAAACAGCCGCCGGACCCGTGTTCAAGACCTGCAAAGAGTGCCATGAAGGGTACCGTGTAGAAAAAGACGACTGAGCCTCGGGTAACTTACCGGCACCATGAGAAGCGTGATTAAAAAATTCTTCTCGGTCATGCTGGTGCTGGTTCTTATCTTTTGGTTCGCGAGCCGGCCGCAACGGCTGGCTCATGATGACCTTCCCACCCATCAACCCGATCCTGCCAATGGTGAAAGCCTGTTTTACGCCGGCGGTTGCGTTTCCTGTCATGGGGAAGGTTTGGGTGGCGGCCTGGAAATGGAATCGCCTTACGGTGTGTTCCGCGTTCCGAATATCTCTCCGGACAAAGAGACCGGAATCGGCAACTGGACTGCGCTTCAGTTCGTGAACGCAATGCAAAAAGGGATTTCGCCTGACGGCCGGCACTATTACCCTGCGTTTCCTTACACGTCTTACGCGCGCATGACGATCGAAGACACGATTGATCTGAAGGCGTATATGGATTCACTGTCACCGGTCAACAATCGGACAGCGAATCACGAACTCTATTTTCCCTGGAATATCAGGCGGGGTATCGGCCTGTGGAAGCGGCGCTACCTCGATCCGTCTCCGATCCTCGATACGGGCGGCCTGGACGCCGTTATTGAAAGAGGCCGTTACCTGGCGGAAGGGCCGGGCCATTGTGCCGAGTGCCATACACCGCGGGATGAATTCGGCGGCCTGCAGGCGGCCCGCTGGCTCGCCGGCGGCGCGAACCCGGAAGGCGAGGGCACGATTCCCAATATTACTCCTCACTCTGATGGACTGGCCTCCTGGTCCGCCAAAGATATTGCTTACTACCTGCGATCCGGATTCACGCCCGACTTCGACACCGTCGGAGGATCGATGGTGGAAGTGCAGGAAAACACGGCTCAACTGGCCGACGCTGATCTTGCGGCATTGGCGGCATACCTCAAAGCGATACCGGCAAGACCCAAGACTACCAAAGAATGACCCTGACGCGCAGGCAAAAAACGCGCAGCCTGCTCGGGTTGATCGCCGCGATGGCGGTGGTCAACCTGGTGTACGGGATCGCCTTTCCCTTGCTGGCTCTGGTGCTCGATTCCCAGGGTGTCAGTAAAACCCTGATTGGTCTGAGCACGATTGCCCAGGTGGCGGCGGTGATGCTGATTGCGCCATGGACACCGGATTTATTGCGGCGTTTAGCGCCTTCCCGCGTCATGCAGTCCGCCACCCTGGTGCTGGCACTCATGTTTCTGCTTCTGGGCCTGTTCCCCAATGTCTGGTACTGGTTTCCCCTGCGGTTTGTCATTGGCGCAACGACTGCCTTGCTCTGGATTGCCAGCGAGACCCTGATCAACGAACTGGCGGAGGAGCGCTGGCGCGGCCGCATTATCGGTCTCTATTCCTCGGTGGGGGCTGCCGGATTTGCGCTGGGGCCGTTGCTTCTCATCCTGACCGGGTCGGAAGGTATGCGACCCTTTTACGCCACCTGCGTAATGATCCTGCTGGCCGGAGTTCCCCTGTTCGCTGTCTCCCACCAGAAGATGAGACGCCATGAGGAGCACCCCGGTGGGCTGTGGAAAATCTTTCTGCTGGCGCCCACCATCATGCTTGCCAATCTCGTGTATGCCGCAGCTGCTGAGTCCATGATGACTTTCTTTCCGCTGTTTGGCATGAACCTGGGCTTGAGCGAACGCGCCAGTCTCGGGCTGATGACTGTCATGGGAGTGGGGGCAATGGTCCTGGTTATGCCGATCAGTTGGTTGGCTGATCGGGTCAACCGGATGGGCCTGTTGACAGTCTGCCTCTGTCTGACAATGGCCGGGCTTCTGCTGATGCCGTGGCTGGTCACGATCCCGATCGCAGCAGAAATCTATGCGTTTATTTTCGGCGGCGTAGAGGGAATGATCTATGCGTTGGGCGTGATACTGGTGGGGGAAAGGTTCAAGGGCGCCATGCTGGCCTCTGCAACCACGATGTTCACGGTTTGCTGGGGTGCGGGAACGATATTAGGGCCATTGATGGTGGGAATCGGAATGGATCAATTCGGCACAAACAAAATGGCCCTGATTATTTGCCTGCTCTACATTTTCTACCTTCCATTGCCGATATGGAGTTATATTCGTTCGCGACATCAGGGCATCCCGGGACCGTCGTAGGAGGGGGGCAGAAATCAGCCCTTTGAATAGCGCTCGTTTTCATAGAGATTCTCTATAAAACCGGTTGATCTCGGGTAGGTTCTGTTCCAGTTTTCGATATCTTCGATCATGCCTGCCGGGCAGCGTTCGCGCTTGAATTTCACCGCCTCGGCCTTACCCCCGCCATAGGCAGGCGGCATCAGCCAGAGTCCCATGATGGCAGCAAAGCTGATGTCAGCAAAACAAATTGTATTTCCGCCCAGGATGGAGATTCTGCCATCGGAAAGTTTTGCCTCTGTGTCCGCCAGCAGTGCTTCAATATGTTCAATCGCCTTCGCATGACGCTTTGGGGTAATCCTGAATGATTTCCGGATCAGTAAGCTCAACAGTGGGAAAAAGAGTCTGAGGCACAGTCTTTGCCAGGCAGGAATTGCGCGGTTGTTACAACCCCAGGCATGAAGAGTGAGATCCCTGTCATTCAGGATGTAGTGATATACCCATACCTGAAGGTCGACTCCGCAGCGGTCAATCCGTTTTTCAAATTCCAGCCGTTCTGCCGTGGGTTCCAGGAACGACGCCTGTTTGCCCATCTCCACAGAATAACGCCCATAGAGGTAACGCAGAATTTCTGGGGAGTTGCCAATGGAAGAGCGGACCATGCCGGTGCGGAATTTGAGCACGGGGACGCTTCGGCCCAAAAAAAATGCACCCAGGGTTCCGCCAACCGGCTTCTCAACATAGTCAACGCCCAGTCGGTCCATGCACCAGCGAACCTTTTCAACGAAATGGCTGGCTGAAATGGTTTCCAGCTCCAAACCGGGAATCTGGGGCGGCGCAAGAATGGCGCTCAGAGAAATGGCCCAGCGCCATAGCAGCGCCAGTAATACCAGGGCAATCGCACCAGCAGTGGAAATACCCAGCCAGGCCACAATGACTGGCAAGAGCAAAAGAAATAGCGAATGGAGTAAAAGTCGTTTTCCGGTCATGGTGATGGTTTGATGATGAATTCGATACCATACTAAACGGAATTATTCTAGCAAAGGAGTCATCCTTCCCACCTTGCCCGTGTGGCCCTTTTGCCACCGCGCATCAAAGCGCAATAATAGATTTTCACCGCCTGCCGGCAGGTTGCAGAGTTGCAGTCGGGGTTTTCATGTGGTCTTATCCTGCAAACCCGCGGGGATGGACAGGCATGGCCGACTGGCCGACACGATTGACTTCACTGGACCGTTTTTTCAACCGGTTTTCACACTTGCATGCGGGTGAAGGGCGCAGTGTTCTGGCCTTCTTCACCTATGCCTTGCTGATGATGGTGAGCTATTACATCCTCAAAACCATCCGCGAGCCACTCCTGCTGACTGGATCTTCAGCCGAGTTGAAAAGTTACGCCTATGCAGTGACGGCCCTGTTGTTACTTTTTATCGTTCCGCTTTACAGTCTCGTTTTTCGCCACACCGGCAAGCAGCAATTGACGCGTTATATCACCGGCTTTTTTCTGCTTAATCTGTTTCTGTTCTACCTGGCTGGCCGCGCGGGCATGGATGTCGGATTTGCCTATTATGTATGGGTGGGCATTTTCAACGTGATGATCACTGCGCAATTCTGGGCTTTCGCCGCCGACAGTTATAACGTCAAGAGTGGGAAACGTCTTTTCCCAATCATCATGGTGGGAGCCACGCTCGGGAGCCTGGTGGCTCCGCAATTGAGTGGCGCCTTTTTTCCATCGATTGGTCCGTGGACATTGTTGTTGTTGGCGATGGCGTTGCTGGCACTGACCATTCCCTGTGTCGGTTGGGCTCGTGCCGCGGTTCCACCCGGCTCACGCAGCCCTGCCGACCAACCCGGAGACAAAGAAGACGGGGGTTTTTTCGGGGGCATCTCGCTGGTTCTGACCGATCGTTACCTGTTCCTGCTGGCGTTATTGATTTTATTGCTGAATTGGGTCAACACCACCGGAGAATATATCCTGGCTGAACTGGTTGTGCGTTACGCTGATGCGGCGGTGCTGGCCAACCCGGGAGTGAAAAAAGCAGACTTTATTGCAGCTTTCTATGGAAACTTCTTTTTTATCGTCAACCTGTTGACCCTGCTGGCTCAGGTATTCCTGGTAGCCCGTGTCATCCGCTGGATCGGAGTACGGGGTGCGGTGCTGGTGCTGCCTCTGATCACCCTGATCGGATATGGCCTGGTGGCATTTATTCCTATCTTCAGCATGATCCGGCTGGTGAAAGTCTTTGAAAACTCAACCGACTATTCCTTGATGAACACCACTCGGCATGCCCTGTACCTGCCACTGACTGCAGCGGAAAAGTACGAGGGAAAAACTACGATTGAAGCATTTTTCTGGCGATTCGGAGACCTGGCCCAGGCAGGTGCCATCTATGTTGGTCTTAACTGGTTCAGTTTCGATGTTCCACAGTTCGCCCTGGTCAATATGGTGCTGGCCCTGATCTGGCTCGTGGTCGCCTGGCAGGTTGCGAGGAATTATGGATCCAAGCACCACGTGGTAGAAGACAACGCGTCGCCGCCGTAAAGGGTTGATTATGATAAAAAAGCTAAAAGTTCCGCACACGCTTGTATTGCTCTACGGCATGATCATGTTGGCTTACGTGCTGACCTTGCTGCTTCCAGCAGGGCAGTTCGAAACCATGATCAACGAGCACGGACATGAGATCGTCGTCCCCGGCACCTACGCGGTGATTCCGGAAACTGAGTCGTTACCGCTCACTTCATTATTTACCGTCATTCCCCGGGGGCTGGAGTCAGCCCAGGGTATCATCTTCTTTGTCTTCATAATCGGTGGCGCACTTGCGGTCATCCGGGCTACCGGAGCGCTGGATGCGGCCCTCGCGAAAATCCTGAATCGCTTTGGCGGCCAGCCCGCCCTGTTGGTGTTGATGGGGATGCTGGCTTTTGCAGTCGGGTCGTCCACCATCGGTATGGCGGAGGAATATATTCCACTGGTGGCGATTCTCATTACGCTCTGCGTCGGCATGAGGATGGATACCGTGGCTGCCGTCGGAATCATGGTGGTGGGCTACGGAGTCGGATATGGCACTGCCGTAATGAATCCGTTCACGGTGCTGGTAGCGCAGGAAGTAGCCGGGCTGACACCGGTTTCGGGGATGGGTTTCAGGCTGGCCATGTTCCTGCCATTTTTTGCAGTGGGCTATATTCACGTGATGCGTTATGCCCGAAAGGTAAGGGCTGACCCTGCGGCTTCACTGGTGGCGGATGTTCCCGAAGCGCAGCCTCCGGAGCCTCCGGCAACCGGTCCAATCACAATGAGACAGCGCCTGGTACTGTTGGCCACCCTGCTGACGCTGATACTGGTGATCTGGGGGATCAAGCAACACCAGTGGTATTTTATCGAGTTGGGCGGCATCTTCTTTGCGCTGGCGTTGGCCGCTGGGTTAATTGCCGGCATGTCGCCGGACGAGATGGCCCGGAGTTTCATCGAGGGAGCCGGCGAACTGATTGCAACGGCACTGCTGATCGGTTTTGCCCGCGCCATCGAAATCACGCTGAGTGATGGACTGGTGCTGCACACGATCGTCAATGGCCTGTCGCAACCGCTGGTGGCGGTCGGCAGTGAATTGTCTGCCGTCGGTATGCTCTTTATCCAGAGCATTCTGAATTTCTTCATTCCTTCGGGCTCCGGCCAGGCCTACGTGACCATGCCGATCATGGCCCCTATCTCGGACATCGTCGGGGTCAGCCGGCAGGTTGCAGTACTGGCCTACCAGATGGGTGACGGCTTCATGAATATGATCGTTCCTACCAATGCCGTTTTAATGGGTATTCTGGGTATTTGCGGCATCCCCTATGGCCGTTGGTTCCGTTTTATCTGGCCATTACTGCTGCAATTGCTGCTGCTTGGCAGTATCACAATGGTGATAGCCGTGCTTATCGCTTATCAATAGCGAGGTCTTCTTCGATAAAGCGCAGTACGGCTTCAAACACAGCTTGCCGGGGATAGTGATTCTGGTTCACGAAGTGCCGGCCGATAAACGGATGTGATTCGGCAACCGGAACGGCGATAGCCCAGTGATCCGCGTTCAGATAACCCATCAACGTGCTGCCGGGGATGACCTGGTCATAAAAAATGACCTGGCTGTCATTCCTGGGGTCAACGGCGCCGAGTTTTTTCCAGGAGCTTTTCAGAATAGACGATATGTTTTCCGGCAGCGGGTATGTGACCAGTGAGTAGTAAGGGATGTTTTCCGGTAAGGGATTATTATTCAACCAGGTACGCCGTACCGCCGGGCGCAGGCTTTCCACCGCATGGCCGTCACCCTCGGTACAGGTTGATTCGGGGATGTGTTTCAGTAATCCGAGGTCACTTTCCTTGGCCCCGTTCGCCAGAGGAGAGCCGCCGACGGCGCCGGCGACGCTGACCACGGCGCCGATATAGGGGTGAATTTCGGGGTAGGCCACGACCGCTTCCAGCAGGTCAGGGGCACCCTTGGAGTAACCGATCAGGACCAGTTGCCCCGCTTGCAGCTCGTCGGCATGATCGAGGACGGCATCGCGAATCTGTTTGGCGTTGGTTTTCGTGCCCGACATCCCGTCCACCGAAAAAATGTGGCTGCCGTATCCGAAATCACTCACGTGCTCAGCGAACTCGTTTTCGTAGTTCAGCCAGGTTTCAAAACACTCCCAGCCAATTCCTGGAACCATCGCAGCAATAAGGTTTTTCTCAGATGGGCCCAGGTGGACGGGCTCCCCGGTTGCTCCAAGTTCTTCGCCCACACGAGTCAGGGCTTCCTCGCAATCCCGGTAATGCGGCAGTTCCTCGCCATGGTCCTCCAGCACGGCACAGGTGATCTCGCGGAAGCGGCCGCGTTTGTCCGTGACCCCCGCTTTTTCAGCAGGCAGCATAACCAGAGGTGGTACGTCGGTGGTAAAAGGGACCAGCGATTTGCTGGTACAGGCCGCTGAAACCAGGGACAGCAATGCAAGAAACAGCAGAAGTTTCAGTTTGCCGCCCCAGGCTGAATCCTTTTTTTTCATGGAAGAGACTCCCGTCCGGTTTTCCAGCGTAGAAGACATGCTACTCAGATGGCATCCACAGAAACCAGTTTACTGCATTTATCCTCACGTTTGCCGGCGAACGGCGCAATCCTTTTTCAACGGATTTCATGGCCGGGTTCTCTATGCCGTCAAGGCTAACGATGAACCGTCAGTCCTGCGCCTGCTGCACCAGGGGGGTGTGAAGCGCTACGACTGTGCGTCTGTTCCTGAAATCGAATTGGTAAATTTACATTGCCCGGATTCAACCTGCTATTTCATGGTTCCGGCATTATTGCGTGGCGCAGCGGCAAGGGCTCAACAGGCTTACGGTGGCCGCCATTGGAAGAATTTTTTAACACGGTCCGCGATTCAGCCCGCTGCCTGCCCATGCGGGCCGGCGGAGAAATCCTTGCCGGACGCGGTTCAATGGTCATTTCAGCGACCGCATGATTGAGATAGATTCAGAGCATGAGATGCCCCCCATGCTCACGGGAGGTCCGGGCTAGAACTGCGTCAGCTTGACAATGACATAGCCCGCATAGAATCCGAGGATGACCAGCCCCTGGGGCCTCATGACGCCTCGCTTGGTAACGAAAAAGGCCAGCACCACCGTTGTCAGCACAAAGATGAACGGCATGTCAAAAAACAAGAGGTGTCGTTCAAACGCAACGCCTGCCATCAGTGCAGTGATGCCAATGGGCAGAAGGGTGTCCAGAATATTGCTGCCGATGATATTGCCAACCGACATGTGTGTTTTTTGCTTGAGGATGGCCGAAATGGAAATGGAGAGCTCAGGCAGGCTGGATCCCAAGCCAATGATCAGGACCGCAATCAGGGCTTCGCTGATATCGAAGGCATGGGCAATTTTCACCACGGAGCTCACCGTGAGTTCGGAACTGAAGATAACAGCGATAAGGCCGACCATGAGCAACGCCCAGGAGCTGAATCCGCCACCCGCCATTGGCGAAGGCTCTTGCTCCGGAACGTTTTCCCCGTTCATCAGTGCCATTACGTAAACAATGTACAGCGAAATCAGGATCAAGCCTTCCACCCTGGACACGTGGCCATCCCACGCCACCAGGAACAGCAGGATCGTGGCCCCGAGCAACATTGCTCCGTGCCGGAAAACAAACCGCCGGGGCAGGGTCAGATAAGTGATCACACCGCCAAGCCCCAGGACAAAACCGATTTGTGCGACGACGCTTCCGATCGACGTTCCGACAACCACCCCGGAGGCGTCATTACCCAACAGGCCTTTAAGGCCGGCATCCACGGCAATGGCCAGTTCCGGCAGATCGCTGCCGATGGAAAGAATGACCAGGCCGACAAAAAACTCGGACAACTGGTGGCGCCTTGCAATGGCCAGTGCGCCGCCTATTGTCAGTTCTGTGCCGATCCAAAGGCCGGTAATACCGGCAACAAGTAGAAAAAAGTCCATGAATTAAGGTTCTTTACCCCGTTTGGCGTAATAGACTACCAGCACATGGCTGAAGACACAGCCAAAATCATCGTTTAGACTGCCGACATCAGAGATCGCAGGAAGTTACAGTATGAAAAATCTTGAATTACAGGACCGTAAAGACCGGGTTTTTGCCCGGGGCATGGGCAACCTCCTGCCAATTTATGCGGCCCGTGCGCGTAATGCCGAAATTTGGGACGAAGAGGGTAATCGTTACCTCGATTTCGGTAGTGGGATCGCGGTGGTGAACACGGGTCACAGCCATCCAGAAATAGTTCAAGCTGTGAAGGATCAGCTGGATGCCTTCAGCCATACCTGCGTGATGGTTACGCCGTATTCAACGGCCGTCGAGTTGGCCGAAAAACTGACTGAAATAACCCCGATCGAAGATGCACTCGCGATATTTGTATCTACCGGTGCGGAGGCTGTTGAAAATGCAATCAAGATCGCCCGATCGGCAACCGGGCGGCCGGGCGTTATCGCGTTTAGCGGAGGCTTTCACGGCCGTACCAACCTGTGCATGGGCCTGACCGGAAAAGTCGTCCCGTACAAGAAGGGTTTTGGCCCCTTTACTCCCGAGATTTATCATGCGCCGTTCCCGGCCGAGTATCTTGGCATCAGCCCGGAGGTATCCCTGGCCGCCCTGGATCGCTTGTTCAACAGCGTCATCCAGCCTGACCAGGTTGCCGCCATCATCATCGAGCCCGTACAGGGTGAAGGGGGTTTTTACCCGGTGCCAGACGGCTTTCTGAGCAAGTTGCGTGAATTATGTGATATGCATGGTATCTTACTGATATTAGATGAAATACAAACAGGTTTTGCGCGTACTGGCCGAATGTTTGCCACCGAATACTCGGGCGTGGAGGCGGACATAATCACCATGGCCAAGGGTATCGCCGGAGGCTTTCCGATCGCCGCCGTGGTTGGAAAAAAGGAAGTCATGAATGCTCCCGAGCCCGGCGGGCTGGGTGGAACCTATGCGGCCTCGCCACTGGGTTGTGCGGCCGGGCTTGCCGTACTCGATGTGATAGAGAAAGATTCGCTGTGCGAGCGGGCAGTGGAATTGGGAAATCGTCTGCAGGCCGGACTTCACCGCTTACAGGCAGACTACCCTGCATTGATCGGAGATGTCCGCGGGGTGGGAGCCATGGTCGCCATGGAACTGGTCAATGATGGCGATGTGAACCGGCCGAACCCGGAGTTGACCAAGGCGTTAACCACGAAGGCCGCAAATTCCGGGCTGATCCTGCTTTCATGTGGTGTGCGTGGCAACGTCATCCGGATACTGGTGCCCCTGACCATAAAATCCAAACACCTGGAAGAGGGGCTGGAAATCCTGGAAAGGGTATTCGTGGAGTGCGCTGGAAAAACCTGAGCGAATGCATTCTGTCGAATTGAGAGCAAAATAGAAATGTACATACTGTTAGCCCTGTTACTGATCGTTTTCATCCTCTGGATTCTCGGCGTCTGGTTCAGGAGTGGCGAGGACCTCTCGGTTTACGATCACCCGGTCGACGCGGCGGGAATTGAGCAGTTTTCCCGGCCGACGGGACCCAGCCGGGAACACCGGTTTGCGGTTGCCGAAATCGAGGCAATAGCGCCACAGCTGTCTGGCAAGTCCCGCAAGGCGTTGCTGCAGTTCACGCGTGAATTCATGGAAAACGTCCCTGCGGGTAAGGAGTTCAGCTGCGAATTCCGCCCGGTGGATGTGGATGGGGTTTCCGCAGAGTGGGTGCTGGCGCCCGGGGTGGACGCTTCGCGGCGGATGCTGTATATCCATGGCGGCGCTTTCATTGCAGGTAGCCCGAACAGCCACCGCACCGTGACCAGCCGCTTTTCCGAAGTGGCCCGGGCCGCCGTTTTGGCCATCGACTACCGCCTGATGCCGGAAAATAAACGTATCGAGGGGATCAACGACTGCAAAACCGCCTACCGCTGGATACTTGAAAATGGCCCCGACGAGCAAGGCACTGCTGAGGTCCTGTTCATGGGAGGCGATTCTGCCGGCGGCAACCTGTCCCTGGTGATGGCTGCCTGGGCCAGGGATGAGAAGCTCAGGGCGCCGGATGCTGTTACGGTCCTGTCGCCGCTTACTGATTCCAGTTATTCAGGCCCCAGCATCAGGAATAATCTGCTCACGGACACCATGCTCGGGCCTCTGTTCGGTGGGCTACTCAGGATTCCCAAACCGATTCTGTCGTGGATCTTCCTTATTGAAAACCGGATGAGGCCTTCGAACCCCGTCGTATCGCCGCTGTTTGGCAATCTGTCCAACCTTCCGCCTACGCTAATTCAGGTTAGTGAATCGGAAATGTTGCTGGACGACGCCCGTCGCTACGTCAACAAGGCCAGAGCCGCCGGGTCGCCGGTGCAATTGCAGAGTTGGCAGGGCCTGTTACACGTCTGGCAGATTTTTCACCCCGAAGTGCCTGAAGCCAGGGAGGCTTTCGACCGTATCGGCGAATTTCTGCAGTCAGTGGAGTCGGTATCGGGCTGAAGCGCGGTTAGCCGGTCAATGCCACCGGGGCGGCTTCAGCTTTCAGATTACCAGCGCTTGGCAGGTCGGTAAGGTTTGTCGGCACCCAATTCGCGTTTAACAGCGATCCCCTGGTTTTTTCCGGTAAGAATTCGCAATTGGTACATCGTTTCCCGGGCGAGAACCGAGCCTGCGCTGCCAGCCCAGCTTTTTCTGTAGAGTTTTTTCGTTGCGGCAACCGTGTCCGGTGAACGATCCCCAAGCAGGGCAGCCATTTCTTGCGAGCGGCTCACAGGATCATCAGACAATGCGGTCGCAATGCCAAGATCCAGGGCGCGTTCCGCATCGAAAATTTCTGCTGTCATGGCCAGCCACATGGCATGGTCCCGGCTGGTCAGGTCTCGCAAGGCAAGCGTTCCGCCCATATCCGGAATCAGTCCCCATTTACCCTCCATCACGGACAAGGAGGCATCCGGATGGATGATTCGGAAGTCGGCGCCAAGGGCAATCTGAAGACCACCACCCCAACAGTGCCCGTGAATGGCCGCGATGACCGGCACCTGAAGTTCACGCCAACCGGTGCCGGCGACCTGAGCCAGGTTGCTGTGCCAGGGTAGCCATTTCCATAACAGCTTCCTCATGCCTGAGCGGTCTTTCATCAGGGACTTCACGTCGAGACCGGAGCAAAAATCGACTCCGGATCCAGACAGGATCACGGCACGAAGATCCCGGCTTTTTGCCAGCATTTTCTGAACTTCGGCAATTGCATGGAACATTTTGAGGTCGAGCGCGTTGCGTTTGTCGGGTCGGTTCAGCGTGACCAGGGCGACCCGGTTTTCAATCGTCAGGTCAATTCGGTTTCCGTTATTCATTTTTACTCGATTCCTTCCCCATAATGGCATTAAAATACCATCTTTTCCCATTCCGGAAACAAGGAAATCCCGTGCCCAAAAATAGCAAACTCAAGATATTCCTTGCCTGTTCGGAATATACACCCCTGGCCAAGACCGGCGGTCTTGCCGACGTTTCTGCGGCGCTGTCTTTCTTTTTCGATTCCGAGGGGCACGACATCCGCGTGCTGATACCGTTTTATGCGTCCATCGATCTCGCCGGGCTGGAAATCGAAATTGTTCCCGGTTTGCAGGAGCTCACGATGACACTGGGGGACCGTGTCTTCAATTACTGGATTGTTCGCGCCCGCTCGGAAGGGCCGGGACCGGATATTTACCTGTTGCAGTGTCCCGAGCTGTATGGGGGTGACGAAATCTATTCGGGGCCGGATGAGCACCTCCGGTTTATCCTGCTTTCCAGGGCGGCGATAGAAATGTGTCAGCAACAGGCGTTTGCACCGGACATCTTTCATTGTCACGACTGGCATACGGCCCTGGTTCCCGTATATCTCAAGACCCTGTATTCGTGGGACCGGATGTTCAGCGCAACGAAATCCGTGTTGACGCTTCACAACATCGGGTACCAGGGAGTGTTTGGTGCCAGTGTTCTTGACGATATGGGGCTGTCCGATTCCGGCGGCGAGCTGGACCAGGAGGACTTGTCGCATGACCGGATCAACTTTCTGAAGACGGGTGTGATCCATGCTGATCTGCTGACCACTGTTAGCCCGACCTATGCGCGGGAAATTCTCGACCCGGAGTACGGAATGGGGCTGGAGTCGTACCTGAGCCAGCGGGTCGAATCCGTGGTCGGCATCCTCAATGGTGTGGATTACGCTGAATGGAATCCCGAAAGTGATCCGCTGATCCCGTTTACCTTCTCCTCCAGGGAGTTGTCCGAAAAAGAGAAGAACAAGCAGGCCCTGATGGAAGAAATGGGGCTTGAATACGTATTTGACCGGCCGCTTGCAGGTGTCGTAACCCGGCTTACCTACCAGAAAGGTATTGATCTGATGCAGCACGTGCTGCCTGATCTGTTGGCAGCCCGGGATTTGGCCGTGGTTGTCCTGGGCAGCGGTGAGGAAGAATACGAACAATTCTTTCAGTGGCTACAATCGGAATTCCCCGGGCGGGTCGGTTTTTACCAGGGGTTCAACAACCAGCTCGCCCACCGAATTGAAGCAGGAAGCGACCTGTTCCTGATGCCGTCACGCTATGAACCCTGTGGGCTGAACCAGATGTACAGCCTGCGCTACGGTACCGTGCCGGTCGTGCGCGCGACCGGCGGCCTGGCCGATTCAGTACAGCACTTCGATCCTGGCAGTGGACTGGGCACAGGCGTGGTGTTCCATGATTATGACGCCAACGGACTGCGCTGGGCGCTGAACACGGCCCTGGATTTGTACTCAAACAAGAACGCCTGGTGCCGGATGGTATCCAACGGAATGGCGAAAGACTACTCCTGGAACGAGCAGGGAAAGATCTACATAGAACGTTTTAAGCGCCTGATTGACTCCTGATCGCCAGGCAAGCTCCAGCATCGGCGATATGTCCTGGTAATTCAGGATCATCGCCCCGGTTGGTCACTTTATTGGGCTCATCCCGCCGGTCGAAGCCTTCACACCAGCATCAGGGTCTGTCGCAGTTCGATGCAACACCTAACGCTTTATTTGAAAGTGGAGAATGTTGCCAGGGCAAGCTCAACTCAGCATGTGGGGGCAAACCAGTACGACGCCTTCTGCAGTCACTTTGAAGCGCGCCGCATCCGCGGCATGGTCCTCACCGATAACGGTGTTGTCCGGAATCACGCAACGTTTATCAATGATGGCTCTCGTGATACGGCAGTTCCTGCCGATTTTGCTCTGCGGCAAGACAACGGCCTGGATTACCTCGCTGCCCTCGTCAACGGTAACGCTGGAAAACAACAGTGATTGCCTTACATAGGCACCAGAGACTATACAGCCGCCGGAGACCATCGAGTTTGTCGCCATCCCCACCCGGCCCGAGTCATCCAGCACGAATTTGGCGGGCGGGAGTTGCTCCTGGTAAGTCCAGATCGGCCATTCGGAATCGTACAGGTTGAGTTCCGGGTGGACAAAAACCAGTTCCAGATTCGCCCGGAAATAGGCATCCACCGTTCCCACATCACGCCAATAGCTCTGGGCGCGCGTCTTGACGTCATGAAACGGATAGGCGAACACACGAAATTTATCGATGCTGTCCGGGATGATATTCTTGCCAAAGTCATGCTCGGAGTCCGGATTGGCAGCATCCGCCTCCAGTATGTCGATCAGGAAGTCGCTGTTGAATACGTAGATTCCCATGGATGCCATCGCCGCTTCCGGATTTCCCGGAACGGGTTGCGGATTGACCGGCTTTTCGTGGAAATGCCTAACCCGGTTTTCTCCATCGATCGTCATGACACCAAATCCCGTGGCTTCATGCAGCGGCACCTGTATCACACCAACCGTAATGTCGGCCTTATTCTCAGTATGAGAAGCGATCATTGGACCATAGTCCATTTTGTAAATATGATCTCCCGCCAGAATCAGGACGTGTTCAGGGCCGTGCTCGCGAATCTCGTTGATGTTCTGATAAATCGAGTCGGCTGTGCCCTTGTACCAGTGCTCTCCCATCTGTTGCTGGGCAGGAATGATCTGAATGAATTCGCCGAATTCACCGCGCAGATAGCCCCAACCCCGGTGGATGTGTTGAATCAGTGAATGTGCTTTGTATTGGGTGAGGATGAAGATCTGCCGGATTCCCGAATTGACACAGTTGGATAACGGGAAATCAATGATCCTGAACTTGCCACCGAAGGGGGTAGCCGGCTTGGCGCGTATCGCCGTCAGATCTTCCAGTCTCGAGCCTCTGCCACCGGCCATGATCATGGCCATTGTGCTGCGTGTCAGGCGACTGACGAATCGGCCGGATTTCTTAGGATTCATGGACGTGCTCCCGCGTTGACTGTGCTACATTCATGATACGTTGTTATTTGTGACATTCCAGTGAAAAAAGACAATAAATCGGTGGCCACGTCGAAGGAGCCCCAATTAACAATCGGAACTGGGTCGGGTGATATCGCCGCCCTGGCCGAGGGTACTCACGGCAATCCATTCTCCGTCCTAGGGCGCCACGCATTTGAAGGCAGGGAGGTTTTCCGTTGTTTTCTCCCCAGCACACGCAAGGCCTGGCTGCAGGATGAATCGAGGCCGATGAACCGGGTTCCGGGTACCGACCTGTTCGAGTGCGTGACTGATGCGGGTGAGTTGCCGGCCCACTACCAGATCATTCGGGAAACCGATACGGAGCACCGTTATTCAATGGCTGACCCGTATAGCTTCTGGCCGCAATTGCAGCCTGGCGACATGGATGCATTTCACGCCGGAGAGCATCGTTATGCCCAGCATCTGCTGGGCGCCCGCTTGCATTTTATCGATGAGGTCGAAGGAACCCTGTTTTCCGTATGGGCGCCCAACGCAGGCCGTGTAAGCGTCATCGGAGACTTTAACGAGTGGGATGGGCGCCGTCACCCGATGCGTAAGCACGAGCACCAGGGTATCTGGGAAATATTCATTCCGGGACTAATGGAAGGGCGCTACAAGTTCGAAATTCGTAATGCGCAAACGGGAGATCTGTTTGTCAAGACCGACCCGTTTGCCCGAGCCTGCGAGTATCGCCCTGACACTTCCAGCCTGGTCTGCCCACCGGCGCGCCATTCCTGGCTGGACGAAGCGTGGCAGATGGCCAAAAAGAACCTCCCGTGGCATGAGCAGGCGATGTCAGTCTATGAGGTACACCTGGGTTCCTGGCGCCGAAATGAAGATGGTAGTTTCATGGGGTATCGGCGTGCCGCAGAGGAGTTGTGCGCCTATGTAAAGCACCTTGGGTTCACCCATGTGGAACTGTTACCGATCATGGAACATCCGCTGGATGAATCCTGGGGCTACCAGACCACCGGATATTTTGCCCCCACCAGCCGCTTTGGTTCACCGGACGATTTTCGTTTCTTCGTGGATCATTTTCATCAGAACGGTATCGGAGTTTTACTCGACTGGGTACCGGCGCATTTCCCGCGCGACGAACATGCGCTAGCTGCGTTCGATGGCGGTGCGCTTTTCGAGTATCACGAGGCAGTCAAAGCCGGGCATCCTGACTGGGGCACCCTGGTTTTCAATTACGAACGCAACGAAGTCAAGAGCTTTCTGATATCCAATGCCATCTACTGGTTGAAAGAGTTTCATCTCGATGGCCTGCGCGTCGACGCGGTTGCCTCGATGCTTTATCTGAATTTTTCGAGAGAGGAAGGGGAGTGGCTGCCAAACCGCTATGGCGGCAACACAAACCTGGAAGCTGTTGATTTTATTCGTCAAATGAACGAGGCGGTCGGTCAGGAATGTCCTGGTTGCGTGATGATTGCCGAAGAATCCAGCGCCTGGCCCGGCGTCACCCGGGCCACGTCCGATGGCGGGCTGGGATTCGGGCTGAAATGGAACATGGGGTGGATGCACGACACCCTCGATTACCTGTCGAAGGAACCGGTGCACCGGAAATTTCACCAGCAACTGCTGACCTTCGGCCCGCTCTATGCTTTCAACGAAAATTTCATGCTTCCGCTTTCTCATGACGAGGTGGTGCACCTCAAAAAATCCCTGTTTGGAAAGATGCCGGGGGATGATTGGCAGAAGTTTGCCAACCTGCGCCTGTTGTTTGCCTACCAGTGGACCTATCCGGGTAAGCAACTTCTGTTCATGGGCGGGGAGTTCGCACAGCAGGGAGAGTGGAACTCCGGCACTGCGCTGCCCTGGGAGCGCAGCGGTGAAGCGATGCCAGCCGGAGTGTCAGCGATGCTGGCGGATCTGAACCGGTTGCAACGTCAGTCGCCGGCTCTTGCTGAATGGGATGGCGACGCGCGCGGCTTCGAGTGGCTGAATGGAGATGACAAGGATCAGTCCATTATTTCCTTTGTACGGCGCAGTGCGGATGAAACCCTGGTCATCGTGCTGAATTTTACCCCGGTACCCAGGCAGGACTATCGGATACCGGTGCCGGTGCCGGGCAGTTACCGGGAGGTATTCAATTCAGATTGGGAGTGCTACGGAGGTTCAGGAACAGTTTCGGGGACTGATCTTCATTCTGAGGCCGTCCCCTGCAACAGCAGGGAACACAGTCTCGTGATCACAACGCCGCCTCTCGCATGTGTCGTGCTGCGCTACGGGTCCTGAACATGAAGCGCAGGTTTTGAGTGCCAGATTTCCCGGTCGTAGGACCGAATGGTCCGGTCGGATGAAAACCAGCCCACATTGGCCGTGTTGAGTGCGGCCGAGCGAAACCAGCGTTGCCTGTCACGGTAGGCGGCGCCAACGTCTCGTTGCCTGGCGAGGTAGTCGCTGAAATCTGCCGCCAGCATGAAAAAGTCATTGTGATAGAGCTCATCGAGCAAGGGCTTGAAGCGCTCCTTGTCGCCATTGGAGAACACCCCTTCGGCAATGTCGAGTAACGCTGCTTCCAGCCGGGGATTTTCCTCGATGATGTGCATTGGTTGATAGTCCTGTTGGCGGCGGGCCGTAACCTGCTCCGCAGTCAGTCCGAAAATGAAGATGTTTTCCTCGCCAACGTGTTGCATGATCTCGATATTCGCTCCATCCAGCGTGCCGATGGTCAGTGCGCCATTGAGGGCGAGCTTCATGTTTCCCGTGCCGGAGGCCTCCATGCCTGCCGTTGATATCTGTTCTGAGAGATCCGCGCCCGGAATGATGATTTCCGCCCGGGTCACGTTGTAGTTCGGGACGTACACCACCTTCAGCCGGTCTCCAATGACGGGGTCATTGTTTACTTTTTCGGCTATATCATTGATCAGTTTAATGATGAGCTTGGCCGTGTAGTAACTCGGCGCGGCTTTGCCACTGAATATTTTCACGACCGGCAACCAGTCGGCATCTGGGTTGGCCAGTATGGCCTGGTAACGGGCTACGATTTGCAGCGCGTTCAGCAATTGCCGCTTGTATTCATGAATGCGTTTGATCTGAACATCAAACAGGGCATCAGGATCCACCGAGATTCCCGAGTGTTGCCGGATTTCTTCGCCCAGGATTTCCTTGTTTTTTCTCTTCGCCCTGGCAAATGCCTCGAGAAACGCACTATCGTCGACGTGCTGATTGAGGTTTTGTAACTGGTCGAGATCAGCTACCCATCCATCTCCGATCGCGGCGGTGATCAAGCCCGATAATTCCGGATTGCAGTTATACAACCAGCGGCGCGGTGTGACCCCGTTGGTCATATTGACGATTCGGTCAGGAAAAACTTTGTGCAGATCGCTAAACACTGTCTGGGCCATCAGATCAGTATGCAGTTCTGAAACGCCATTGACCTTATGGCTGCCAATAAAGGCCAGGTTGCCCATCCTTACCGAGCCACCGTTGCCATCGTGGTAATCCAGCGCACAGACATTTTCGGGTTTCACGTCTACGCCGCTGCCGTTGATTTCCTTGATGAAAAAACGGTCGATCCGGTCGATAATCTGGAGGTGCCGGGGCAGAACCTTTTTGAACAGGTCGATCGGCCAGCGTTCCAGCGCCTCGGGCAACAATGTGTGGTTGGTGTAAGAAATGCATTCGCGCGTGATGCGGAATGCCTCCTTCATTTTCAAACCATGCTCGTCCACCAGCAAGCGCATCAATTCCGGAACCGCAATGGCCGGATGAGTGTCATTCAACTGGATCGCTGCATGATCGGGTAGGGCGTGCAGATTGGCGTGGGTGCTCAGGTATCGCCGCACCAGGTCCTGCAGTGAGGCCGAGGTGAAAAAATACTCCTGCTTCAGGCGCAGTTCCCGTCCCTGCGGCGTTGAATCATCCGGATACAGGACCCGCGACAGGGTTTCTGCCAACACCTCGTGCTGAGCGGCCTCGAGGTAGTTGCCCGCGTTAAATTGCGACAGGTCAAAAGTCTGTGCCGGCTTGGCTGACCAGAGACGAAGCGTATTGACGTGTGCGGCTTTCCAGCCCGGGATGGCAGTGTCGTTGCCGATTGCGATCACCTGCTCCATCGGATGCCAGCAACGGCCATCAGGCGCATTCGGGTCGACGGTTCCGCCAAAGGGCACGGGGTAGCGCGATTCGGACCGATTGAGTTCCCAGGGGTTCCCGCCCTGGATCAGCCATTCTTCAGCCTCTTCGATTTGCCATCCTTCAGCAATGTGCTGGCGGAACAGGCCGTGCTCGTAGCGGATTCCATAGCCGTAGGCAGCGATTCCCAGTGTAGACATGGAGTCCATGAAACAGGCGGCCAGGCGGCCCAGGCCACCGTTACCCAGGGCTGCATCGGGTTCTTCCTCAAGGATTTCATCCAGGTCGATGCCCAGGTCGTCCAGGGCAGCCCGGCAGACATCCACCATGCCCAGATTCAGCATGGTGTCGGCCAGCAGGCGCCCGATCAGGAACTCCATGGACAGGTAATAAACCCGCTTAACATCCGACTCGTATACCCGCTTGGTAGTAGCCATCCACCGGTCCATCAGGCGTTGCCGTACCGCAAGGGTCAGAGCGACGCACCAGTCTCTTGGTACCGCGTAATCAGTGTCCTTGCCGACGGAATAGACCAGGCGCTTGAGAATGCTTCTTTTCAGGTCCTCCTTTTCGAGAATGGCTACCATGGATCAGTCGTCCTGCAGCATCACGCCCTTGAGCACGATGTCGGTGTAGCTGACCAGCCCGATGATGGCCCCGTCCTCTATGACCGGGGCCCGGGACAGTCCGAATCGATCGAATAACTTGGTGCAATAGCGGACGTCCATTTCCGGATCGACCCCGATCACGGGTTTGGACATGATCTCGTACATATTGATCCGCTCCGGCGAAAGATCCGGTGCAAGCACCCGCTTGGCGATATCACGGAACATGACGACGCCGAACTCGTCATTCTCGTGGCGTTTGTCCACGATCAGTGTCCGGGTCTCTGGATATTTCATGTTATTGAGTGCTTCGGAGACACTGATCATGCCGTCTACGATATCGAGGTCGGCCTTCATGACTTCGCGTACCCGAACGATGGGCTTTAATGGTCTCATATCCTGTCCTCCACGGTTTCCGTCAGCGCACTGATTTGGTGCCTGACACCGATAGCATCTTCAACGTCGACCTGGAATGCGATTCCGGTGCCGGAAGTCTCGTCGAATTTTCCGACTTCTGCAATCTTTTCCAGTACATGTCGGCTCAGGTGCTCTTCAACGAGCATCAGAATGACGTCAACCTGGTTACCGACACTCAGGCCCAGAAATGTCTTGGTTGGGCTCAATCCTTCACCACGTGCCTGGTTCAATACCGTTGCGCCGGTAGCGCCTTCTTCCCTGGAGGCGGCGAGAATTTCGCTCGTGTGGTGGTCTTCTACCATGACAACGATTAATTTGAAATGCATCGAATTTCCTCTCTATTTAACTGAATTTTCGGATGTTGAACTTTTTTTGCGACTGCTTTTTGCAAGCCATTCGCTGATTTGCGCATAAGCCATCACCGAGATCATGGGGAACAGGCTGGCGAAGGCTATCAGGCCGAATCCGTCGAGCAAAGGACTCCGTCCTGGTATGGTTTCCGCCAGTCCGAGGCCCAGAGCCGCGACCAGGGGAACAGTAACGGTTGACGTAGTTACCCCACCGGAATCATAGGCCAGGGGGATGATGGATCTGGGAGCCATTGCCGTCTGGATGATAACGACCACGTAACCAGTGATGATGTACCAGTGGAGTGGCGTTCCGGTCACGATCCTGAAGGTGCCCAGGGCCACGCCAACTGCCACGCCAACGGCAACAGCGAAGCGCAGGCCATTGACCGTTATGGTGCCACCGGAAACCTGGTTGGCCTTGATGGAAACGGCAATCAAAGCGGGCTCGGCGACGGTGGTTGCAAATCCAATCGCCGCAGCGAATACATAAACCCACAGGTAATCGGACCAGACAAAAGCGTCGATGGATCCAGCCCCTTCCCCGAGTATGAAAGACGGCAGGGTCAACTGTTGCGCCATAAGCCGTCCGAGTGGAAACAAGGCAAGTTCCAGGCCTTCGAGAAAGAGGGCGAGACCCAGCAAAACGAAGATGAGGCCCATGAAAACCCGGGCTGGGTTAAGGATCGGACGACGCAGGATCAATACCTGGAATCCGATCAGGATTGCTGCGATTGGCAGCACATCCCTCATCAGGCTGAGCGCGGTTCCTCCGAAGTGAAGAATTTCATCCATCGCCGGGCCCTCAGAAAAACATGCCATAGGCCATGACGAAGATCATAGGCGTAAGTGAAGCGAAAGCGATCAGGCCGAATCCGTCGATCAGTGGATCACGCCCCCTGATACTGCTCGCCAGGCCGATACCCAGTGCGGCGACCAGGGGAACCGTGACCGTGGAAGTCGTGACTCCGCCCGAGTCGTACGCAATACCGATAATCTCCTTGGGCGCGAAGGCGGTCATGATCACCACACCGAGATAGCCACCGATAATCAGGTATTGAACCGGCCAGCCTTTCAAAATCCGGATCACGCCAATCAGAAGTGCGAAACCCACAGCCAGCGCCACCACCAGTCGCAAACCGGTGGCGTAGCGGTTACGGGCTGATTCGATGTTTTCAATGACTCCGCCGCTGGCGGCAATCGTAGCAGCTTCGTCTGCAATCGCGATCAGCGCCGGTTCCGCCACTGTGGTCCCGAAACCAAGCGTGAATGCGAAAATCAGGAGCAACCACAGGTTTCCCTTTTTAACAAAGCTGTAGGCCATTTCCTCACCCAGTGGAAACAAGGCCAGTTGCAGGCCTTGCACGAACAGGCTCAGTCCGACCAGCACCATCAGACCACCGGCGAGGATCTGGCCGAGTTGAGGCACCGCCTGTTTGAGAACCACCAACTGGAAAAAAGCAATCACCAGAATAATGGGCAGAAGGTCCTGAAAGCTCTGACGCAGGGATTTGATAAATTGTAGTATCAGTGCTTTCAAAGGTTTTCGGGATTTCCTTGCCGAGATCATTCAATCAGTACGTGCAGGATATGACAGCTTTTATATACTGAAAAGGGCTATAACAACAATGTGGAAATCCAATTCCTTGATTCAGGCAAGCAAACTTCCCGCCAGTGGAACGACCATTTTTACCGTGATGTCGAAAATGGCCCGGGACCATGGGGCAATTAATCTGTCCCAGGGGTACCCTGATTTCGACGGCCCTGATGCGCTGATCGAAGCCGTAGGCTGGCACATGAACCACGGCCACAACCAGTATGCGCCCCTGGCTGGAGTGCCGGAACTACTCGAATTGATCGCCACAAAAATCCTGGACCTTTACGGCTGCTCAGTCGAACCGACGAGTGAGATCGTCGTGACACCAGGCGCCACGGAAGCCATATTTTGCGCGGTCACAGCATGCGTGCATCCCGGCGATGAAGTTATCGTTTTCGATCCGGCGTACGATACCTACGAGCCGTGCGTTACCCTGAATGGCGGGATCACGCACCACATTCCGCTTTCTTACCCGGATTTCAGAATCGACTGGACCCGGGTGCAGGATACGGTCAATCCGCGCACCCGAATGATCATGCTGAACACGCCGCATAATCCAACGGGCTCAATATGGCGTGAAGAAGACATCACGGCCTTAAGCAGTGTGGTCGAAGGGACGGATATCATTCTCGTGTCGGACGAGGTTTACGAACACATTACCTTCGACGGCAGTGAACATCTCAGCCTGCTTCGCTATCCGAACCTCGCCAACCGGGCGTATTGTATTTCTTCTTTCGGTAAGACCTACCACGTGACCGGGTGGCGGATCGGTTATTGCATTGCGCCCCCGAAGTTGATGACCGAATTTCTGCGCATTCACCAGTTCATCAATTTCGCCACGAATGGTCCTTTGCAGTACGCGATCGCCGATTTTCTACGCGACCACCCCCGGTACCACCTGGGTCTGAACGAATTTTATGAACAAAAACGCAACCTGTTTTGCGACTTGCTCGAACCCTCCAGTTTACGCCTGTCGCCGTCAGCGGGAACGTTTTTTCAATTGGCTGATTACAGCCTGATAAGCGATGAGCCTGATACCGAATTCACCTCCAGGCTGACCCGGGAACACGGCGTTGCCGCCATTCCGGTTTCCGTTTTTTACCAGGACCCGCCGGATCAGCGGGTGATAAGATTTTGCTTCGCGAAGCAGGATGACACGCTGCGTGAAGCAGCGGGCAGGCTGCTAAAGCTTTGAGTCAATAAATACCTACAGTCTGGTTGATGACTGGTTGAATTTTTCCAGCGGGCAGTACAGGTCTTCGTCTGCAAGTATTTCCTGCAAACCTCCGGCGAGGATAGCGGCCCATTTGCGGGCGCCGTCATCGTCCTGCACGAGGTCCTGCCGGACTTCGATTCCGACATGGGGCAGCCCGGCCGGTTCGGCATGGTAATCGATCGTGAAATCATGCGGATGGCTGCCTGAATAGGGCTCATTATCGCCAATACATACGTCGTCCATGCCCTCGAAGTGCCTGATCAGCGGCACGGGGATTCGCGGATCCTTGTCCCACATGATGCCAATGTGCCAGGGCCTGACCACGCGGTCGAACACCGGCGTGCAGGTGTGGACTGAGATCATCGCCGGCACGATCCCGCGCGCCGCGAATCCATTGATGCGGTCTGTAATCTTGTCATGGTAAGGCTTGAAGAACGACTGGACCCGGAGTGCTTTCTGCCGTTCGTCCAGGCCGATGTTTCCCGGAATCGCAATACCGTCACTGATCTCCGGAAATGCAGAAGCATCGCCCGGCTGGCGGTTTGGATCGACGATAAGGCGCGAAAATCCGGCCAGCACCGCCTGTGCATCCAACTCGTCAGCCAGAAACCGGGCCAGCTTGTCTGAACCGATGTCAAAGGCCACATGCCTTTCCAACACCCAATCCGCAAGGCCCAGCTGATTCAGGCGTGCAGGGAAAAACGGACTGGCGTGATCGGCGACCAGCAGCACAGGGGCCTGGCCGTGATCGTTATAGGTCATGAAGGGCGGCGGGTCTCCGGGCCCAATCAGCGGGTCGTGGCCGTCAATTTGAGGGTAATTGAGAAAGTGGGAATAACCCGCGATTTTTACCTTACTCAATGAGTATTCTCCGGCGTATTCATTCGGCCAGGGCATTTTCCATGGCGTCGCAAACCGCCTTGAGCACCTTGATACGCCCGTAGGGTTTGTTTTCATTTTCCACCAGCACCCAGGGTGATTTCCTGACGGAAGTCTGCTGGATCATATCGTGGGCGGCCAGGGCGTACTCATCCCAGCGCTCACGATTGCGCCAGTCTTCGTCAGACAGTTTCCAGCGCTTGTGGGGTGTCTCTTCGCGTGCCTTGAAGCGTCGCAATTGCTCGGCCTTGCTGATATGCATCCAGAATTTGAGCAGGATAATGCCGTGCTCTATCAGCTGGTCCTCGAAATCATTAATCTCGCCAAACGCCCGGCGCCATTCGTCATCGCCGGCGAAGCGCTCGATTCGCTCAACCAGCACCCGGCCATACCAGCTGCGGTCATAAATGGTCATTTTGCCGGCCCGCGGGACACAGTTCCAGAATCGCCACAGGTAATGGTGGGCATTCTCGATATCGGTGGGTGCTGAAAACGGGTAAACCTTGTAAAACCGGGCATCCAGGGCGCCGGTGATCTGCCTGATGGCCCCACCTTTTCCACTGGCGTCGGGTCCTTCAAAAACCAGCGTCGTGGAAACTTTCCTGCGGGCTGCCAATTGCTGCAACCCGGCCAGGCGGGCCTGGTAAACGGCAAGTTCTTTACGATACTTCTTTTTATCCAGTTTGAGTGACAGGTCGAGCCCGTCCATGATGGTCTTGGTTTTTATGTCGTTGCCGGTTTCCTCTTCTGACTCGACCTCCCGGTCTGTAAACTGCTTGCGCATTTCACCAAGATATTTCTGCCGATATTGTTCGCTCATCAGGTGACGCTCCAGCGTATGCTGGAATATTTCTCCTACCTTGAGGCTGCGGTAGTTGAGATCTTCCCCTTCGATGATTTCCCAGGGCGCGTGACCCGTGTTGGTATAGCTGATGATCCGTTCGGCCGCTTCGATAAATTTGTCGTACAGTTTCCAGTGCTCCCAGTCCTCGGGCAACATCCTCCAGCTTCTCAGGGGGTCATTCTCAAGTGATTCCAGTCTGGATTTCTGGACATCCCGGCTGATGTGCATCCAGAACTTCAGCACCAGGGCGCCATCGTCCGCCAAATCTTTTTCGAAATTGTTGATGCGATCCAGTGAATGCATGAAGTCGACTTCATCGCTTTTGCCAAACACGAAGTCCAGCAATGGCCGGGAATAACGGCCGCTCATGTACAAGCCAATCTGACCTTTCGGTGGCAGATGGCGCCAGAATCGCCAGAATGTAGGCCTTTCATTCTCCTCATCGGAAGGTTCTGTGTAGGCATGGGTCACAATCCAGCGGGCGTCCATCCAGCGGTTGAAAAGATTGACGGACGTACCTTTGCCTGCACCCCGGACACCAGCAAAATCTACGATGACAGGGAAATTGCCTTCCTTGCGCAGGCGTTGTTGCAAAGCGAGCAGGTTCTCCCACAACGGGAGTTCCTTTTGCTTGTATTCGTGTTTGGAAACTTTTTGTCCCAATTCCGCAGTCTGGAACATGAATTACCTTCCCGAACTCTCTATTGCCGATCCAGTGGAAAACGATATCATACTCGGGATGCGTTGCAGCCGATTCGCCGCCAGGCTTGCGTGATTGAGTACAAAGCACAGATAATTCCGTGATCCAGGTCAAGAACGCAGCCCCTGCAGTGACCGGTTCACTGCAGTCAGCGGAAGAAAATTGAAAACATTCGTCATCAATGAACAGGAAAGTACGCGGATTCCGTTTCTGCGCGGAATCCTGATACGCAGTCTGCTGGATGCCGGCCTGGACTTCGATGAAGCACTCGATTTGGCCACCCGGGTGCGGGATGACCTGGATGACGTTACGGAAATTTCATCCGATCAAATCCGGCACAAGGTTCATCGACTACTGGAAGAAAGCGGCCACCTGGGGGCATTGGAACCTTACCGGCTGCCACTCGTCGCGCCGGCCAGGATCCAGGTTGCGAGCCTGAGTGGCACAGTCAGCTCGTTTTCCCGGGCCAAGCACGAACGGTATCTCCAGGCCAGCGGGATGAAAGCTGAAAAAGCCGAACGAACGACCGTTCTGATTTACGATCATTTGCTGGCTGCTGGTATATCCTCGATCACGACATGCCAGCTGGGCTTCCTGACCTGGTTATGCCTGAAGCAGGAAGTGTCCAAAAAAGCTGCAAAACGTTACCTGGTGTGGTCAGAGTATCAGCGCAGCGCCAGACCCCTGGCCTTGCTGATTTGCGGTACGGTTGGATCCGGAAAAAGTACTGTCGCAACCGAGATCGCCCACCTGCTCGAGATCGTACGAATTCAGTCAACGGATATGCTGCGTGAAGTTATGCGTATGATGATGCCGAGCCGGCTTCTTCCAGTTCTCCACAAGTCTTCCTTCAACGCCTGGGAAGCCCTGTCCCTCCAGGACATGGACGATCGCGACTGGGATCAACTCGTGGCAGATGGCTACCGCAGCCAGGCGGACCTGCTGGCAGTTCCCTGTGAAGCAGTGCTACAGCGTGCTGAAGAAGAAAGCGTTCCGATCATCCTGGAAGGTGTGCATGCCCATCCCAATCTCATGGAGCGAGGCCAGACGGACTCGGACGCCATCATGGTGCATGCAACGCTGGCCGTCCTGAAAACCAAGGAGCTCAAGTCCCGCCTGCGCGGACGCGGTGTCGAGGTACCTCTGCGGCGGGCCAAGCGTTACCTGAACAAGATCGATGCCGTGTGGAGTCTGCAGTCCTTCCTGTTATCTGAAGCCGACCGCTTCGATGTGCCCATCATCACCAATCACGACAAGGATAAAGCAGTTTTGCAGATCATTTTGCAGGTTAACTTTGAGTTGTCCAGGCACTTCACCGGGTCGCCCCTGGATGTATTTGGATCGGTTGTCGGCACGGGAAATGATAGTTTTGAAAAAGAACCGTGGCAAAAGCTCGTTGCCGAATTCAGAGACTGAGAGCAATCTTTCCACCCAGGGATTTACATTGTCTGATTTTTACCGAAAATGTGTAGTGTTGATTATCGATGGCCTCGGCGATTTGCCGGTTTCCGGGTTGGATGATCAGACGCCTCTCGAAGCGGCCCACACACCTGTTCTGAATCGCCTGGCGGCCTCGGGGCTGTACGGGCTGGTCGACCCGATCGGCCGTGGTGAAGTGCCAAATACCCATTCGGGTTGTGGCGTACTTCTGGGGGTATTGCCCGGTGAAACCAGCCGGATCAGGCGCGGTCCGATCGAAGCCTCCGGCGCTGGCCTTGCGCTGGAACCGGGTGATATTGCCGTGCGGGCGAATTTCGCAACCCTGGAAAACCATGTCGATGGCCTGTTGGTATCCGACAGACGGGCTGGCCGGATCACAAGCGGCACCGATCAGTTGGCGGCGGTGCTGACCGATGTCGACCTCGGAGAAGGCGTGACCGCCAGCCTTCAGCCGACGGACCAGCATCGCGGCGTACTGGTGCTGTCCGGACCTGGCCTCGACCAGGCTGTCAGTGACACTGACCCGGGCGACCACGGCGATACGGCGCTTGTTCAGACCTGCCAGCCAAAGCGGGCAGGCGCTGAGAAAACCGCTGAAAAAATAAACCTGTTTGTCGCAGAAGCGCATCGCAGGCTGAACAAACACCCGCTCAACGAGGAAAGAGTCCGCAGTGGGAAGCTTCCCGCGAACGGGGTGCTGACGCGCGGAGCGGGAGAAATTTTCAGACTGGAACCCATATTTCAGCCCAACGGCCTTAATGTGGCTGTCGTGGCCGGCTGCAATACGGTTCTTGGCTTGGCGCGAATCCTGGGATTCGAGGCAGTGACCGATCCGCGCTTTACCGCGTCTTTCGATACCGATCTCGATGCCAAAATGAGGGCAGTTTTAGCGGCACTGGATAGCAAGCAGCTAGTCTATCTTCACGTCAAGGCACCGGATTTGTTCGCCCATGACCTGAATCCTGTAGCCAAACGTGATTTTCTCGAGCGACTGGATAAGTCACTGCAAATACTCTACGACAGCGGGGCAATAATCGCGTTGGCAGCAGATCACACGACAGACAGTAACACCGGGGTTCATACCGCTGATCCGGTACCGGCACTGATTTACGACCCCAGGCAAGTGCCAGGCGAAGAACCCACGCCGGTTAATTTCGGTGAAGCAGCTTGCCGCAACGGCAGTATGCCGCGCCGCCAGAGCCACGATTTCCTGCTGCAATTGGTCCGCATGATGGAAAACTAATCGTCTTCTGCATCCAGGTATTCGGCGTAAGCGCTGACATATTTTGTCGCGTCATCAGGTGAGATCACTACTGCAGTCCCGTTGGTGGATTCACCGACTAATTGAGCCGCATGCAACATGGCGCCGGTGGTCGGCCCGACCATGATACCTTCTGTGCGGGCCAGGCGAATACCAGCCTTGAAAGCTTCGTGGTCCTCGACCGCAATGATGTCATCAATCAGCGAATAGTCCAAAATTTTGGGCTTGTGCTGTTCGGGCAGATCAGAAATTTTCTTGATGCCGGACAAGCTGTGATTCCTCTGAGCGGGTTCAACGCCGATGATTTTAATTTCCGGATTTCGCTCCTTGAGATACTGGCCGACTCCGGAGATGGTTCCACAGGTGCCGAAAGCGGCAAAAAAATGATCAATCTTGCCTTCCGTCTGGTTCCATATTTCGGGTCCGGTGGTGTGATAGTGAGCAGCGACGTTAAGCTTGTTCTCATACTGGTTGGGGCTCACATAGCGACCGTTGTATGCCTCGCTTTCCACCAGGCTTTTCACCACGCCGCGGGCCCCTTCGGTTGGAAACAGGGGGCAGAGCTCATCTTCGACTTCCAGTAATTCTGCACCGAGGAACCGCAGCAGTGCTTTTTTCTCTTCCGGTGTTCCTTCAGGCAGGGCCAGTTCGATGGATGTTCCCTGGGCGTTGGCCAGTGCGGCCAGTGCGATGCCGGTATTTCCGGCTGTCGGCTCGGTAAGTACCTGGTCCTTGTCTATCTTGGTTCCCCTCAGAAGGTAAAGCGCAGTCCGGTCCTTGATCGACCCAAAAGGATTATTTCTCTCGAGTTTTACATATATTTGAAAGTCTTCTGATGGCCTGGAGCGTTCGCTCAGGCGGATCATGGGGGTCGGATTCTCCGGATCGGCAATCAAATCAGCCACGCTGTCGTAAACGCGGCGGGCGCGGCTATTTTCCGGATAGGTTTTGCGTTCCAGTGGATAAACGTTGGTATGAAAATTCATTGTGCATCTCTCCTTGGTAGTTAACAGACCGGAGCGCACAGCAAAAGATTCCGCTCCGGCCTGCCGTTGCGGTTTTTCCCTGTTTAATTGATGAAGTTCAGATGGTGGAACAGGCTCCGCACGGCTGGCTCTTACGCATACAAGCGCAACAGCAACAGGTGAACATGCGGTTTGGAAGGGTCTTCATACGGGAAAGGCTAGCCTGTATCAATTGCAGATGTCAACGGTTTGTGTATGCTCGACTCATTGAGAGCAGGCCAGCAAAGTGCATACAAATTCAATTCAGACCAATCATATTCTCGAGGGCGTCCGCTATGAAATCCGAGGTGAGCTGGCCCATCGCGCAATGGAGTTGGAACGCCAGGGCTACGAGATCATCTCGCTGAACATCGGCAATCCGGGGCTGTTCGGCTACCGCACGCCTGAGACGATGCGCCTGGCGATGATCGAAAACCTGTCACAAAGCGAGGCCTATTGTCATCAAAAAGGCATCTTTCCGGCCCGGGAAGCGGTGGTCATGCAACAGCAGGACCGGGGCGTGATGGACATCACGGCCGAAGATGTATTCATGGGCAATGGCGTGAGCGAGTGTATCGACTTTACATTACGGGCATTGCTCAACAGTGGCGATGAATTGCTGGTGCCGAGCCCGGACTACCCGTTGTGGAGCGCAGCGGTCGCTCTGAATCACGGCAAGCCGGTGTATTACAATTGCCTGCCGGAAACCGGCTTCCAGCCGGACCCTGACGAAATTCGCCGCCTGATTACGCCGCGCACCCGCGGAATCGTTTTGATCAACCCAAACAATCCCACCGGGTCAGTCTATGATCGCGATTTGCTGGAAGAGATAGCCCGGGTTGCGGAAGAGCAGCAGATCATCGTGTTCGCGGACGAGATTTACGACCAGATGCTGTATGGGGATGTGGAACACGTACCCATGGCAACGCTGGTGCATGACACCCTGTGCGCCACGTATAACGGGCTTTCAAAGATTTACCGTGCTTGCGGCTACCGGGTCGGCTGGGTCGCCTTCTCCGGTGAGCGGGAAAATGCCGCGGACTATTTACATGCAGTGGAGCTGCTCACCTCGCTGCGGTTGTGCGCCAATGTCCCAGGCCAGTGGGCAGTTCAGACTGCCCTGGGTGGTTACCAGAGCGTCCGCAAACTGACCGAGCCGGGAGGCCGTTTGTACCAGTCCCGTCAAGCCGTTATAGATGGCGTTAAAGCGAGTAAATACCTGGACTTACAGGTGCCTGACGGCGCCATGTATGCATTTCCCCGGGTCAGGGCCGATTTGTTCCCGGATTTTCACGATCAGCGCTTCGCACTGGAATTGCTGGAGAAAAAGCATGTATTGATCGCGCCGGGAGGCAGCTTCAACGTGCCTTACAGGGACCACTTCCGGATCACGACCCTGCCAGATGAGCGCGAAATGGCGACGGTGTTCGAGCGAATGGAGGACGTGCTGGACTCCCTGGCAACCTGAGTCTGTCAGGAATCCGGAAGTCCGGACTCATCGGCCAGAGTTATGGAGCCGGGATCAATTTCCGGCGGCGCGAGTTTTTTAGCCCGAGCGAGGCTTACCCGGGCTTTTTTCGTCTGACCTATCGAATTTTGGGATTGCGCCAGAGTCTGGTGAAACCGGTATTCTGACTTCTCGAGCCTGATAGCGCGATTCAGCAAAATAACGGCATCGGAATAGCGCTCCTCGTCGTTGGCGATCTCCGCCAGGTAATGCAGGTAATACGGGTTATTGCGCCGTATTTTTTCGACCCGGGCAGCAAGCGCCTCGGCTGCTTCAATTTGGCCTTCTTCCTCAAGAATAAGATAGAGGTTATTGAGCGAGACCGAATGCTGGGGGTCAATTTCCAGGGCTGTCTGGTAAGCGGTCTTCGCTGCGTCGGTCTGATCGTTGCGGCGGTAGATTACCCCCAGGTTCGACCACACATAGGCGAGCTCCGTTCGGGTTTCCAACGCCGTTTTCAAGTAAGCATATGCCGTAGCCAGATCGTTATCGATCAGCGCGTCCACCCCCAGGTTGTTATAAAATTGCGCTTCCGCTTCCTGGTCACTCAACCGCCTGACTTCTTCATAGGGCTCGGTCTTTCTGCGGCTCACATCGATCACATAATCCACGCCGCGATCCTCGACGGCCGCGTTGATGTGCATGCTTACCAGGCTGGTGTCATTAACATTGCTCCATTCCGCCGGAATGTTTACTTCCCGGTACCAGGCATCCAACCCGGCTTCCCGCGCCATCGCAATAAACATGTTTGAAAAGGTCAGGCAATTCCCGGTTTTTTCCCTGAAAGCGTCCCGGGCAGTCAGCGTAACGAGGGGATCATACTCAAAGTCCAGCAGATAAGGATCCATCGCCGCGTAAGCGAGCGACCAAGCCCGCCCCCCATTCGTGGATTTGTTGTTGACGTGCGCTTCAATAAATTGCTTCATCTCCGGCGAAATTTCCAACACGTCGATGCGGCTGAATTGGTAATTCGGCAGATTTTTCAATTCCGGAATATTGCGGGAGGTCACCGAGGTGCTGGCACAAGCGGCCAACCATGAGGCAGCCAGCCACGCCGCGGCAAGGCGAAAGGCATTGCTTTGAGAATGTACTTTTGGCATCACCTTCATGTGAACGGCCATTCGAGCCACAGCCCTATTTTACATCATGCTTGAGGTCAATTTACTTGTCTGTTCCTGTGGCTGTCCCCATCTGATTAGGCGACAATAGTACGGTCACAGAAAACTGATTTGGCGCCCCGACAGAACCCCCGCGGAGAACAAGACATGAAACCCGTTGAAAAACCGGGAAATCCCAATTTTTCTTCCGGGCCTTGCAGTAAACGGCCTGGTTATGACGTCAGTCGCCTTTCAATGGAAACCCTGGGCCGGTCGCATCGCTCGGCATTGGGGAAAAAGGTCTTGCAATTGGTCTGCACGGAGACTGCTGAGCTGTTGGGTTTGCCTGCCGATTACCGGGTTGGTGTAGTCCCCGCTTCGGACACCGGTGCTGTGGAAATGGCTCTGTGGTCGCTGCTGGGTGCGCGTCCGGTCGATGTGCTGGCGTGGGAGTCATTCGGGAGGGGCTGGCTGGTTGACATCACGCAGCACCTTCAACTGGAGAACGTCCGCACCATTTCCGCAGATTACGGTGAGTTGCCTGAGCTGGATCTGGTGGATCCGGAACACGATATCGTGTTTACCTGGAACGGCACCACGTCCGGGGTTAAGGTTCCCGATGGCGACTGGATCAGTGATGACCGCTCCGGCCTGACCATCTGTGATGCGACGTCGGCCGTGTTCGCGATGGAGCTGCCCTGGGACAAGCTCGATGTGGTGACTTACAGCTGGCAAAAAGTATTGGGTGGGGAAGGGGCTCACGGCATGTTGATTCTTAGCCCCAGAGCGGTCGAGAGACTTGAGAGCTATACCCCTGCCTGGCCACTGCCGAAGATTTTCCGCCTGACCAAGGGCGGCAAGCTGATCGAGGGTGTATTCCGGGGTGCAACCATCAACACACCTTCCATGCTATGCGTGGCGGATTACCTCGACTCTCTTATGTGGATCCGGCAAATCGGCGGCGTCGAAGCCGCCATCGAACGGTCCGGGCAAAACCTGGCGGTGATCGAGGCGTTTGTCGATTCTCACGACTGGATACATTTTCTTGCCCAGAATAAAGCCCTGCGTTCCAATACCAGTGTTTGCCTGACCGTGGATCTTGACGATGAGAAAGTGAAGGATATGACCAGCCTGCTTGACGCTGAAGGCGTAGCCCACGATATAGGCGCCTACCGTGATGCGCCTGCCGGATTGAGAATCTGGTGCGGGGCAACCGTTGAAACAAGAGACGTGGAAAAACTGATGCCCTGGCTGGAATGGGCCTATGCGCAGGTCAAAGGAGAATAGATGCAAATGTACAAGATTCGAACCTTCAACCAGATTTCAGACATCGGTCTGAGCCGCTTTCCGATGGAGCGCTATGAAGTGGGTCCGGATGTGACGAATCCGGACGCCTATGTTCTTCGCAGTTACAAACTGCATGGTGAATCGGTGCCGGAGAGTGTGCTGGCAGTGGCAAGAGCAGGCGCCGGGGTGAACAACATACCCATAGATGAGTACACCCACCGGGGAATTGTCGTATTCAACACGCCTGGCGCAAACGCGAATGCGGTGAAGGAGATAGTGACCGCGGCGCTGTTGCTTGGGTCGCGACGAATCTTCGACGGCATGAACCGGGTGCAGGAACTCACCGATATTCCGGACCCGGAACAAATGGCGAAACAGCTCGAAAAAGAAAAAAAGAAATACGCCGGCAGTGAAATTGCCGGTAAAACACTCGGCGTTGTCGGGTTGGGGGCGATTGGCTCGATGGTCGCCAATGCCGCACTGGAAATGGGCATGCACGTAGCCGGCTACGACCCTGCGTTATCGGTAGAGGCCGCCTGGCGCTTATCTAGCCGGGTGGAGAAAGTGGACAGCCTGGAAGCCTTACTGAAGGTTTCTGATTTCGTCACTCTTCATGTGCCCGCCATCGAGCAGACACGTCACATGATCAATTCTGCAGCCCTGTTGAGGTTCAAACCCGGCGCGAAGCTGCTCAATTTTGCCCGCGAGCAGGTTGTCGATTCAGATGCTGTCGTAACCGCTCTCGACGAAGGCAGGCTGGGTGGATACATCAGCGACTTTCCAACACCCGCTCTGCTGGGCCGTGAGGACACCCTGTTGTTTCCTCACCTGGGCGCCAGCACCGGCGAGGCAGAAGAAAATTGCTCGGTCATGGCGGCGGAACAGCTGATGGATTTCCTGGAGAACGGAAACATCATGAATTCAGTCAATTACCCCCAGACCCGAATGGCAAGGGATGGGGGATACCGGATCACCTTTACCAATGAGAACGTTCCGCGTGTTCTCGGCACCGTGTTGTCGGTGCTGGCAGACCACGACTACAACGTCATCGATATGGTCAACAAGAGTCTCTACGACATGGCTTACAACATTATCGACGTGGAAAATAGACCAACCCGGGAGATGATTGATGCCATATCGAAGGCCGAAGGCGTTATGCACGTACGCGTGATCTAGGCATTTGGTATATTGCCGGTCATCGTGACTGATATCCGGCAAATCGAATTACCCGAGAAAGACCGTCCCTTGAGGGCAGACGTCAGCCTGCTGGGTTCCCTGGTGGGCGAGGTTCTCATCGACCAGCATGGTCCGGGCTTGCTTGCCAACGTGGAGGCAATCCGCAAGGCAGCCATTCTGCAACGGGAGGGGGACGGCGGTGACGGCCTGGAATCTGCCTTGTCGGAGTTGGAGGCGGAACAGATTCTTTTAATTATCCAGGCTTTCGCCAGCTACCTGCGTGCAGTCAACCTGGCTGAAAAAGTACACCGCATCCGCCGTCGTCGCGCTTATCAGCGGGCCGATGCCGAGCCACAGCGCGGGAGCCTGGAGGCCGTTCTGGGTGTTTTGAAAGAGCAAGGGGTTGATGCGGTTTCGCTGGTCGATGAAATCAACTCCCTCAGGATTCAACCGGTTTTCACGGCACATCCCACCGAAGCCACGCGCCGGACCATTCAGGAGAAGGAATACGACATCGTTCTCAGGCTGGTTGAACGCCTGAATCCCGAGTTGACCCCCGGCGAGGAAAAACTGGCTTTGCGCAGAATTCGCGCCGCAATCACTTCTTCCTGGCAGACTCGCCTGGTGCCCCATATGCGCCCAACGGTGGCGGACGAGCTGGACAATATTTTATTCTACCTGACCGACATCCTCTACCGCGTGACCCCGGTATTTTACGAGGCCTTTCAGGCAGCCTGGGAAAAACATTACGGCGAGTGTCCGGCAGAGTTTCTGCGGGGCATCATCCTCCGCTTCGGTTCCTGGGTGGGTGGCGACATGGATGGCAATCCCAACGTTACCTCGGGAACCATTCTCGCAACGCTGGCCCGGCAAAGAGCGGTCATCATCAGGCGTTACCTTCCGGAAATACGCCGTCTGGGCAGGTACCTGAGCCAATCTGCTTCTGAAATCGGAATTTCGCAGTCTGTGCAGCAACGCCTCGATCTTTACAGCCGGGAGATGCCGGAATTGCAGCAAGACATTCCGGAGCGGCACCAGGACATGCCTTACCGGTGTCTTCTGAAACTGATAGCCGGCCGGCTCGAGGCCACATTGAATGAGGACGCGTACGCCTACCTCGCAATAGACGATTACATCAGTGACATCGAGCTGATCAGGGACAGCCTGCAGGATAATAAAGGCGACCATGCGGGCCTGTTCGGTGTGGAGCGTTTACTGCGCCGGATTCACACGTTCGGATTTCACCTGGTGACGCTGGATGTCCGCCAGGATGCCCTGCTACACCGGCGGGTTATCGGTGAATTGCTGGGTTGCAGCGACTGGGAGTTACGCGACTCGAGGCACAGGGCTGGAATTCTTGCGCAGTTGATCAGCGACAACAGCCTCCCGGAAATTCCCGAATCCAGGGAGATCTCCAGCGAAGCTGCAGAGGCCCTGGCCGTGTTTCGCGCTATTTCGGCGGCCCGTGAAATGTATGGCTTCTCCGCCATCGGCCTGTTTATCATCAGTATGACCCAGGGTGCGGACGACGTGCTGACCGCACTGGCCCTTGCGGGAATCGCCAATCCTGGAAGCGAAGGGCCATCGAAGCTCGATGTGGCGCCGCTGCTGGAAACGGTCGATGACCTGGAAGCTGGCCCGGAAATCATCGAAGACCTGCTGACTCATGCGATCTACCGAAAGCACCTTGAAGGCCTGAGTAATCGCCAGGCGGTGATGGTCGGTTATTCAGATAGTAACAAGGACAGTGGCATTGTCGCATCACGCTGGGCCTTGTACGAATCACAACGCCGCCTGGTGGAAACAGGTGATACCAGGGGGATCGACATCGTGTTTTTCCACGGCCGGGGTGGCACGGTCAGCCGGGGCGGTGGAAACCTGGTCAATGGAATTCTCGGTGCGCCGCCCGGAACTGTTAAAGGGTTTCTTCGCTTGACCGAGCAGGGTGAGGTCATCAACCAGAAATACGGAGTGCGATTCCTCGCATTGCGCAACCTGGAACTGGTTACCGGCGCCACATTGACTCACAGCATGGCGGGCGCCTCGCAGGGGCTGAGTGGGGAAGAGAGCGAAATCATCACATTCATGGCGGAAACTTCGCGCAAGACTTTCCGTTCGATGGTATATGAAAACCAGGACTTTCCGGCTTATTTCCGCAGCACCACGCCGATAGATGTCATTGAGCAATTGAATATTGGTTCACGGCCTGCATCGAGACGCTCCGGCGCGGGTATCGAAAATCTTCGGGCGATTCCCTGGGTTTTCTCCTGGGCGCAGATCCGGGTGGGCTTCCCCGGAGTCTATGGATTCGGCACCGCATTGAACCAGGCAATAGAAGAATACGGCATGCAATCCATCCGTGACATGCTTGGACACCAGGTTTTCTTCCAGGCCATGATCAACGACGTCGAAATGGTTTTGGCAAAATCCGATCTCGGGATAGGCCAGCGTTACGCCAGCCTGGCCGGCCGGGAGCAGCAGGTTTTTTTCGCTGCGATCCGCCGCGAATTCGAGCTGGCGACACGGCGAATCCTGGAGTTGAAGCAGTTGGACAAGCTGCTCGATGACCAGCGCGTGTTGCAACGCAATATCCGCTTGCGTAACCCCTACGTGGACCCATTACACTTGCTTCAGGTCGACCTGCTGCAGCGCTGGCGTGAGGGTGGGCGCGAGAACGACGATTTACTGGAAGCTTTGAAAGCCACCGTCAAGGGCATCGCGTTGGGTATTCAGAATACCGGTTAAGTAAGAGGCGGGAGTATATGAAAACAGTAAAAGTGGAACACAAATACAGCCATGGCCTGAGTGATGTCTATGCCGCATTCAGGGACCCGGAGTTTTACATCGCAAAATTCGAAGGTATCGGCGACCGCAATGTCCAGGTCATGGAGCATGGTGAAGACGACGATGGATTCTGGATAGAAATCGACCGTGAAGTTCCGGCGGATGCTCCCGGTGTCCTGAAGAAGTTCATGGGTGAATGGAATCAAATGGGCCAAACCGAAAACTGGTCCGAAGACGATGACGGGTGCCACAACGAGCTGGAGTTGCATACACGGGGTGTGCCCCTCGATATCAGCGGCAAAATGTTCCTCACGGGTGATGACAGTGGTTGTGTAAACCGCGTCACCATGTACCTGAAATCTAATGTTCCACTACTCGGTGGGCAATTGGAAAAATTCGGCGCGATAAGGACTCAGGAAGGGCTCGATGCCGAATACGATTTCATTCGCAATTACCTGGATTCCCGGGGTGGAACCTAACGATTGATTTAAATCACTGTTCATTGCAGCCTTTTTGACCGATAATACTGACCGACCGTACGGTCAGTGTATTTTTTTAATCGGGGAATCAACGTGCAAGCGAGTGAAATCAGTACTGCGGCTACCAGGCAATCTGCAGGCGAAATTGCGATTCTGAAGGCCGCTATCCGCCTTTTTTCAGAAAATGGGTTTGATGGTGTGTCCATGCGCAGCGTGGCCGAGATTGCAGGGGTCAGTAAGGCCAATATCTACCACCACTTCGCATCCAAGGAAGCGCTGTACCTGGCGATCATGCAGGAGAGCGCCCAAAAACTTTCAGTCCTGGTTGATAACCTGGAAGAGGGTGACGGTGATTTTGAACAGCGATTGCGCGTTTTTGCCCAGGGTCACCTGGATCACCTGTTCGGTAACGCCTCGACCCTGCGGTTGATTCTCAGGGAAGTTTTTTCCGGTGATGACGAAAAAGGTCGTGTTCTGGTCGAGCAGGTCGTCGGCGGGATTCTTCTCCGCCTGTTTGAAATATTTAAAGAGGGGCAGGAGGCGGGGGTGCTCAGAGCCGGATTGGACCCCGCCCTTTGCGCCATGCTCCTGCTTGGAGTGGACCTGTTTTACTTTCAATCCCATGGCATGTTGAAGCATATTCCGCAGGCCGGGTTCGCACTTCAGCGGGAGCAATACAGCAGGGAAATGATGGATGTCATTCTGAACGGCATGCTGGTTCAGGATGTGGAAGCGGGGGTGCAGCAATGAGGCTCACAAGGAAGCAAGTCTCCTTATCATTCGGATACGGCCGGTACCTGGTTGTCATCCTGTTCGCCGCGCTTCTTTCCGCTTGTGGAGGGGGTGATGCGCAAAGTGAAGATTTGGTTGGCGGCAAGCGCCCCGTGTTCGTGACAGTGGCGCAAGTCACAACTGAAGATGTCGAGGTTAAACTCTATTCAATTGGCCGTCTGGTCAGTCAAAACACCCCGACGCTGGCCGCGGAGATCAATGCTCGTGTGATCGAATCCCTGGTTGATGCAGGCGAAACCGTGAGTAAGGGCCAGGAGCTGATCCTGCTCGATACGACCAACACCGAGCTGATCCGGCGCGAGGCCCTTGCTGACATCCAGCGGTTGAAAGTGAGCATCGCGAATGAAGAACGAAGGGTGGCGCGCTACCGGGATCTGAAGACGAAAGACATGATGCCGCAGGAACGCCTGGACGATGCGGAAGCAAAACTGGCCGTCGACCGGGCTACTCTGACCGCGGCACTGGCACGCCTGGCGATAGCCGAAGATCGGCTGGCCAAGGCGCGGCTCACTTCCCCCGTAAATGGCGTGGTTGAAAAGCGCCATGTATCGATTGGCGATTATGTGAAAAGTGGTGGCCCCCTGGTCACAGTGACGGATACTCACGCCTTACGCGCGGAGCTCCCTTTCCCGGAGACCGTTGGCTCGCAACTGCTGATTGGCCAGCAACTATTTATTGAGAGTCCCGTGGCGCCCGGGCTCGTGGTGGAAGCCAAAGTGAGCCATATCAAGCCGCAGGTGGGTTCCATGAGCCGCGCACTCATGGTTATTGCGGATCTCGAAAACCCCGGAAAATGGCGTCCGGAAGCCACGGTGGAAGCCACGGCAGTCATCGAGCGACGCCCCGGATCGGTTGTCGTCCCGGTCATGTCCGTGGTGAAAAGACCTGCGGGTGATGTGGTGTTCATTCTCACTAACACCGATGAACCACGGGTTCGCCAACAGCCGGTCAGGCTGGGGCAGCGGCAGAATGGATCGATTGAAATCCTCAGTGGTGTCGTAGTGGGCAGCACCGTGGTAGTCGAAGGCGCTCACTATCTCAGTGATGGTGCGCTGGTCACTGTACGGGAGAGCCAGCCGTGAACCAGCCGGATACAACAGGAAACCCCGTCTCTGTCATCCAGAGGGTGGGGAAGAGCCTGCCGGAATTGTCGATCCAAAGACATGTTTTCGCCTACATGTTATCCGGTGTGCTTTTGTTGTTCGGCGTCATCGCATTCGACCGGATCGGTGTCGATCGATTTCCCTTGATCGATTTCCCGATGATTTCAATCAGGACCATCTTGCCCGGCGCGAGTCCCGAAATCATCGATTCCAGCGTTGCAAATATTATTGAGACATCGGTCAACAGTGTACCTGCGATTGAACATATCCAGTCCACTTCTGCACCGGGTATATCCGTGGTGGTTGTGCGTTTCGGATTGGAAAAGAATGTCGACATCGCATTCAACGAAGTGCAGGCCAAGGTCAACCAGATCCTTCCCTCCCTGCCGGAGGAGGCGGACCCGCCCGTGGTCGCCAAGGTTGAATTTGGCGCATTACCTATTCTGTGGCTGGCATTGACCGGTGACCGGACACTGCAACAACTTAACCAATATTCCAGAAATATTATTAAGAAGCGCCTGGAAACTATTGATGGTGTGGGAGAAGTTAGATTAGGAGGTGAACGAAAACGTACCATTCGTGTCAATCTCGACCCTGACCGGATGGCCGCATTCGGCATCGCTGCAAACGATGTTATCGGTGCATTTGCAACCGAGCATGTGCGCATGCAGGGTGGATTCCTGGTCAGTGGCAGGCAGGAAAAACTGGTCAAACTCGACCTGGAATACCATGACCCGCGTGAGCTGGAGTCACTGATCGTAGCGTATCCGCAGGGCGCCCCAATTCGCCTGGGGGATATCGCTGACGTCGAGGACGGCCTGGCCGACCACCGGCAATTTGCTAGCTTCAATGGACAACCTACCGTTGGCATTGGCATCGTCAAAGTCCAGAACTCCAACTCGGTGGCCATCGTGAGCGAAGTCAAGAGAAGGCTGCGCGAGGAAATACTCCCGGATCTGCCGCCGGGAATGAAACTGGAAGTTGCCTTCAGTGACGCGGCCCTGATCGAAGATATTGTCGCTGCACTCGAAGAACACATCGTGCTGGGCACCTTGCTGACCGCGCTGGTCGTGTTCCTGTTCCTGAAAAGCCTGTCGGCGACCCTGATCATTGCGGCAGCCATTCCGGTTTCGTTGCTTGGCGCGGTCGCCGTGATGTATTTCTCGGGGTTCACGTTCAATACCATGACCCTGCTGGGTCTTTTGCTGCTGATCGGCATCGTGGTCGATGACGCGATTGTCGTTCTGGAGAATATTTACCGGCAACGGGAACTGGGCAATGAAGACCCGGTCGATGCAGCCATAAAGGGCAGCCGGCAGGTTGTTTTCGCGGTGCTGGCCGCAACCCTGACCCTGGTCGCCATCTTTGCCCCGGTGATTTTCATGAAAGGGATCATCGGCAGTTTCTTCCAGTCGTTTGCCGTGGTTGTTACCGTTGGCGTGCTGGTTTCACTGTTCGTCTCCGTCACCTTGACACCAGCCCTGTGTTCAAGGCACCTGGGTTTCTCGTCGGAGCACGGGCGGCTCTACCGAGCCATCGAGTCAAGGTTCCGGGCCATGGACCGTGCTTACCGTAATCTGATTACGGTAAGTCTGCGGCATCGCAGGATCGTCATCGGCGCCGCGGCCATCATCGTTCTTTTCAGTGGCTACATTTTTGTCCAGATAGACAAGGGCTTCATGCCGGAAGAGGACGAGGGGCGTTTTATTGTCGCAGTGAAGACGCCGCTGGGCTCGAGTATCGACTATACCGAATCACGTATTCGCCTGATTGAGCAGGTGTTTGGTGACTACGAGGAAATCACCGGTTCGTTCGCCACCATTGGCCAGGATCAGGCCAGGCAGGTCAGCCAGGCGAATATCATCGTAAACATGGCCGACTGGGAGGACCGTGATATTACCCAATCCAACTTGATGGGGATATTGCGAGAGCGTTTCCGCGAAATTCCCGGAGTGGAAATATTCGTCACGGAGATGCCAATAGTCGGGGGGCAGCGTGGAGACCCACTCCAATTCGTTGTGCGGGGCCCGGATCTCAACCGGGTGGCCGAACTGTCGCAACAGTTGAAAAACCGCCTGGCTGAAATTGACGGAATGGGGCAATTGGATCTCACGTTACAACTGGACCTGCCGCAACTTGAAATGGTTCCTTCGCGGGAACGTATCCGTAGCCTGGGCCTCAGCACACGGGATGTTGCACTCGCTGTCAACGTTTTGTCCGGAGGGTACGACGTAGCCCGTTATAACGATGACCCTGGTGATGGCGAGCGCTACGACGTTCGCCTCAAAGCCGGTGAGGGCAGTCTCCAGCAGGCGCCGGACCTGAGCAAGATTTACCTGCGGAATCCGGGCGGGGAGTTGGTGCGGCTGGACAACCTGATAGAAATAGAGCAAACCATGGGGCCGGCTGTAGTGTCCCGTTATGACCTGCAATATGCAGCCACTTTCCTGGGTACACCGGTTATGGCCGAAGCCGCAGCCATCGATACGGTGCGGGAAATCGCGGCCGAAATCCTTCCGGTTGGCTACCGTGTCCAAATGACCGGCCGTTCGGAAGAATTCGGCAGAACAGCCAACTACATGATGTTCGCCTTCGTCACTGCCATGATACTGGTTTACATGGTGCTGGCCAGTCAGTTCAACTCCTTTATTCAGCCGTTGATCATCATGGTCGCCCAGCCGCTGGCCATCATCGGGGGTGTTGGGGCCCTGTGGCTAACCGGCCACTCTCTGAACATCTATTCCATGATCGGCCTGGTGCTGTTGGTAGGCCTGGTGGCAAAAAACTCCATCCTGCTGGTGGATCTGACCAACCAGATGCGCGAGCAGGGCATGGGTATCGACGAAGCACTGAAGGAGGCCTGCCCGATTCGGATGCGGCCGGTGCTGATGACCTCAGCGACCATTATCCTGGCCTTGTCACCCGCTGCACTGGGGCTGGGTGCCGGCTCCGATACGAACGGCCCGCTGGCCGTCGCCGTGATCGGTGGGTTGATCAGCTCCACGCTGTTGACCCTGCTGGTCGTTCCGTCAGTCTATTCGCTGGTGGAACACCGCTTGCGTTAATCTCGGCTCCGGTTTTTTCCGCTATCGGTTGAAATCGCAACCGAAAGCGGAGATAGTTCAGCGAAAGGTTGTCGGTGCCGTTACGGGTCGAACGATGAGCCTGGAAGAATGCCTTCTCAGCATGCACGCAAGTTAACCGGATGACTTCGGATTGACATTAAAGCGTATGGCGCTCGTAAGGAGGCTTTGATAAAGTGTCGCCCACTTACATCAAATCGTTTTAATTAGTGTGAAATGAAATCCTTCCTCTGGTTGATCTTAGTGCCGTTTTTAACATTCAGTGCGTCTGGGCAGGCGTCTGAATTTTACGTGGTAGATATTGGCCCCAACCGGGAAGAGCCCTGGCAGGTGCTGAAATACGATGAAAATGGCCAAAACCCCGAGGTATTCATAGATACGGAACTGAGCAAACCACAGGATATTGTCTTCATGGAAGATGAAGGCACGGTCCTGGTTTCGAATCTCCGCAGCGGGCGAATTACCCGGTATAACTCCGAAACAGGAACATACATCAATAATTTTGCATCCGGAATCGGACAACCCACCCGAATGAAAGTCGGCTCAGATAATCTGCTCTATGTTTTGCAGTGGGGAGGAAACGGCAGGGTGTGGCGTTACGACCTGGCTGGCAATTTTATTGATGAATTCACCAGTGTGGGTGTGTCCCAAAGCATTGGTATGGACTGGGACAGTCAGGGCAATCTGTATGTTGCTTCGTTCGATGCTCGCCATGTCCGCAAGTTTGACAGCAACGGCAACGACCTGGGCCTGTTTGTTACCAGCAATCTGCTGGGGCCGACCAACATCTGGTTCGACAGCAGTGGTGACCTGCTGGTTACAGACTGGAGTGGGCGCGCCATCAGGAGGTTCGATTCGAGTGGAACGTTCGAGAGCAACTTCGTTCTCGGTTTGAACGAGCCGGAGGGAGTCGACTTCCTTAGTAACGGTGATTTTCTGGTCGGAAACGGGGGCACATCCTCCGTCAGGCAATACGATGAAAATGGAAATTACGTCAAGGATTTCATTCCGAGCGGTCTCGGCGGCCTGGTCAAACCCAATGCCGTGCGTATCAGGAAACTTTCGAACTTCGAAATCAATCCGGGCCTGAACGACGCCTGGTACAATCCCGCCACCAGTGGTCAGGGATTCCTTGTCTCGGTTTTCCCGGAGATTCAACAATTGTTTCTGGCCTGGTTTACCTTCGATATTGAACGCCCGCCAGAAGATGTAACCGCCATGCTGGGCGACCCCGGCCATCGCTGGTTGACGGCGCAAGGGCCCTACGACGGCGATACGGCGAACCTGACTATTTTTGTGACGGAAGGTGGCGTGTTCGATTCTGCGGAGCCACCCACTTCAACAGACCCGGCAGGTGATGGGACCATGACTCTTGAGTTCTCGGGCTGCACCGAAGGGCTGGTGAATTATGAAATCACATCGCTCGGTATCTCGGGTGAAATCCCCATTCAGCGCATCGTTCAGGACAATGTTCCATTATGTGAAGCTTTGACCGACCCTTGAACGGTTGACTTCCTTGATTTCATATCACCGGGAGTTCTGCAAAGGGCAGTAAGCGGAGATAAACACCTCAGGCAGGCTTAGTTCCGTATATGGACTCCTCCTCATTGCAAGCAATCTGTTGATGGCAGACATGGCTGAGGTACATTTCGCATCCCGGCAATATTGAGTTGAATTGTCCTATACTCAAATGAGTCACGTATCCGGCCCCTACATTTTCACTTGTCGAAAAAAACAAGTCAGGGTCCGTGGATTGGTCTAGGCCATTGCATAGCCAGTATCGAAGGAAAAAGGAGAAAACTGTCATGCCAAAGCACCCAGTCACGCGCGTATCGACTGTCATTACAGCACTCACTTTGTACTTTCTGGGAGTATCCCTCGCTTTCGCCCAACCCCAGGTCGAAATCGAATTTATCAGCAGTTTCGGCAGCTTCGGAACCACCCAGGCCGGAACCTTTAACTTACCAGTTGGAATATTTATTGACAGCGAGGGACGCCTGCTCATTCCTGACAACGACAATCACCGGGTTCAGCGCTGTAACACAGAGGGTAGCTGCGAAACATTTGGCAGTAATGGTACGCAGCTGGGACAGTTCGACTGGCCAGTTGGCGCCGTGGAGGATAGCCTGGGCCGAATCTTCGTCTCTGAAGCGGGGAATGATCGCGTTCAAGTTCGTGATACAACAGGCGCATGGAGCTTGTTCGGGACTGGCTTCGATCTTCCCGCCGGGATGGCGGTGGATGACCAGGACCGGATCATCATCGCCGACGAAAACAATAGCCGGGTCCGGATATGTATGCCTGACGGCAGCTGCACGGGTTTCGGTTCCCATGGGTCGGAATTGGGACAATTCGAGAGGCCGCGCGCGGTAGCACTCGACAGCCAACAGCGAATCCTCGTGAGCGACTGGGATAACGATCGCATCCAAATTTGCGACTATACCGGCAGCTGCACCGCGTTTGGCAGTTTAGGGGCCGCGCCGGGGCAATTCCAGTTTCCTTCCGAACTGGTCGTGGACCGTCAGGACCGCATCATCATTACCGATCGGGACAATCATCGAATTCAGATCTGCGACATGAGCGGCGCGTGTACGGCCTATGGTCAGGCTGGTTCTGCCCCGGGACAGTTCAGGAGCCCGGTCGGGGTTGCGGTGGACAGTCAAAACCGTATTTATGTTGCCGATCGCGACAATCATCGTATCCAGATTCTCCAGGCCACTTACGCCGATGATCCGGTTTCATTCCATATCAACCCGGGCCTGAATGATGCCTGGTACAACCCCCATACTGCTGGTCAAGGATTCCTGATATCCGTGTTCCCAGACATTCAACAGGTGTTTGTAGCCTGGTTTACTTACGACACGGAGCGACCGCCTGATGAAGTGGAGGCTATTCTGGGCGAACCCGGTCATCGCTGGCTGACGGCACAAGGTCCCTATGACGAGGATACTGCAAACCTGACTATTTTCGTAACTGAAGGTGGCGTGTTCGATGCTGCCGAGCCTGCTGCTTCAACAGACCCGGCCGGTGATGGCAACATGACGCTCGAGTTTGCTGACTGCACCGAGGGACTTGTGAATTATGAAATCACCTCGCTCGGCATCTCAGGCGTTATCCCAATTCAACGTATTACGCCGGACAACGTGCCACTTTGTGAGGAGTTATCCAAACCCTGAGCACCTTTTTTCCCTGATGATACAGGTGCCCTGATTCTGTTTTGGGTTGATCTCGGAAGCCAGTGGGTCGGATTGGCTGACTTCTGCTTCCGAGCGAATAGCGGAAGTAATCCAGTCATCAATTTTTATGCGTTGGAGTTCTCCTAACGGCCATTAAGAGAACAATTCTCATCGGCTTCTGCTAGATTACGCACATGTCGTTCCTGGATGAACTCAAACGTCGCAATGTGATCCGTGTGGGCATTGCTTATGCAGTTTCAGCCTGGGTTCTGCTGCAGATGCTGGACGTAATCGGCGAGATTCTCGAATTACCGGCCTGGGGAGGTAAGGTCATCTTGGTCATCCTGGCGGCTGGCTTCTTCGTGACCTTGTTTGCAGCCTGGGCTTTTGAACTGACACCAGAAGGCATCAAACGCGAGTCCGAAGTCGATCGGAGCCAATCAATTACGTCGCAGACTGGACGCAAGCTCAATATTTTTATCTTTGCGCTGATGGCGTTGGCCATAACCTACCTGTTGGTTGACAAATTTGTTTTGGTTCCGCGCTTGGCAGAACAAGAGTTGGCAGCAACCAAAGCTTTGGTTTTGCCGACTGAGTCCACTGCGGTGCAAACTGCTGACCGCCTGTCGATCGCCGTGCTTCCATTCGAAAACCGCAGCGCTCGTGAGCAGGACCAGTTCTTCACCGATGGCATCCACGACGACCTGCTGACCAGCATCGCACGCATCGGCTCGATGAAGGTAATCTCACGTACATCCGTAATGGAGTACCGCGGCACTACCAAGAAGATTCCCGAGATTGCTGCCGAACTCGGTGTGGCAAACATCCTCGAGGGCGGCATCCAGCGTTCCGGCGAACAGGTGCGCATCAACGTGCAGTTGATCGATGCGCAGACCGACGAGCACCTGTGGGCCGAGACCTTCGACCGCGAGCTGACCGCCGAGAACCTTTTCGCCATCCAGAGCGAGATTTCGACCCGCATCGCTGAGGCGCTAGAGGCCACGCTGTCGCCGGCCGAGGAACAGCGCCTCCGGCAGATGCCAACCGCCAACCTCGATGCCTACGACGCCTATCTGCGCGGCCGGCAGCTGATGGCCACACGGGTCATCGCGAACCTGAAGCAGTCGGTAGAGGAGTTCCGTCGCGCCGTGGAACTGGACCCGAAGTTCGCGTTGGCCTGGGTCGGGCTGGCCGACAGCCTCGACCTGGCGACCGCCTACGCCGATGCGCACGAGGCGGAGACCATCGTCCAGCGCGAAGATGCCGTCGCTCGGGCCCTGACGCTGGACCCGGGATTGGGCGAAGCTTATGCCTCTTTGGCCAACATTCACGACTACTACGATCGCGAAGACGAGATGGAGCAGGCCTTTCGCAAGGCCATCGAGCTCAGCCCCAACTACGCCACCGCCTACCACGGGTATAGCGTCTCCCTGATCAGGGAGACGCTGCGCTCGCGGGAGCGGCTGGACCTGCTGCTGAAGGCCGCAGAGCTGGATCCGAGGTCCATGATCATAGGCAACGGCCTGGCCATCGAGTACATGCGGCAGGGCCTGTTCTCACGTGGTGAACAGCAAGCCCTGAAAATGACCGATCTCTACCCGAACTTCCCCAATGGCTATCACGCGCTGGTGGATTTCTATTTCCTGGGAACAGGTGATTACGCCAAGGCTTTCGAGCAGGCCCGCGTCCTGAGGCGCCTCGATACCGACAGTTTCGACGCCCTGCGCCACCAGATCGACATCCTCGTCGCCGTCGGCGATTTTGAAGGCGCCCGCGCGGTGCAGGAAAGGATCGCGGACATGGACCCGGAGATCTTTTGGGCCGCGTGGGCCGACTTTCTCGTGGCCATCGCGCAGCGCAATGGTCCCGCCATCCGCGAAACCGGAGAATGGATACTCGCACGCGCCGGTGACCGGACCTGGTTCTCCGAAATGGCTGCTCGGGCCATGCTGATTACCGGCGACCTGGAACGATCACGGGCGCTGTTCCAGCAGCATTTTTCTCTCGATGCCGAGAACTGGGAAACGCACATCCAGGGGAACCCCGTATCGGCCTGCGCCTTCTCTTGGGTCCTGATGAATACGGGCGAACCGGAACTCGGCCAGGCCCTGCTGGAACAGGCCACCACCTGGCTCGAAGACACCTTGCCCGCCGCCATTGAACATGCCGACCGTTACGCGCCGGACGTCTGTCACCTGGTAGCGGGCGATACCGAAAAGGCCCTGGCCAGCCTCGAAACCCAATTGGCTCACGGCCACTTCCAGTCCTGGCAATTCGATCACCAGATGCCGATGTATAGGCTAATCGAGCACGAACCGCGGTACCGCGACCTGCTCGCCGAGCGTGAACGGCGTATAGCAGAGCAGCGTGAACTCATCGAAACTATGAAGCTGTGAGTCCGTTGCGTGCTTAAGATTTATGGGTTACTTAGTTCTCCTGCGGGTCGGAAGCGGAGATTGGAGGCACAACTGGAGTAAGTTCCGCTTTCGGGCGGAAAGGAGAACTCAGATCAGTGCAAAATTGAGGGCCGATAACTTCCGCTATCGGCCAGAAACGGAGATCGCAAGACTGCGATCAACGTTTGTCTAGTTGCTGTCATCTTCAACGCGATTGCCCGGTTTATTGGCCGTTAGTCTGCCAGTGGTGTCGGCCGACACGGTGGTTAAGGTCGCTCGACTTTCCCGGGCACCCGGAAATGGTTCTTCTCTTACCTTTGTTTTAAACTCATTTGCGATGTCTGCGGGACATGACAATGAAATTCTTTCGTGAGTTGAAGCGGCGGCGGGTGCTGCACACGGCCTGGCTGTACGTCGTGGGCGGCTGGATTGCGCTGCAGGTAGTCGAGGTGCTTTCGGCGGCTGGCTTGCCGCCTTCCACCATGCGCAACCTGCTGATCTTCCTCTCGTTAGGCTTTCCCGTTGCCGTCGTGGTCGGCTGGTTCTACGACATCACGAAGGATGGTATCAGCCGCACGGGGCCGCTGAAGGAAGGCGAAACCCTGCCGAAGCTGGGATTCATAGACCATATTCTGATGGCCGGGCTGGTTCTCGTGATCGCCATCGACGCCTACATCCTGTCTTTCCCGTCACCGCAGGAGTCGGTGGTTCAGCCCAGTGTCGCGCAACAGCGAACGATCGCGGTGCTCGACTTCGAGGACCAAGAGTCAGTAAAAAACAGCGAGTCGGTAGGAGAGGTGCTGGCCGGCGAGTTGCGACAGTCTCTCACCCGCACGGCCGGCTTACGCGTGCTGGGGCCGGAAACCAGCAAGGTGCTGAGCCTGGCAGGTCAGAACCTGGGCACCCTGGCAAGGGAACTTGCGGTGACGGCGATGCTGGTCGGAAAGATCAGTTTAGCCGGTGACAATATCCGCATCGACGCGCGCTTGCTCGGCGTCCCGAACCGCAATGAGCTGTGGTCCCGAAGCCTCTCGGGTCCGGCCTCACAGGCCTTGGCACTGCAGCAGGACCTGATTGAACAGGTCCTCGGGGAGGTGGCCCCGAATCTCGATCACGACCCGGTAGGCGGCCCGAGGTTCAAGGCGGGCCAATGCAGCACGGTCTACGACGTCTATTTGCGCGGCAAGCAGCTCTCGAAAGCTGGAAAGACGACCCAGGCCGATCGCTACCAGCGGGGGATGAGACTGCTGCACGAGGCGGTGGAAACCGACGAAAACTGCGCGCTGGCCTGGGAAGCCATTGCCATCGGACAGATCAATTACACGATGCCCGGTTTCGTGAAAGCCGGCGCTGCGGCGAGACGCGCACTTGAACTCAACGATTCGCTGCCCGGGGCCTGGACCGTCCTGGCCGAAATCGCCGAACAGGAAGCGCGCTGGGACGACTCTGAAGAGTACTTCCTGCGGGCACTGCTCGTGGATCCGACCAATGTCCGCGCGACCATGATGTACAGCGAAACGCTGCTGGCCAGGGGCCGTGCCAGGGACGCACTGCATTACGCACTCGAGGCTTATCGCTTCGAGCCCCAGTCTTACGAAGTAAACTGGCGCATCACGTTGGCCGCCCACTACGCGAATGAACCGGACCTCATTATCAAGCACGCCGGGATCACTGAGGAAATCAGTGGAGGCGGAAGCTGGATGATTTTGGATTCCCTGGCCGATGCCTACCTGTTGAAAGGCGAGCTTGATCGTGCGCTCGAACTGTACTCCGAAGTCTGGTCGCCGACGGATTTGGACGAGGAAACGGACCGGTTCATGAGCAGGCACGCAGAATGGGTACTCGGTTGCGTGCGGGCGCGCGACGAACCGGGAGCGGCTCCTGCCGTGTTCGGGGGCCTGCAGCGTGCGGTGGAAGAATACAAAGCGGGTGATCTCGGTGTCGTGAAAAGCTTCATGCTGGGTTGGAGCATCATCCGCTGCGCAATGTGGCTGGGCGACACCGACCTGGTCTTGGACATGATGGCGGTCAAGGGGGTCCCTCCGTTCCCGGACGGGGCTCCGACCGAGGTGGTATTCATGAACATGTTCCACCACGACGGAGGCGCCCTGCGCCAGGATCCGCGTTTTCGAGAAATGGTTGAGGAATCCGGCCTGCTCGACTACTGGAAACGCTGGGGCTGGGCGGACCTTTGCGAGCCTGACGGAGATTCATTCCGCTGTAATTGATCGTTTCCACCAAAAAACTAACGGTTGGGCTCCGTTCGAACGACGTCGATCCGACAGACAGGGGATCAACGCCAACCGATTTTGAGCTCCTGCTCGCCTGTTATTCAGGCCGGGCCGCAACGCGCCTAGAATGTCTGGGTGTAGCGCAGGTATACGATGCGCCCGAAGGCGTCGTAAAGGCTGTAATTGTAGAATCCCGCATCATCCAATGACGGCAATTCATCGGTGACATTTCGTGCACCGGCCACGAGGCGGCCGTTCCATGGCGTATTCCAGGTCGCCTGCAGGTCGTGGGTCGTCCAGCTGGGTATGCGCCCTTCTCCCCTTCCGTCGACGACGCTGCGGTAAGTGCTGTCGATGTAATTGACGTTCCAAGTGAAAGTCAGCTGCCAGATGTCATAAACGCTGGACAAGCGTGCCCGGTTCTGGGGACGGCCCGGGTCGCCCACGCGATCGCGGCCACCGTCGATGGAATAGTCGAGTACGCGTGTATACAGCAGGCTGCTCTGCCAGCGGCCATTGAACAACGGAAACCTGACCACGGCATTGATGTCCGCGCCGGAGGTTTCCAGCTTGCCCTCGTTTCCTGCCCCGGGGTGTAGCTGCAGGATCAGGCCGCTCCCGGGGTCCCGCACGACGCCGACGCCGCTGGGCAGCGGGTCGCCGGCCAGGTCACGATCAACAACCTGCTGATCGTCGAAAGTGCTGATGACCTGGTCGATGGAGATGTCGTAATAATCGAAGGTGCCGTTGAACCAATCCGCTGGCTGCCAGACCAGCCCCAGGGAGTACTGGTCCGATTGCTCGGATGTCAGGGCTGAACTGACCACCCATTGGGAGGGGAACACCAGGAAGCAGTCCGGCGGAAGTTGAAGCACTTCGCAGGAAACCGGGTCGAACACGCCGGCGGCCCCGCTAAAGACGGGCTGTGAAATCAGCTCCAGGTCGGGGGCCCGAAATCCCTCGCCCCATGAAGCCCGGAACACCAGCGATTCGAGCGCCTGCCAGCGCATGGCCAGTTTCGGTGAGAAATCGCTGCCGTAATCGGAGTAATCGTCGTAACGGCCTGCCACGGTGAATTCGAGGCGGGGCGTGACCGGGATCAGCGTTTCGACAAACAGGGCCGTCAGGCTGCGGTCACCGGCCCAGCTGCCCAGGTCCGCGAAATTGTCTGTCGCCTCGTAGTCCTCGCGGCGATATTCTGCGCCCACCAGCCAGCTGACCGGGCCACCTGCGGTAGACAACATGTCCCAGCCGACCGAGCCGAAAACCTCGAGCTGATCGTAGTCGGAACGATCATTGATGGAGATACGCAGCTCATCCAGCACGTTGTCCGGATTGCCACGAGGGTTCTGCAGGTCATAGGTTCCGTCAGCGATGTATGCAAGGGCTGTAAACAATTCCAGCTGATTGAAATAGTCGGTTCTGGTCTCGTTGAGGGTTCCGCGTATGCCGAAGTCGATCTCCGCCGTACCCACCCAACCGGTTACGCCCAGCCGTAAATCCGACATCTGGGCTTCCTGCGCGGTGTCGCGCGTACCCAGCGAATCGAAACGGTGCCACCAGTTGGCCGTCACGTTTGGCCCGAACGCCGGGTCGTACATCGCGCTTTCTGGGTTGGTCGGATTATTGGGGCTGTCGAGCGGCAGCGGCCACCCGAAAAACAAGCTGGCGCTCGGCGCCGGCGCGAAGGATCCGAAGGAATCCGACTGGAACACGCTGCCCTGCAACCAGGCGCGCCAGTTGTTGTTCAGTGCGTACTCGCCCTTCAGCCAGACCGAACGGTTTTCAAGTTCCACCTCGGAAGTCATGACCAGGCTGAAGTCGTATGCGCAGATTTCACCACTGAGCGACCCGGGATGCGGCAACAGGTAAAAGGCCTCGGAGTCGTCGCAGCCCCCGGGAATGGCCGTAAGATTGAAATTGTCCCGCCCTGTCGCTGGGTCGATGGTGCTGAAATTATTGGAGAAGGTGGAACCGCCCGGTTCAACCCAGGGAAAATCCGATGTATTCGACAGGTCACGGCTTTCCCAGGACACGCCAACCAGGAAGTTGCCGCGGTTTCGCGTCAGGCCACCCATGGCGTACCCGTGGTCACGTTCGCTCGCCCCGTTTTCCGAGTCGGCCATGCCCACCATGAATTCCAGTCCGTTGAAATCGTCCCGCGTGATGATGTTGACCACGCCGGCGATGGCGTCCGAGCCGTAAATGGCCGATGCGCCATCAGTGAGGATTTCCACGCGCTCGATCGCTGCCAGCGGAATGATGCCGATATTCTGTCCTTTCGTGGTCAGCGGCGATTTCGGCTGGCGGCGCCCGTCGACCAGAACCAGCGATCGTTCAGAGCCCAATCCGCGCAAGTCGATGAGTGATTCACCCTGCTCGGTATTGCCCGGAGCGGCCCGCGAGGAGCCGAAGGAATTGAACGGCAGGCTGCGCAGGAAGTCAGCCGCCATGCTGTTGCCTGACTGCTCCAACTCCTCCCGATCGAAAATATTAACCGGCAGCGACCCCTCGACATCCGTGCGCTTGATGCGCGTGCCGGTCACGCTGATCTTTTGCAGTTCCTTGACCTCGGACTCGGCATCCCCGGCGGTGGATGAGTCAGCCAGTACGGGAGGGATAAGGAGAAAGATTGAAGACAAACATGCCCGTGCGAAGAAACTGCGCAATTGGTTGAGTAATGCTGGCGCGGGTTCGCTCTTCATTCTTGTCCAGCACTTCTATTTCCAGTCAGTTGTTGAAGACCTTGTTTCCTGCCGTAATGATCCAGTCATTCGTGTAAGTTCAATATACGCCTGCAAGGCGGGCTGCCCGGCTGACTTGGATCAGCCAGAATGGGTTTCTTTTGTGGCCTGGCCGCAATGATGCCGTAACCGATGTTATGCAATCAGTTCCGCTTCGTGGACTTAACTCAACCGTCCACTTTATTGATGCAAAACCACTTGTTAAATCGACTTTTAATCCTCCTCAACTCGCTGGGTATTTCATTCAAATTTTAGAATCAAAT
>CALDVW010000018.1 GCA_937924405.1 uncultured Lysobacterales bacterium
GACAATTTCCGCCTGTTTGCCGTCACGCGTTCTCACTTGTGTCTGCTCGAGCCATTCTTTTTCCGAGACACAGACCCGGCCCCTGATCGAAGCGGAGCTACCGTCTCTGACCCCGGTGATCCCGAGTTCACCAGCCGCCGCCAAAACGGTCAGTTGTTCACTGCCGGAAAGATCCAGTGTCTGGTCGATGTTTTTTTCAAACTCGCAGTCCGATGCCTGCAATCCGGTCGAGACCAGGCAGATACCCAACAGAAAAGCTGATTTCATGGTGTTAACTCCGATTCATTCAATACGTCAAACATCATACGCACGGTTGCAGCATACCGTTTAAATAACCTGTCACATTCTAAAGATATCTTAGTCAAAGCAGGTTATCGTGCGGGACACTCCGGTGGGCGAAAGAGCGCGACAACCGCGTATCGAGCAGTGTACGCTGTCAGTGAACCGCCGGAGTGGATAATGGGCCGGATTTCCCGCCGCCAGCTTCTGAAACTGGGTGTCATGGGCAGCACCGGCCTGCTGCTGGGTATGCGGTTTCCGGACAGCGACATGGGCGCTTCCACCGAATCCGCGACAAATAATCCCTCTATGCTGCATCCCCTGGTGCACATCTCTTCCGATGGCGACATCGTATTATTTGCTCAGAACCCGGAAATGGGCCAGGGAGTGAAGACCAGCCTGCCAATGATCCTGGCTGAGGAACTGGATGTCCGCCTCAAGGATATCGCTGTACGCCAAGCCGACTGGATTCCCGGACAGGACTTGCAGTTTTCCGGTGGCAGTCTCAGCATTCGCCTCAACTACCGGGCCATGCGCGAGGCCGGGGCGGCAGCCAGACAAATGTTGATGCAGGCGGCCGCCGCCCGCTGGCAGCTGCCGGTGGATACTTTGAGTACCGGCAATGGTTATGTATTCGACGCTTCAGGTAAGTATTCCGGCTCCTATGGCGATCTCGCCGCGGATGCTGCCCAACTCGGAATCCCCATCGATGTTCGGCTCAAGCAGCCGGCCGATTTTAGCGTTATTGGCCGTTCCCATAGTGATGTCGATACAGAAAGCATCATCACGGGCAAACCACTATTCGGATTGGACCTGAACCTGCCCGGTATGCTCTACGCAGCGATCCGGCGCAGCCCGGTGAGCGACGGCGAAGTTGCTTCATTCAAAAGCGAAGCGACACTCGCGGTACCAGGTGTGAAGGCAGTACTAGCCTTGTCGAACAAAGAATACGGTGGTCGTATCATTCAGCCCAACAGCCCGGGTTTCGTCTCCGGCATCGCGGTACTGGCTGAAAACACCTGGGCCGCAATGCAGGGCGCCAGGGCGCTCGAGGTGGATTGGCGTAATCCGCCGGAACTCGAGAATACCGGCAGCCTGTATGAACGCTTCCGTGCCGGACTGGACAGAGAAGCGGTGGAAGTCCGCCGTGATGGCGATCCTGAAAGCCTGACCCAGGCGGATGATGACCGCTTCGAAGAGGTATACCAGGTGCCTTTGCTCGCACACGTACCGATGGAACCGATGAACTGTACGGCTCAATACAGTGACGGAAAAGCCGAATTGTGGGCGCCCACGCAGAATCCGGGTGGATTGGCGGAAACCGTGGCCACTGCATTGGACATCAGCGCCGATGCAGTAGTTGTACATGTCATGCGTTCAGGCGGGGCATTCGGGCGCCGCTACTATTCAGACTTCGCCGTTGAAGCGGCTCTGCTCGCGAAACTATCGGGGCTGCCGGTCATGGTCGTGTGGTCCCGAGAGGATGACATACGCCATGATTACTTCCGTCCTGCCGGGGTACATCGCATCAGGGCCACAGTGGATGAACACGGGGTGATAGCAAGCTGGCAACATAAACTGGCCGGTCATTCCCGCACCGCCTACCTGGAACGCGAGGATCCGCCCTGGGATTCCGAACTGGATCAATACACCTTTCCCGCCGGCTTCGTACCGAACCTCCTGCTGGAACACGTTTTTATTCCATCGAGGATACCGCTCGGCCAGTGGCGTTCCATAGCCCCTTCCGCAAATATTTTCGTGGCCTGTAGCGCGATCGACGAATTGGCTCACCGCGCTGGCCAGGATCCTGCCGCTTTCCTGCTTCGCCTTGTCGGAGAACAAGAGTCGGTGCGAATAAGCGAGAGATTCAGCCTGGATACCGCCAGGCTCAGAGCCGTCATTCTCAAGGCTGTTGAAATGGCCGGGTGGCGGCAACCACTGGGCTGGCGCGACGGCCAGACCCGCCACGGCCGCGGCATCGCTGCCTGTTACGACCAGGGTTCCTGGGTCGCTGAGGTTGCCGAGGTTTCGATCCACGGCGAAAAATTGAAAGTCGACCGGGTAGTCGCGATCGTGGACTGTGGGCGAGTGATCAATCCGCAAGGTGCGGCAGCCCAGGTCGAGGGCGCCATCTACGAAGGTCTGAGCGCGGCACTAATGGGCGAAGTTACGGTTCGGGAAGGTGTCGTGGAGCAAAGCAATTTTCACGACTATCGCATGTTACGCATCGATCAGGCACCGACCATTGAAATTCATTTCATCGACAGCGACCGGGAACCGAGAGGACTGGGCGAACCACCGCTGCCTCCACTCGCGCCGGCTGTTTGCAATGCAATTTTTGCCGCCACCGGCCAACGCGTAAGACAGCTGCCGCTAAAATCGCGGTTTACGGTCTAAGCAGGGAAGCTTTAGCGCCCGCCTGTCAACGGAACATTGACGGGTCGATCTCCATTGCCACTTCGCTGATTTTATCGGCTGGAATACCGACTCTGGCGGCATGCTCTTTAATTGCTTCGGGATTTGGGGCTTCGTATTCGCAGTAGACCTTTCCTTCCGCTTCGGATACAAAACTGCGAACCCAGATGACACCCATGTCATCACAGACTTCCGCGGATAGTTTGCCGACTTCGGCCAGTTGCTCGGGGCTTTCGGCTTTCATGTTTCTTTCAATAATATAGCGAGGCATTTGCGTCTCCAAGTCCAGCGTTATTCTGATTCTATCGTTTTATCGGGTAATTGTACCTTAGCGGCGAGTGATTCCAGGCTTCTGTCGCCGACTTCCCGGCCAATGGCCAATGCCGCCGCTGAGTATGCGTCGGCAGTTTGTTGTTCACCTGCTTCGCGCGACACTTCGCTAAGGCGCTGCAAAGCCCATCCTTCGCCCACCCGGTCTTCGAGGTCGCGCCGGAGTTCCACGCACTGCTGATACCAGGATATCGAATCCCCCAAGTCACCGGTTGACCGGGCGGCAGCGCCCAGCGCGGAAAGGCTATCCGCCTGTGCTTCGCGTTTTCCGCTTTCGCGGTTGCTGGCGAGCGCGTCCTCCAGAATGGTGAGCGCCTCAGCTGGCCGCTGCAATTGGGTCAGGACTGCGCCGAGGCCATTCAGGACAACACCCAGATCCTTGCTGTCATGATCACGTCGCAGCAACGCCACCGCCCTGCGATACTGCTTTTCGGCTTCGTCGATCTCTCCAGCCTGCCAGGCCAGGAGTGCAAGGCTGTTCCTGATCCGCGCTTCAGTTTTCCCGTCCTTCAGCTCGGTCGCCAGCGACAACGACCGGCGGTAGAGCCAATGGGCCTCGGAGCGGTCCGCGGCGCGGCGCAAACCGGCCAGCCGCTCCTGCAATTCCACCACCTCGCGCCAGGTTGCTTCCGCCTCGCCCCGTCCCGCGTGCTGTTGGGCAGTTGCCAACTGGACCAGAGCCGAGGCCAGCGGCTCCTCGGTGCCAATACGGCGTAACACCCCAACGGCCTCATCGAAATTGGGAATCGCCTCTTCTATTTTTCCACAAGTGACCAGGCCTTCGGCCAAAAGAACCAGAGATTGTGCCAGTTGGTCGGCACGATTCGCGCGCCTCGCCAGGTGAACGGACTGATGGTATGACTCCAGGCCCTCGTCGAGCCGTCCCTGCTCCATGTAAATGGCAGCCACCCCCAGTTTACAAAACGCTTCCCGGGCGGGAATGTGAGCTTCGTGTGCGCGTAAGCTTCCTTCTTCGAATGCCGTGATGGCATCGTCCGTCCGCCCCATCACGCGCAGCAAATGACCCATGAAATTGTATGCATAAAGCTGGTTGACCGGACTGCCGGTTTGATTGGCAATTCCCAGGGCTTCGTCAGCAATCTCTTTGGCAGAATCCCACTCTTCCAGCCAGCGCAGAGCCCGCCCGAGATTACACAGGTCCCTGACCAGTCGGCTGTCATCACTGCCTTCGCGGCTGTGCTCCACCGCTTTCTCAAGCCACGGCACTGCCTCTTCATATTTGCCTTCACGCCAGAGTGTGTGACCGAGGCTTCTTATAGCCTTTTCCCGTAATTCGGAGTCTTCCAGCTGCCCGGCAATCTCGATCGCGGTTTCGAGAGGCAACCGCGCGTCATCGAATCGCGACAACAGGGTGAAAAGATCGCCCTGCCGCACACAAACCTCGCCGAACTCTTTCGAAGGCACATCAGGTGGCAGAAGATCCTTCAGGTCATTTATGATGGCCTGCTGCTCGTTACGCCTGCCCAGCTTCTCAAGGTGGCGCTCGAGGTCCAGTAACAGGCTGATCAGCAGAGATGATTTTTCGGCAGGGGACTTGGTACTGAGCCCTATCCAGTCTCGCGCTCTTTCCAGCGTCGCTGCCGCCTCGGGCAAGCGCCACAGGCTCTCGGCTCTTTTTGCTGCCGCCAGTCCGTACTGGATCGCTTTGTCCCAGAATTCCGCCGCAGCGAAATGCACCGCCAGCTTCGCTGAATGCTCCTCCAGTTGGCCGGCAAAGAGATCCTCGATGGCTTCTCCGACCAGGGCATGCCGCTCCTTTCTCTGGCGCTCCAGAAGGCTCTCGTAGGTTACATCGAGAGTGAGGGCATGTTTGAAGCGGAAAACGGGCTCCGGCAAAAGCCCTGTCCGTTGAATCAATCCTGCAGACCGGAGTGTCTGCAAAGTGTCTTCGACCCGGGAACTTGAAGGAACCACGCGGCTAAGCAAGCCCAGGCCGAACTGCTGCCCGATAACGGCGGCGCAACGCAGTACTTCCCTGGCCTCCGGGTCCAGCCGTTCGAGGCGGCTTTTGAGTACGGCCTGGACCGTATCGGGAATCAGTAACTGGTCTGCGCTTTCAGACAACCTCGCTTCACCGTTCTCGATAACAAGTGCTCCTGATTCGAACAATGTACGGCACAGCTCCTCGATGAAAAATGGGTTGCCTCCGGTCTTCTCGCCAATCCGTTCAGCAAGTTCAGCGGGCACCTGCGCACCGGCCAGCGATGCACTCATCATCTCGGCGGCCGGCCCGCCACTCAGTGGCGCCAGCTCCAGGTGAAGATCCCCGGTTGGAAGCGGTGAACCGCCCGAATGTTCGGGTCTGGATGTAACGATCACCATCAGGGAGTGGGCTGATACCATTTCGTGCAACTGATAAAGCACTTCCCTGGAGCTTTCGTCCGCCCAGTGCCAGTCTTCCAGCAGCATCACCTGCGGTTGCCCGGTCGAGGCCAGTGTGAAAACTGAAATCAACGCCTCACCCAGTGCGGCCTGCAGGTCTTCACCTTTCAGATAGGAAGGAAGCTGGAACTGCTCGCTGTCGATTGAAAGTACGTGAAGTATGGCCGGGATGTGGTCTTCGAGTTGCGGTGCCAGGCTCCGCATTTTGTTTACGACCTCGTCATGGGCGTCCTCGGGCAGCACATTGGTCAAGTCCAGCATGTCTTTTACGCTGTCAATGAATGGCAGTAAAGGCGTCAGGTTCCCGCGTTCCCGGCAGCGACCCAATGTGGATCGGACGCCCGAGCCCTTCAAAGGCTTCCAGAATTCAAACAGCAGCCGGCTTTTTCCGACACCAACGTCACCTGATACGGTCACCAGCCTGCCCGTACCTGATTGGGCGTCCTCAAGCGCCTGCCCGAGAGTGGATAGTTCATTGCCGCGCCCAACCAGTTGAGTGCGATTACCGGACATCGATGCATCGAGGCGGTTGGCGCCGTCCGACTCACCCAACACCGCAAGTGGTTTGATGGCCGGCTGATCCGGCGAAAGTTGAACGGCAGCCCGCTCCTCCACAGAAACGAATGATTCGACAATCCGCGCAAGATCGGGGGGAATCAGAATTTCACCGGCGGCAGCCGCTGCGGCGAGGCGAACGGAGTCTCGAATGACCGTGCCGCCCACTCGATAACGCCGGTCACCCGACTCGGTGGCGCGAATCGCAACCAGCTCGGATCCGACCGCAAATCGCAGTTCGATTCCTTGCGGTATGTCTTTCCCGCGTGAATCACTGGCCGCGATCTCGAGCGCGGCCCTGACCGCGCGCAGCCTGTCATCTTCATGCGTGATGGGAACGCCAAACAGCGCAATGGCGCTGTCTTCTGAAAATTCATTCACTTCACCACCGTAATCTTCCACGATGGATTTTAAGCTGCCGCCTAAATCCTCCAGCGTCGACTCAATTTCCTCAGGGTTCAGCGTTTCGAGCAAGGAATCAAATCCACTGATCGAGCAGGCCACTACCGTGACGCGGCGGCGCTCCCCTTCCGGCGGCAGGCTGGGTGACGAGTCGAGTGAAACCAGGCAGGTGGGATCGCTGAGCAGACTTTCCAGGTCGTCCAGCATCGCCGCAGCATCCGGATAGCGCCGTTCCGGATCCTTGTGCAGAGCTCGCTCTATCACGTTCAGGATGCTGGCTGGAGTCGCCGGAATCTGTTTTGTGATCGGTTCGGGTTCAGTGCTCAGTATGGAATGGATGATGGCCTGGTCGCTGCCACCATGGAAAGGCCGCACACCGCACAACATTTCATAGAGCACCACACCGAGCGACCAGATGTCAGTGCGCTGATCAACCGGGTCTCCGCGGGTTTGCTCGGGGCTCATATAGGCGATGGTTCCGACGCCCGCACCCGTCTTCGTTACCCCGATCCCGCCATATTTGGCCAATCCGAAGTCGACAATCTTCACTGTGCCGTCTGCCGTCATTATGATGTTGGCCGGCTTGATGTCACGGTGAATGATCCCCTGCCCGGCAGCCTTTACCAGCCCTCGGCTGATCTGCGCGGCTATATCCAGTGCTTGCCCCGGTGGCAAGGGACCCTGTTCGATGAGTTGCCGCAGCGTATCGCCTTCGTAATACTGCATGGCGATATAAAAACGGCCATCATCGGTTTCACCGACCTCGTGAATGGTGCAGATGTTCGGATGATCCAGCGCTGCTGCAGCCCTTGCTTCTACCAGGAAGCGCTCCTCCGCATCTGCATCCGCAAGCAGGTGATCGGACAAAACCTTGAACGCCACTATGCGATCCAGACGGGTATCACGGGCTTTGTAAACCACGCCCATGCCGCCAACCCCGAGGCGGTCCTGAATATCGTAATGACCAAGATGCTGGCCTTCCATCCGGCTGGCGGAAAGGAGTTTGCTGCCTTTCGAACCGCTGTCGACCGAAGTATCGCTGTCGACAGATTCGGTCTTCACCGCCTCGTCAGGCACGATGTCAAACACCCAGGCAAGCACCATTGCCACCGGAAAGCCCAGAACTACAATCACTGAAATCGTGCTGGGCACCCATTCGGGAACCCCAAGCGGCGGCAGGAAAATAGCCGCTCCTTCAGCAATACCAATACCGGCAACCGCGTAGGCCAACATCGCGCGTATGACTTTGCGGCGCCGCAACTCGCGGACGAAGTCGCGTAACTTTAAACGAAATGATGTCTCAGACATGAGTCAAAGGAAAATTACACCACGATGAATGAATTTTGCTGGTTTCTTATCTCGTCATTCACAATCCCCACTCCCCAGGAACCTTTTTAACCTTGAATCTTCGGAATTCTACTCCAGATTGAGGTGGTAAATTAATGGCGGTACTTTTGGCCCTGTTCAACCAGGGAGGTAATCGGCATCATTGGCCCCAAATTTGCAGTCCCGAACGACGGAGAATCAACCCTATGAAATTCAGCCGGATCCGGCGGAACCTAACCGCCGCTATTTCCATTATTACCGTAGTTTTTGCCACCAGCGCCTGGGCAGCCCCCGATGTGCCGGAAGTCGATATTCCCTACGAAAAGTTCACACTGGATAACGGCTTGACCGTTATTGTCCATGAAGACCGCAAGGCGCCAATCGTGGCAGTCAGCGTCTGGTACCGGGTAGGTTCCAAGGATGAACCGGAAGGCAAAACCGGCTTTGCCCACTTGTTCGAGCACCTGATGTTCAACGGTTCGGAAAATTACAACGACGAGTTTTTCAAACCATTCGAACAGGTCGGCGCCACGGCACAAAATGGCACAACCTGGTTTGACCGCACCAATTATTTCCAGAATGTACCCACGCCGGCGCTGGACATGGCCATGTGGATGGAATCGGACCGCATGGGGCATTTGCTGGGCGCCGTGACCCAGGAAAAACTGGACAATCAGCGCGGCGTAGTACAAAACGAAAAACGCCAGCGTGACAACCAGCCTTATGGTCTGGTTGAATACCGTGTGCTGGAGGGCCTGTTTCCGGCCGGACATCCGTATCGGCATAGCACTATTGGTTCCATGGCCGATCTCGAAGCGGCCTCGCTTGAAGACGTGCACCAGTGGTTCAAGGAATATTATGGGGCCGCCAACGCGGTGTTGGTGCTGGCGGGAGATATTGATGCCGCTACGGCCCGTCCCCTGGCAGAGAAGTATTTTGGCCATATTCCTGCTGGTCCGCCCATCAGGCGTATGAACGCCCAGGTGCCGGAACTACCCAGCGATGTCAGCGAAATTCTGTATGACCGGGTCCCGCAAATACGCAGCTACCGCTATTGGGCCGTACCTGGCCGCACTACCCGTGAACGCTTCCTGCTGGACCTGGCCGCCAGCATCCTGGGCGATGGCAAAAATTCGAGACTGTACCAGGCGCTTATTTACCAGGACCAATTGGCAGTCACCGTCAATGTCGATGTCGAAGAACATCAATTGGCCAGCATGTTTTCCATTGATGTCACCCTCAAGCCGGAAGCTTCGCTGGATGAGGTCAACGTGATCATCGACCGCGAGATGGAAAGATTCCTGGCGGAAGGCCCAAGCAGCGCCGAGCTCGAGCGTGCGCAGACCAAGATCAATGCCGCCCGCATTCGCGGACTGGAGGAGATTGGCGGTTTCAACGGCAAGGCCACCGCGCTAGCGCGGGGTGAGCTGTATGCCGGTGACCCGGTATTCTTCAAACAGGCGATGACCTGGCTGAATACGGCAACGACGGACGAAGTACAAGCCGCCGCAAGCCAGTGGCTGGGAAAGAGCCGTTACCAGCTCGATGTGTTGCCATTTGGCGAGCACGAAACGCTGACCTCGAGCGTGGATCGCAGCCTCGGCCTGCCCGCCGTCGGCGCCATGTCCGACCTGGCATTTCCGGAAATCCAGCGATCGGAGTTGACCAATGGCATGAAAGTGGTGCTGGCCGAACGTCACACCGTTCCTGTGGTCAATGTAGCCGTGCAATTTGACGCCGGCTACGCGGCCGATTCGTTCGGCAAGCTGGGTTCCGCCAGCTTCACCCTGGCCATGCTGGACGAGGGCACCCGATCCCGCAACGCACTGGAAATCAGTGCTGAATCGGAAATGCTGGGCGCGCAGATTACCACCGGCTCGAACCTGGATATGTCGACCGCCCGCCTGAATGCGCTTAAGTCCAGGCTGGAGCCTTCGGTTGAGCTATTCGCCGACATCCTCCGGAATCCGGCATTCGAAGACAGCGAAATTGAGCGGTTGCGGCAACGCTGGCTGGCCAGCATCGAGCAGGAGAAGACCCAGCCGGTGCAATTGGCGCTGCGCAATCTGCCGCCGTTGATATTCGGTGAAGATCACGCCTATGGCATTCCGCTGACCGGCTCGGGTACCAGGGAATCCATCGGCAGCCTGAAGCGGGACGACCTGGTCGAGTTCCACAAGACATGGATTCGGCCCAGCAATGGCACCATTTTCGTGGTCGGCGATACCAGTATGGATGAAATCAAGCCACTGCTGGAAAAGACTTTTGGTAAATGGCGTGAAGACAAAAGCGCCCTGCCACGGAAAAACCTGGCCGAGATTGAAATCGCCGGCGAGGGGCGTGTCGTGATCATCGACAAGCCCGGTTCACCACAGTCGCTCATTCTGGCCGGCCACGTAGCGCCCTCTTCCGGTGTTGACAACAATCTTGCCATTCGGACCATGAATGACATCATCGGCGGCCAGTTCACCGCCAGGGTGAACATGAATCTGCGCGAAGACAAGGGCTGGGCATACGGTGCGTTCACGTTCATGCCCGATGCGCGCGGGCAACGCATGTGGATGACTTACGCCCCCGTACAGACTGATCGCACGAGTGATTCTCTACAGGAACTGGTCCGGGAGTACGGTGACTACCTGTCCACGGCGCCGGCAACGCCTGAAGAGTTGAACAAGAGCGTGCGCAACAGCGTGAACAGCTTGCCGGGGCAGTTTGAAACCGGCGCCGCGGTCATGGGGTCGTTGTTGTCCAACCAGCGCTTTGACCGCGCGGACGATTATGTACCCTCCCTCAAGCGCCAGTACGAATCACTGAATCTTGAAAGTGTCCAGGGTGCGGCCGAAAAAGTCATGCATCCCGAAAAACTCACCTGGCTCATCGTTGGCGATCGTGAAAAAATTGAAGCCGAAATCCGCCAGATGAATCTGGGCACGGTTGTCATCATGAATTCAGATGGCAATATCGTCGAGTAGTTAATGGAATCTCACTACCCGGAGCCCGTGGCGGCTCCGGGTAGCATGGGTCTTATCCCTCGAACCCGGCGCCACTAACATCCTGCTTGACTCTCGTTATTGACTTTCGTGACCAATCTGGTGAAAGTTGCCTGATGAAATCACTCAAATTAATCACCACGGCGACCCTGTTCACGAGTCTTATATCGTGCGCTGCATTTGCGCAGTCCCTGCCCGAAAATTACTGGACCCAGGCACAGGCTGCTGAGATTCTGGACAAAACCCGGCGTGTAATGCTGGACCCGGATCTTTCGGTACTGAGTGACGGGGAGCGGGCCGCGGTAGAGAAACTGTTAAAGGCCGGCGCCATCATGAATCGTCTGTACCAGGACTCCATGCACCCTGAAGCATTGGCCTCTTTGCAGGCTCTGCAGAATCTTCACGGGGGCGCCAGGCACACCGGGGACTTGCTGGATCTCTATTACATGTTCAAAGGCCCGATCGCCAGCACCCTGGATAACAGGCGTGTACCGTTCCTGCCGGTCACTGCGGAAGAGCCGGGCAAGAATGTTTACCCGCCTGGCATGAGCCGCGAGAAGATGGATCTCCTGCTGGAAGCACGGCCGGAACTGGTCAGCGGATTACTGGGTGTGCGAACTGTTGTGCGTGAGACCTCTGAGCAGAATCTTCAAACAGATCTTGGCACGCTGGACCAATACCCGCTTCTTGACGGCCTTCATCCGGGTTTGCGCAAGCGGCTGGTTTCGCTGAGTGCGGGGAAGGATGACGCCCCCGTCTATGCCCTGCCCTACTCGGTGCGCTGGGCGCCGGGCATCATGGAAATCTATGGCTTGCTCAACGGGGCAGCGGTTGATGTTGCCGCGGACGATCCGGACCTCGCGGCGTACCTGTCCCTGCGTGCGCGGGATCTGGTCAGCGACGATTATGAAGGCGGCGATGCGGCCTGGGTTAGCGGCCGCTTCAACCACCTCAATGCCCAGATCGGCAGTTACGAGGTCTACGGCGACGCCCTTTACGGTGTGAAATCACTGTTCAGTCTGAGCCTGTTGGCCCGTGACGAGGAAAAAAGCCGTGAACTGAGCGCTGCACTGCAAGGCTTGCAAGCGATTCAGGACAGTTTGCCGGAGGGCGCCGGTCGCAAAATTCAGCAGGATATCCCGGTGGGTGTTTACAACATCATCGCCGATTTCGGACAATCGCGCGGCGCCAATACCGCCTCCATCCTGCCAAACGATCCCAACCATTCACGTAAATACGGCCGCATCATTCTGCTGCGTTATAACATCATGACCGACCCGGGTCTGTTCAGTGACCGCAAGGAAAAGTTCACTGCCGCGGTGATCCGGGAACAGGCGGAAGATCTCAGCCTTGACGGTCCTTTTTACCGCACCTTGTGGCACGAAGTGGGCCATTACCTGGGTGTGGACAAGACTGCAGACGGACGTGAGCTGAACGAAGCACTATCGCCCTGGGGAAGCCATTACGAGGAAATGAAAGCGGACCTGGTCTCACTGTTCACTTCAGCCCACCTGAACCAGGCAGGGCTGATGAGCGACGAGTTGCTGCGCTCGGTGCAAGCCGGTGGTATTTTGCGTGTTTTGCAGAATAACCAGCCGCGAACAGCGGACCAGCCTTACCAGACCATGCAGTTAATGCAGATGAACTACTTCCTTGAACACGGCTCACTGAGCTTCGATGAAGCGACGGCGCGATTGACCATCAATTACGATGTGTACCAGGACGTGGCAACGAAAATGCTGGGCGAGGTCCTGGCCATCCAGGCGGCCGGCGACCGTGAACGCGCAGCGGCGTTTATCGAGCGCTACACAGACTGGTCGCCCGGCTTGCATGAGCGGCTGGCGGAGCGGTTACGATCATCTGTGCGTTATCGTTACCGTATGGTGGAATACGAAGCGTTGTAAAAACAGGCTATGCACCTGATGACTTTCAGAACTCCCATGAATCTTCGCGCCCTGCTGATTTCAATCTGCCTGATCATTTTGCCGGTGGTCGTTTTCGGTAGTGAACCCGGCCGCGCCCCGCTGTTCAAAATTGAGCGTAACACCAACGCCAACATCATCCAGTACGATGCGCAAATCGACCCGGATGGCCGCCTGCTGAAAAAGGAACCGGTGGTTGCTTACTGGATTCGCCTCGCTGACAAGGGGCAGGTTCAGCAACTAAGCTGGGTTCAAAAGACTTTCGCTTATGGTTTCGATGCAACCCTGGAACGCGACAGGAACATCGCGAAGCTGGATATGAAGGCCGAAATCGGTCGCCGGATTACCGTAAAAATGGAAGGGTCCGAGTACCGTGCGACTGCAGAAATCGACGGGGCAGCCTCATTTGTCGAAAAGATTTTCATCCACGCCACGGGCAAAGGCATGTCGACCAGCGTTGAATACATTGAGCTGTATGGAAATGACGTGGAAACCGGCGAGGAACGGTTTGAGCGATTCGTGCCTTGAGCGATCTAAAACGATGACAAACAGGCTGCTGCTGTTGCTGATACTGGCATTGCCGGCAACTTGCCCCGGCCAGGAACCCGGTGACGACGTGGCGGCTATGGACGCGACGAACGAGCAAAGCAAGAAAGAGGAAACCATCCTCGATCGTCAAAAAGATGCCATCGACAGCCAGGTTTTGCGGGCCTCGCAATGGGTGGACTCCTTTTTCAGCAACTCGAATTATGAAGCCGAGAGCGCGAACACCCTGGTCCGCATCCGACCTGAGCTCAACTATACTAAAGAAGATGGAACCGGGGCCCGGTTGAAGCTAAGGATCAAGCTCAACCTGCCGAATTTCACCCGCAAAACCAGCCTCGTGATCGGGAGCGACGACGCAGTCGACAGTTTTGGCGACTCGGTTGACGATGCCTCGCAGGATCCGGTCATCGGACTGCAGTTCTTCGGCCGGCGAACGAAAAAGTGGGTAACCAGCCTGAGCGTCGGAGTCAAATTCGATGAATTCGCCGGATACATCGGGCCCCGGGTCCGGTACCTGGCGCCCATGGGCAAAAGGAAATCCTTTTACTTTACCCAGGTAGTGCGCTATCAGACCAACAGTTACTGGAATACCATTTCACGCATGGATTTCAATTTCCTGATAGGCGAAAGGTTCTTTTTCAGGCAGACTTTCGATGGGCGCTGGCGCGGGGAAAAAAGTGACGAGGAAGGATTCCGCACCCGGGTCAGCAGCATCCTCACCCAGCGACTGCAAAACGGAGCAGGGTTACAGTATGATTTCACAACCCTTTTTCACACCCGGCCGGAAACGCATGTCGACAGCTACACGCTGGCGCT
>CALDVW010000019.1 GCA_937924405.1 uncultured Lysobacterales bacterium
AAGATTGTCGCTGGTCCGGCCAACAACCAACTGGCCAACAACGAGGCGGGCAATGAACTGGAGAAACGGGGTATTCTGTATGCGCCGGATTACGCGGTTAACGCCGGCGGCCTGATGAATGTCTCCATCGAGTTCGAAGGCTGGAACCACGAACGCGCGTTAAGGATGACCCGGACGATCTATTACAACCTTGGAAGGATTTTCAGTATCGCCGAACGCGACGGTATTCCGACCTGGCAGGCCGCCGACCGAATGGCTGAAGAGCGTATTGCTACCCTGGGTCAGCTGAAAATGCCGTTCATGGGTAAACCTCACCGCTTCCCGGGACGTGATCGAAAACATTGATCCGTGGCCCGTGCGCCCATACAAAGTAACAAAGCAATTCGTTTCTGATTCTGCGGAGATTTTCGAATGTCTGATCGTACAGTAGTGATTGTCGGCGCCAAGCGGACACCCATCGGCTCTTTCCAGGGCCAGTTCAGTAATTCCAGCGCCATTGATCTTGGCGCCGCCGCCATTGATGGTGCATTAAGACATGCCGGCATTGACGGCGCCGACGTCAGCGAAGTCATCATGGGTTGCGTATTACCGGCCGGCCTGGGCCAGGCGCCGGCCCGCCAGGCATCGCTGAAAGCGGGGCTCCCTACCTCGGTGGGTTGTACGACGGTGAACAAAGTCTGTGGTTCCGGATTGAAAGCGGTCATGCTCGGTCATGATGCGATCAGGGCAGGATCATCGGAAGTGGTTATTGCCGGTGGCATGGAGTCGATGACCAACGCACCCTATCTGCTGCCCAAGGCGCGCGGCGGCCTGCGCATGGGACACGCCAAGGCGCTGGACCACATGTTCTGGGACGGCTTACAGAGTCCTTATGACCAGCAGATGATGGGTATGTTCGGCGAGATGTGTGCAGACAAGTACGGATTCTCCCGCGTCGATCAGGATGGTTTCGCAGTGGCCTCAGTCGAGAGGGCACAGCGCGCGCTGCATGAGGGCGACTTCGTGAATGAAATCGTACCGGTCACGGTCAGCGAGCGACACGCGGAACATGTTGTCAACGAAGACGAAGAACCACACCGCTGCAATATTGGAAAAATTCCCACGCTGCGGCCCGCATTCAAGCCGGATGGGTCGGTAACGGCGGCGAACGCGTCCAAAATTTCTGACGGGGCCGCCGCCACCGTGTTGATGACGCAAGAGAAAGCGGAGCGACTCAAGCTCGAACCGCTGGCCAAAATCATTGCCCACGCAACCTTCGCACACGAACCCGAATGGTTTACCACCGCACCCTCGACCGCTGTTGCCGAGGTGGTTGAAAAGGCGGGCTGGGGCATGGACGATGTCGACCTGTTCGAAATCAATGAAGCCTTCGCTGCGGTGACCATGGCAGCCATGGCCGATAACCGGCTCGACCATGAAAAAGTAAACGTCAACGGCGGTGCTTGTGCGCTTGGTCATCCGATCGGCGCTTCCGGCGCCCGCATCCTGGTGACCCTGATCCATGCCCTGCGCAAGCGCGGCCTGAAGCGAGGGGTTGCATCTCTGTGCCTTGGTGGCGGTGAAGCCGTTGCATTGGCCATAGAACTTTAGCGAATTTGCCATCAAAAAGGTAAACTGAACCATCAAATTCAGGAAGGAGTGATCCCCATGCAGTTAAACCAGGTTAAAGCACTGGTGACCGGAGGCGTTTCGGGCCTTGGACTGGCCGTTACAAGCCATATCATCGCCAATGGCGGCAAGGCGGTCATGCTGGACGTCAACGACGAAGCCGGCGCGACGGCTGAATCGGAGGTGGGCGCGAAATACCTGCGTACCGACGTCACATCTGAAGAAGGCGTCATTGCAGCAGTTGAGCAAGTGGCCGAAATCAACGGCGGACTGAATGTTGCAATGAACTGCGCAGGCATTATTGGCGCCGGCCGGGTACTCGGGCGGGAAGCCCCTATGCCGCTTTCGTTTTTTGCCACGACGATCAACGTCAACCTGGTCGGCAGCTTCAACGTGGCCAAAGCGGCCGCCAGCGTGATGCAGCACAATGACCCAATGGAAGACGGCGAGAAGGGTGTCATTATCAACACAGCCTCGGTAGCGGCCTATGAAGGCCAAATCGGCCAGGCAGCTTATGCTGCTTCGAAGGGCGGCCTGGTTGGCATGACCCTGCCCATGGCGCGGGAACTTTCCCGTTTCGGAATCCGTGTCATGACCATCGCACCGGGCATCTTCTGGACCCCAATGGTCGACGGGATGCCCGAGCACATACAGGAATCCCTGTCCGCATCCATCCCCTTCCCCTCCCGCCTGGGACGTTCTGAAGAATTTGCAGTGCTGGCAGGAAATATCATTGAAAGCCCCTATCTGAATGGCACCACCATCCGACTGGATGGCGCGGTCAGACTGGCGCCGAAATAGCGGCGCCGGATAAGCTGGAGAAAATATGGAAACCTTTTCCGAAGTCCGGAAACATATTCTTGATCTGTACGAACTGAGAACTGACGAACCGTTCATTGTCAGCTTCGAATATGCCATCAAGGGCAACGACCGCCGGCAAAGCATTTTCCTGGCCGAACTCGAAACAGCCGATGGCCGTCGTGTATTGCGGGTTGAAACCCCGGTGGCGCCGCTGGAAGATCTGGATGCTGAAAAATGCCTGCGGATCAATCTCACCCAACGGGTAGGCTATCTTGCGGTCGGCGACCTGGATGGTGTGCCCTATATCAAGATGTGCGAAAACCTGCCCTATGCATTTGTTGGTGAACAGGAATTGGATTACACCATCAGAAACGTCGCGCAAACCGCCGACAAAATGGAGCAGTTTCTGGAACCGGGCAGAGACATATCCTGACCGTCTTGATTTTTTCAGTTGTCCTGGTAGGAGGCAATAATGGAATTTGTTACTGAATCGTTCGTCCCGGTGATTGTGGGTTGGGCTGTAAAAATCCTTCTGGCCCTGGTCGTCTATATCGTCGGGAAGTGGGTCGCAAAGAAAATCACGAGCCTCGTTCGTAATCTTATGATACGCGCGGAAGTCGATGAAACCCTTATTAATTTCCTCGCCAACATCGTATACGCCATTCTTCTGGTTGCCGTTATCCTTGCGGCCCTCGATATTCTCGGCGTTCCGGTAACATCCTTGCTGGCTGTCCTCGGCGCCGCCGGCCTCGCTGTAGGCCTGGCGCTCAAGGATTCGCTAGGAAACTTCGCGGCCGGCGTGATGCTGGTGTTGTTCCGCCCCTTCAAAAAAGGTGATTTCGTGGAAGCTGCCGGCGTTTCGGGGACAGTGACCGAAGTGCGGATTTTCAGCACCATTCTCACCACTCCGGACAACAAGCAAATCATGATTCCGAACGGACAGGTCGGAGCAGCTACGATCACCAACTACTCGGCCAACGATCAGCGCCGGGTGGACCTGGTATTCGGTGTCGGTTACGACGACGACCTCAAGGTCGTACGCGGCGTGCTGGAGAAAATATGTGAACGACACCCGATGATCCTGGACGATCCCGCTTGCAAGATCTTTGTTTCAAACCTCGGCGACAGCAGTGTAGATTTTTCTGTCAGGCCCTGGGTGATGAGCGAAAATTACTGGACCGTTTATTCCGACCTGCTCGAACAAGGCAAGATTGAGCTCGAAGCGGCAGGTTGCAACATCCCTTACCCGCAAAGGGATTTACACTTGCATCACCAGAATCCCATCAGCGAGCTGTTAAAGGGCTGAAGCTTACATAATGGACAGGTAAAAAACGGTCGCTTCTGCGGCCGTTTTTCAAATGACCCGCTATACTTATCTAAACCATTTTCTGAAGAATAAGGGAAAGCCATGAAATCAAGAGCTGCAGTCGCCTGGGAAGCAGGAAAACCACTGAGTATCGAAGAGATTGATGTTGAAGGCCCGCGTGAAGGCGAGGTTATGGTCCGTAATGTAGCCACCGGCGTTTGTCATACCGATGCCTTCACCCTTTCCGGAGAAGACCCCGAGGGCATTTTTCCAGCGGTACTTGGCCACGAAGGCGGAGCAATAGTTGAAGAGGTAGGCCCGGGTGTCAGCAGTGTGCAGGCGGGTGACCATGTCATTCCCCTTTATACTCCCGAATGCGGCGAATGCAGTTTCTGCCGGTCAGGTAAAACCAATCTTTGCCAGGCCATACGCGCCACGCAAGGCCAGGGGTTGATGCCGGACGGCAGCAGCCGGTTCTCGAAAAACGGCCAGACCATCTATCACTACATGGGTACATCGACCTTTTCCGAATATAGCGTTCTGCCCGAAATATCCATTGCGAAAATCAATAAGGAAGCGCCGCTGGACAAGGTCTGCCTGCTGGGCTGTGGAATTACTACCGGCATTGGTGCTGTTCTGAATACTGCGAAAGTCGAGCCTGGCTCAACTGTCGTAGTATTCGGCCTTGGCGGCATCGGCCTCAGCGTGATCCAGGGCGCCGTGATGGCACAGGCTGGCCGCATTGTCTGCGTTGATATCAACGAGGACAAGTTCGAAATGGCCCGGATGCTGGGCGCCACGGATTTCGTCAATCCGAAAAATTACGACCAGCCGATCCAGGATGTGATCGTCGACCTGACAGACGGTGGTGCTGATTACTCTTTCGAATGCGTCGGAAACGTGAACCTGATGCGGTCCGCTCTGGAGTGTTGCCACAAAGGCTGGGGCGAGTCCGTGATCATCGGGGTGGCCGGCGCCGGCCAGGAGATCAGCACCCGCCCGTTCCAACTGGTTACCGGAAGGGTGTGGCGCGGCACCGCCTTCGGTGGCGTACGCGGGCGGTCAGAACTACCCGGGTATGTCGATAATTACCTGGCCGGAAAAATCAATATCGATGACATGGTCACCCACACCATGGGACTGGAAGACATCAACCAGGCATTCGACCTGATGCACGAAGGTAAAAGCATCCGATCGGTCGTCATATACTGAACAGGCAGGCCTTATGAAAACCCTCTCAACAACCGCCTCATTCGGTGGCGAAATCCGGCGGGTGCAGCATCGCTCGGAAGTCTGCGACTGCGACATGATTTTTGGCATCTTTCTGCCACCGCAAGCAAGCAAGGCCCCGGTTCCCGTTCTCTACTGGCTGTCCGGCCTGACCTGCACCGACGAAAATTTCATGATCAAGTCAGGCGCCCAGCGAGTGGCTGCCGAGTTGGGGCTGGCCATCGTCTGTCCGGACACCAGCCCCCGTGGCACTGACTTCCCCGGTGAGCATGATAGTTACGATTTCGGCTCCGGCGCCGGCTTTTATGTCAATGCAACGCAGGAACCGTGGTCGCGTCACTATCACATGTTCGATTACGTCACCTCGGAACTTCCCAATTTGATAAACGAGCACTTTCCGGTCACCGGGAAGTCCGGTATCAGTGGTCATTCAATGGGCGGTCATGGCGCGTTGGTCTGTTATCTCAGAAACCCGGGCATGTACCACTCAGTTTCCGCTTTCGCCCCCATCTGTCACCCTTCGGACTGTAGCTGGGGGCAAAAAGCACTGGCCAGCTACCTGGGCGAAGACCGCAATGACTGGACTCAGTACGACGCCGCCCTGTTGATTGGCGACGCGAAGGAAAATCTGCCCCTGCTGATCGACCAGGGCAGCGCCGATGAATGGCTGACCGACCAGTTAAAACCGGGCGCCCTCGAACAGGCGTGCATCGCCAGCCATTATCCGCTGGAACTCCGGATGCAGGAAGGTTACGACCACAGTTATTTTTTCATCTCCACCTTCATGGAAGACCATCTCAGACATCACGCAAAAGCACTTTTGTAAATATGTAGCAGCTTGTAGCGAATCCACAATCCGATTGTAGTCGAGTAGCCAGCTGACCGGCTGCTGATGGCGCCGTCGGCATCAATCACGTAATAGGTCGGAAACGCCCTGATCGACCAATCAGATGCGGTCCTGCCGGTGCCCATCAGTACCGGTAGATCAATGCCCGTCTCGTCGACAAACTCCTGAACCTCACCGGAATCGGCGTAGTCGAGAGCAATCGCAGTGGCCCAGGCGATCCGGCCATCGGCAACGAGACTGTCAAGATTGCCGATGCTGGTCCGGCAATAGAAACACCAGGGCGCGAAAAAATATACTACCCCGGGCTCGCCTTTGTTGGTCGCACTGCGGACACCACTGCCGTCCAGCAGAGCGAGCAGGGTTTCCGGCGCGGCTTCGTCATTGAGAAGATACCGAGTTTGCCAGCTGTGAATGGCAAAAAAGACGACGGCAATAAGCAAAACATCTAATGCCAGTGAAAGCCAGAATCGGGAACGGATCTTCCGCCAGGTTTTTTGGATTCCGGAAATCAATGACTGCTGCTTCTCAAGATCAGGGGCGCCCCCGGTCACCACGGGGGCTCGCCCCACAACAGATGATCGAGGGCGCCCTGGTAGCCGAATCGATCAAGATCAATCTTGCCGTTCAGGAACACGATGCCTTCGTTTTCCAGCAGTTCTTTTTGCCGGCGAAAACCAGAGCTGTCTTCGGGTAATGAAATCTTTCCCTGAGCGTTGACTACCCGGTGCCAGGGCAGCGTCATTCCTTTGGGCGCCCGTCGCATTGCCTGACTCACCCGCCGGGCGGCACGGCTCATTCCGGCGAGGCGAGCGACTTCTCCGTAAGTCAGAACATGGCCACGCGGAATGCCTTGCACGACTTGCCAGACCTTTTTCACAAATCGATCAAAATCGGAAGTAATATTCGGTAAGTTTTTCGCCCGTTTATTCACGCCGGTAAACATTGCCTGCTCAGTGTATCCTTGGATTCTAGCTTACGAGGGATTATGAAAACATGACTGTTCAAGCCGACACACGATTGAGAAGACTGCCTGAGCGCGGCAGCCAGGACTTTGATCTCGCCTGCTCGATCATTGATGAAGCACGGATATGCCACGTGGGATTCACACTGGATGAACAACCCTATGTCATTCCCATGGCGCTGGGAAGGGATGGAAAAAATCTGCTGCTGCATGGTTCGGTCGTCAGCAGAGTCATGCTTAACCTTACCGGCGGGCTGCCCTGTTGTGTCACCATCACACATCTGGATGGACTGGTTCTGGCCCGATCCGCCTTTCATTCTTCTATGAACTATCGTTCCCTGATGATTTTTGGCTCAGCCTGCGAGATTTCTGACCTGGAGCAAAAAAATCGTGGCCTGGATATCCTGGTGGAACATCTTGCTCCCGGCCGCCGCGTCGAGTTGCGTGGTTCTACCCGCAAGGAACTGAATGCAACGACCCTGCTTTCCCTGCCCATTGAAGCTTTCAGTATCAAGAGCCGCAGCGGACCGCCCAGTGATGCCGCGTCGGATATCGACGCCGCGGTTTGGGCCGGTGTTGTGCCTTTTCGATTGATCACAGACGAAGCGCTGGATGCTCCGGACATGACGATGAACATTCCGCTGCCTGATTATCTCAGGACTTTGTAAGTCGGTTTCACGTATTTCTGCGTGCCGAGTTCCAGGCAGCCAGCAGATCCCCAGGACCCAGTCGACCCAATTCAAAGGGATGACGGTCAGGGCTCAGCTTCTTCAGCCGCTTCAGTTTCCGTAAATGCAGGCCGGAAATGACGTGAAGGTGGCGCAATTTTGACCGGGTGGCTGGACGGTGCTCCCGTTGCCCGGAGCATTTGGTACCCCACTCAATCCCGATATTCATCATTTCAGAAAACAGTTCGACAACCGGGCCAGACCGAGGCTTGCGCAAAACAGCATCCTGGTTGACTCCGTGCTTTGCCCGCAAGCTGAGCGGCAGCCAGCGGTACCTTCCCGCACTGTTTTCACCTGAACTTTCCCTGATGAACTGCATTAATCCGCTGCAGGCAGACAACTCCGGGTTCCAGTCGAGCTCTCCTTCCCCGATGCCGCATATTCTGGCTTCCATCTCCAATTGAGGTTGAGAAAGCTGCTGGCACCGGGCTTTCAAATCTTCAACGTCTGCAGGGGCTGGCAGGTCCAGCCTGGCCTCCGCCCGATCCAGCAGCCTGGTCAGGCTTTGGGTATCCAAAGCAGGGGCGGCTCCCGTCCGAACCAGTTCTTTTAGCGCCGGGTGATGGCTGTGGGTGAGATCACGATGGATACATTCCAATCTCCACCATCTCAGTTTGTTCCGTGCAATTTCTTCATCGGAATGCATGGTGCAGGCCTGTTCAATCACTGAAAACAATGCATAAAGCGCCAGTAATTTCTCTGCCACCCTGGGTGGGGCGAATACATGGGAAACCCGAAAAAGCCGGTTGGTCTTTGTAACCTGCTCCCAGCAGTAAAGTTCATCGTTGCCTTGGCCGGAAGTGGCGACAGTCATAATAGCGGTCCCTGTTACTCTCGGTGATGAAGCATTCGCCTCCCGGGCGGAAGCTCAGGCGGCCGTTGTCTGCATGTGCCGGACCAGATCAATCAATTCAGCGGGGTGGTGCAATTGCAAGCTGTCATTGACCAGATCGCCCTTCAGTTCACCGGAGCCATAACCATAATGAGCCGCAGCGGTCTGGGTGCCTGCCGCTTTTCCAGCCTGAATATCCCTGATATCGTCTCCGACAAACAACACTTCTGCGGGAATCGTCTGGAGAATGCCGCACGCCAGGCTGACGGGCGCCGGATGTGGTTTGCTCTGGCTGAGCGTATCGCCGCATACAACGCAGGAAATGCCGTTGCCGAGATTCGCCGCCTCGATGATGGGATGTGTCAGGTACTCGGGCTTGTTGGTCACCAGCCCCCACGGAATTTCAGCCTCCGCAAGGGCCTCCAGCAACTCGGGAACACCGTCGTATAGAGAGGAGTGGCGATAACTGTTGACGGCGTAGTGCTCCAGAAACCGCGTTCGCCACGTTTCCAGGGTCACTTCGTCGGCTTCCGGCATGCCCTGTTTAAGAAGTCCGATTGCCCCCCTGGATGCATACTGGCTCATTTCCGAAAGCGGCAGGGGTGGCAGTCCTTCGGTTTGCCGCACCCAGTTCAGGGAACCCACCAGGTCCGGGGCAGAATCCAGCAGGGTTCCGTCCAGGTCGAACAGCATGGCCTTAATCGTCTTCATGATTCCGGTTTGACAGCGTGAACAAGATAATTGACCCTCACATTGCCGCCCAACATGACACTGCGGGTGAGCGGGTTGTAGTGCAGACCTGTGATGTCCCGAACCACCAGGCCTGCCTCGCGCAACCAGGCAGCCAGTTCGGAAGGCCGGATGAAGCGGTCGTAGCGGTGAGTGCCGCGTGGAAGCAATCTCGCAATATGTTCTGCCCCGACGATACCCAGTGCAAATGCAAGCGGGGTTCTGTTCAGCGTGGAAAAAAACCCGTGCCCCCCGGGTTTGAGCAGTTGTTGAATGGCAACGATGATAGACGCGGGGTCCGGCACATGTTCGAGCATTTCCATGCAGGTCACAATATCGTAGCTTTCCGGGTTTTCAGCTGCCTGCTCTTCGACGGTTTTTTCCTGATAGTCGATTTCCAGAGCCGACTCGTGCAAATGCAGCCTGGCGGTCGCCAATACCCGTGGGGCCACGTCGATTCCGGTCACCTCACCACGCTTGCGCGCCATGGATTCAGACAGGATTCCGCCTCCGCAGCCCACATCCAGGACATTGGCACCCGCTATTTCCGCCCGGTCCGCGATGAATTTCAATCGGGCCGGGTTCAGGTCATGCAGGGGACGAAACGGGCCCTCCGGATCCCACCAACCCGCGGCAACCGAATCGAATTTCTCGCGTTCGGTATTATCGATATTCTGAACTGTATCTGTTTTCACAAGACAGATTCCTTCAAATCCCTTGCCAGTGCTTCTTCCAGGCCGGCAAGACGGGATTGCCAGCGCTGGGCCCGGCCGATGACGTCTTTCAGATCAAGCGTCGTCAATTCACCGCTGCGCAGCAATGGTCTGCCAGCAACCCATACATCGCTGACCTGCCTTCTGGATGCAGCATAAACCAATTGTGAAACCACGTGGTGAAGCGGTTGCGTTTCTGGTGCGCTGAGATCTACGGCGCACAAATCGGCCTTCTTGCCTGCTTCGATGCTACCGATTTGAGCGCCTCGGCCCAACGCGCGAGCGCCGTTGATGGTCATCATATCCAATACCTGGAATGCATTGACCGCCTCGGCATTACCCGATATCCCTTTTGCAAGCAGGGCTGCGGACTGGGCCTCCGCCAGCAGGTTCAGATCGTTATTACTGGCTGCGCCATCCGTACCCAGAGCCACGTTGACCCCGGCTTCCAACAATGAAGCCAGTGGGCAGATTCCACTGGCCAGTTTGAGATTGGATTGCGGGCAGTGAATGACATGTGCGCCCACGGCTGCCATTTTCTCGATGTCATCGGCGGAAATCTGGGCCATATGGACAGCCTGAAGCCGTGAATCGAGCAATCCAGCCTGCTCCAGCCGGCTCAGTGGGTGCAACTCGTGCTGCTGCTGCGATTGCTTGATCTCCCACTCGGTTTCCAATAAATGCATATGGACGGGAAAATTCAGGTCTTCTGACAACCTGGAAATTCTGCACAGAGTCTCGTCCGAGACGGTATAGGGAGCATGCGGAGAAAGGGTAAAACTGATCAGCGGCTCTGATTTGAGTTGTTCCTGTAGACGCAAACCCTTGTCAATATAACTGTCTACATCGGTCGCCCATGCCGACTCGATTTCGATGACAGTGATTCCGATGCTGGCCCGCATTCCAATTTCCAGGCAGGCTTCAATGGTTGCATCGGGGAAAAAATACATGTCGTTGAAACAGGTAGTGCCGGAACGGATCATTTCCGCCACGGCCAGTCGAGTGCCATCAGCGACGAATTCCGGACCCACGAATTCGCGCTCGGCGGGCCAGATATGATCCCTGAGCCAGACGTGCAATTCCATGTCGTCGGCGTAGCCACGGAGCAAACTCATTGGAGAGTGGGTATGTGCGTTGATCAACCCGGGTATCAGCACGTGGTCCGGCAGTTCGGTCACGCTGGCATCCGGCCAGTTTTGTATCGCTTCGGCGTGCGGTAACACGGCCACAATCTCATCATCGCTCAAAGCGACGGAGTAATCTTCATGAATGACACGCTGCGGTCTGACCGGAACCATGTACCTGGCGTGGATCAGTGAAGTGATTTCCCTCCGACGCTCGGGCATGGCGTCTTTTACCTTCATCGCAGTGAAGCCTAGTCCTTCACTCTTGAAACATATTCACCGGTACGGGTATCTACACGGATCACTTCTTCATTGTTCACGAACAGGGGAACCCGCACGACCGCGCCAGTCTCCAGCGTGGCGGGTTTACCGCCACCGCCGGAAGTATCGCCCCTGAGGCCAGGGTCGGTATCTACGATTTTCAATTCAGTAAAATTGGGAGGTGTAACACTCAGGGGTTCGCCATTGTACAAAGTCATCTGGCAAACATCTTCTTCTTTCAGCCACTTGGCACCGTCGCCCATGGCGTCCTTGGAACAGGCATGTTGCTCATAGGTGCCGGGGTCCATGAAGTGCCAGAATTCGCCGTCGTTGTAAAGGTACTGCATATCCATTTCGAACACGTCCGCCGCTTCGACCGAATCGCCGGATTTGAATGTACGCTCAATGACCCGGCCGGTTTTGAGGTTCCTGACACGAACACGGTTGAATGCCTGGCCTTTGCCGGGCTTCACGAACTCATTCTCGACAATGTTGTAAGGGTCTCCGTCGATGATAATCTTCAGGCCACCCCTGAATTCATTGGTACTGTAACTTGCCATCAAGGCCTCCGGAATCGGCTGGAAATCTGACGTTGCGCCAAGACCGCAATGATAACGCGAACGTGACCAGGACACCATGCGAGGCGTCTTGCTTCCCCTGGCAAGGCTTCCGCTCCCGGTCGCACGTTCTCCTTCCTGTCGAGCTGCCAACTTCACCTGTGCCCAACGACATGGAATGGCCGCCTGAAGCTTTAGAGAGCGGGGCACTATAAATTGATGGCAAACTGAGCCATAATCACAGCTGGGCAGCTGATTGAATTTTCTTGGAATCAAGTTTCAGTAATTACTGTAAATAATTGATTCAAGATAGATAAATGTGCTAATAATGGTACGTCAGTGAGGGGCATGGAGGCCTACTACCTATGCATAGCGCAAATATTCTAGTAACAGACCGATCCCCTGAGTCTGCTGAGCACATTAATTCACTGCTTCGCAATTCCGGAATTAAAGTTCATGTGATACATGTGCAGACCAGCTCTGAGATCAAGCGTGCGCTCGACCATGATTCGCCGGTTCTGATCCTCTATGTAAATCCGGATGAGGCTGATGCTCCACTCGAAGAAATAAACCAACTGGCCTCCGCTTTTAGCGTACCCGTCGCCCTCTTCGCTGACCTTGAAAACCCGGAGGAACTGGCAAAAGCGCTCGCCAGAACGCCCTGCTTCGTCATCAATTCAGCGGAAGAAGACCTGCTTACCGACTCGGTCAGCCGATTGATCAAGAACAGCGAAATCAACTTGAACCACGAGCGTCAGCAGCAGTATCTGGAGGAACTGGAGCACCGCTACAACCTGTTGCTTGACAGTTCGCGCGATGCCATCGCCTATGTGCACGAAGGCCTTCACGTATATACCAACAGGGCTTATCTCGAAGCTCTTGGCATGAAAGACGACTCCGAAGTAGCCGGACTCTCTCTGCTCGAGATGCTCGATGCCGGAGAGACCAATCTGAAAACTTTTTTCAAAGGTCTTTCAAAGGGGCAATTTCCAACCGAAGCCCTGGAGGTCAAGGTTGCAAGACCCGACGACACCCGGTTCGAGGCCAAACTGGTATTTTCACCCGCGCGATTTGATGGCGAAGACTGTATCCAGATGATGATGCAGCGCAATGATTCAGCCAATGAGTTGGCGGCTGAACTGGAACGGCTTCGCAAGACCGATCCATTGACGCGACTTCATAACCGCAAAGCCTTTTCAGAAATTCTGGATGAGTGTATCGCCACCGGCCCTGCCAGGGACGCAGCGGCGGTACTTTATATCGAATCAGACGGTATCGATGGCTTGCAGGATGAACTCACTGACGAAACCATGGATGAGTTCCTGGTTGACCTCGCAGGAATTATCCAACAGGCTATCGAGGAAGGTGATACTGCCGCACGGGTCAGCGACCATAGCTTCGCGGTTCTGGTTCACCGGAACAGCAATGCTCAACTGGAACAGGCAGGCGAGGACATTCTCGCTGCCTATCGCGGGCATATTGTTGAAATCGGAGAGCGTGCGCTGTCCGCATCATGCAGCATTGGCATGTCCACAGTTGGACGGTTGGCGATGAACTCGCCTGAAATACTCGCCCGCGCCAGAAAAGCCCAGGCCGAAGCCGCTGTAAGTGGTGACAGCCTGGTCATTTATCGTCCTCAGTTGACGGCAGTAGAATCACTGGACGGCGAACAGGAATGGCTGGAACGGATCAAGTTTGCACTGGGCAACCAGGATTTCTACAGCGTTCAGCAGTCCATTGTCGACCTCGACGGAGAAGGTGAGCAGATGATGGAAAACATCACCTTCATGCGTGGCGAAAACGGTGACCACCCGCCGCTTGATTACCAGGCCGTTGCTGACCGCATGGATCTTGCGGGAACCATAGACAGAAACATCATCCCCGGTTTGCTGAAGACCTTTGTCGATAGTGAAGAGAGGCAAATCATCAGTGTGAGCAATAACTCGATCATCGATTATTCATTCCCGGGTTGGTTTGCTGACCAGATGAAAGCGTCCTGCACAGAAGGAGATCGGGTTATTCTGCAAATTGCGGCAAACGCCGCACAAACCAATCTGCGGCCGGCCCAAAGGTTGATGAAAGAATTGAAACCACTTGGCTGCCATCTGGCCATTAGCCTGTTCGATGCCGAAAGACGTTCCCTGCAGTTGCTCGAACACCTGGATATTTCCTACGTGAAAATTCATCCGTCACTGACCAATGACCTGACCGCGAACACCAAGAACCAGGAATCTGTCAGCAAGATCGTAGAAGCTGCCGAGGCCCACGACGTATTGGTTATCGCGGATGAAATCGAAGATACTTCCAGTCTCGCCGTTCTCTGGCAATCCGGCGTCAAGCTGATTGCCGGTGCGTTTCTCAGGGAATCATCGCAGGTGTTGGCCAACTAACGAGGCAATAAAGCCCGCCACATGCTTCGAACCGGCACCTGCTCCCCATACGTAGGCCGTTTTGCGCCCTCACCCACCGGAGAACTTCATTTCGGTTCACTGATCTCTGCCGTGGCCAGCTATCTTCAGGCGAAATCCGCTGACGGCGAATGGCTGATCCGGATCGAAGATATTGATCCACCAAGGGAAGTGCCGGGCAGTGCCCGCAGAATACTGCGAGACCTGCGCCTTTTTGGAATGCAATCCGAGCGCCCGCTTGTTTACCAAAGTGAGCGAACAGCGGCCTACCATCAGGCCCGCGACCGGCTTATTGAAAGTGGAAAAGCGTTCTGGTGCGGCTGCAGTCGTGCAGACCTGGCTGGATCCGGCAGATATCCGGGAACCTGCAGAAACGGCATACCAAAGGGGAAACTCCCTCGCTCCATAAGGATCAGGGTAGACGACAGAATCGTGAGTTTTTCTGACCGCTTACAGGGGAAGTTGGAAGAAAACCTGCAACAGACGGTTGGTGATTTTGTGATCCAGCGCGCTGATGGTTTGCCGGCCTATCAATTGGCCGTCGTGGTGGATGATGCATACCAGGGCGTAACAGAAGTCGTGCGGGGGATGGATCTGCTCGAATCTACCGCACGCCAGATTCATCTGCAGCGCTGCCTGGGTTTACCGACGCCCGTTTATGCCCACCACCCGATAGCCCTTGGCGACGATGGACGTAAACTGAGCAAGCGATACGGTTCCGATCCCATCACTGCTCTGCCGCATGCCAGTGCGCTGGAAATGGTGCTCCGTTTCCTGGGCCAATCCTGCCCTTCAGGCCTGAGCCAGGGAGATCTGTGGCTTTGGGCAGTGGAAAACTGGAAGCTATCCAATATTCCACCCGCTTCACGGTATAATGCGTCAACACCCCAGTGAGTAATGAAATGAACTCCAACTACCTCGATTTCGAGCAGCCGATTGCCGAGTTGCAGGCCAAGATTGACGAGCTCAAGAATGTAGGTTCAGACAATGCCATCAATCTGGACGAGGAAATCCAGCGTCTGCAGGCCAAGATGCGCCAGAAGATCAAGGGCATATTCAAGGATCTCACGCCGTGGCAGATTTCCCAGCTCAGCCGCCACCCGCAAAGGCCATACACACTCGATTACGTAGAAAAGATCTTTGATGAGTTTCACGAATTGCACGGCGATCGTTCCTTTGCGGACGATCACGCCATTGTGGGTGGTCTGGCGCTGTTTCGTGGCCGTTCGCTGATGTTTATCGGCCAGCAAAAAGGCCGCGACACCAAAGCCAAAGTATTCCGGAATTTCGGAATGCCGCGTCCCGAGGGTTACCGCAAGGCTCTGCGCCTGATGAACATGGCTGCACGATTCCGCCTGCCACTGATTACTTTTATCGATACCCCGGGAGCCTACCCGGGAGTCGGCGCCGAAGAGAGAGGCCAATCGGAAGCCATCGCCCGCAACCTGGAAACCATGTCACGACTTCCCATACCTGTAATTTGTACGATCATCGGAGAAGGCGGTTCGGGCGGCGCACTGGCAATTGGTGTCGGCGATCGTGTCAACATCCTGGAATACAGCACCTACTCCGTTATATCCCCCGAGGGCTGCGCCTCCATCTTGTGGAAGGATGCCGCCAATGCGGAAGAAGCAGCCACTGCGCTTGGAATTACTTCCAGTCGACTGAAGCAGCTTGGCCTGGTGGACGAAGTCATCCCGGAACCCCTGGGCGGCGCTCACAAGGAGCCGGATGAAGTTGCCCGCCGGATTGCCGACTGCCTGGAAAATCAACTGAAGGCGCTTGATGCGAAGACCACGGACCAGTTGCTCGAAGAGCGCTATCAACGGCTGATGGATTACGGGGAATACCAGGACTGATTAGCCGGCATCAGAGTGAACTCTTCAGAATCACACTTCAGCGTCAAGCTGCTGCTCGATAAGCTGACCCGCCTTCCATCCCCCTCCAAATACTGGGTTGGATTCAGCGGCGGCGCAGATTCGACCGCTCTGTTACAAGCCATGTATGAATGCCGTGATCATCTTGAAGCACCAGTCCACGCAATTCACTTCCATCATGGTTTGCAGGAAGCCGCCAGTGCCTGGCAGGAGCACTGCGAATCATTCTGCATGGCCAGGGATATTCCCATTCAGTCTGAAAAACTTGAGATCAACCCGGAAGGCAGGGGCAGCCTGGAAGAAGAGTCCAGAAACTGCCGCTATCGGGCCGTGGCAAGCATCCTGGGCGATCAGGAAATGTATCTGACGGCTCATCATGCCGAAGACCAGGCGGAAACCCTCTTCATCAACCTGATGCGCGGAAGCGGCATTGAAGGACTGGCCGGAATACCGGAGTTGCGAAATCTTGAGAACGGCTGGGTCGCCAGGCCGCTGCTCGACTGCAACCGGGCCGACCTGGTTGCATTCCTGGAAGAAAGAGCACTCGAATGGCTGACCGATCCCTCGAACGAAGATACCGTATTTGACCGTAATTACCTTCGTCAGGAGTTGTTTCCGATGCTCGAGAAAAGGTGGCCGGGACTCGTACGCAGGCTAACCCGGACCGCCCGGAATGCCCGGATATCAGCTTCCGCCATGGCCATATTCATCGAAAACCAGTCGGGCGACCTGATCCGTGACAAGCTTAAAATGCCACTGCAGAAATTGTTGGAACTCGACCCGGAAATGCAGACCCTGATCTTCCGCCAATGGTTGCGGAAACACGAAGTTCCCGTCTTGCCTGAATCCCGTTTACGGGAATTTCTCGCACAACTGGACAGCACACAGATTACCAGCCAGGCAGAGGTACAGTGGGAAGACTGGATAATCAAACGCTATCAGCAAGACCTCTGGTTGCATCGCCGCAAACCGTTCACAGTCTGCCCCGAAACGGAGTGGGAAAATGGTATGGAACTGGATATCGGTCCCGATGCCGGCTTTTTACGCCTGATCGGAGAACCTGCCCCTATTCCGGACTCCTGGCTGGTCAGGGCGCGATACCCTGGTGATCGTATCAGGCTTTTACCAAACGGTCCCAGTCACAAAATCAAGCAGTTTTTCCAAACCGCATTCATCCCCCCCTGGATGAGATCGGGCATTCCGTTGCTGGAGTGGGATGGCGAAGTTGCAGCCCTGGGCGACTGGGTTTTAAGCCACAAGTTTCAGGCCTGGTTATTTGAAAACGACCTGGAATACCAATGGCAACCCTCCGACTCCGTGCTAGCCCGATTACGTTCTGACTGTCAGAGATTGAATGAATACTATGAATGATAAAACCGACCAACTTCCCGACTTTGAAAAAGCCCTCGAAGAACTCGAATCGCTGGTGGAGCAATTGGAATCCGGTGATTTGAACCTCGACCAGTCACTCAGTCAGTTCAAGCGTGGAGTTGAACTGACGCGCCATTGCCAGACAGTGCTGGACCAGGCCCAGCAGACGGTTCAAAAGCTGATCGATCCCGAGGAAGAATCATCGGCCATTCCCTTTGACAGCGGTGACTGACCGCGCAACAGAAATTGCGGGCTGGCGAGAGCGTTTCGAGAGTGTTCTGAGCCGGCATCTGCCGGTGGAAAGCGAAGAGCCCTGTATGCTGCACAGGGCCATGCGCTATTCGGCCCTTTCCGGCGGTAAACGATTTCGGCCGGTGCTGATCTATGCAACCGGGAAAGCCCTGGGTCTCTCATTGCGGCAACTGGATCCCGTTGCCACGGCCATTGAACTGATTCATGCGTACTCGCTGATTCATGACGACCTTCCAGCCATGGATGACGACGATTTGCGGAGAGGCAGGCCCACTTGCCACAGGAAGTTCGATGAGGCAACTGCGATCCTGGCGGGCGATGCATTGCAGGCCCTGGCGTTCGAAGTTTTGTCGAGTGAGCTTCCCGCCGGGTCAGCTTCCAGTCTGCAGGTGGTTAATGAAATCTCGAACGCCTGTGGCTCGACGGGCATGGCGGGAGGCCAGGCGCTGGACCTGGCGGCTGTGGGAAAAACCATCAGCGAAAAATCCCTGGTGACGATGCACCGCCTCAAAACAGGCGCCCTGATCCGGGCGTCCGCCACTTCACCCTGCATACTGGCGGAAGCAGGTGAGGAAACCATAAAACACCTGGCTATTTATGGAGAATGTGTAGGCCTGGCTTTCCAGATTCATGACGATATCCTGGACGTGACGGGAAACAGTGAACTAACCGGAAAGAGCACCCAGGCGGACATTGCGTTGAACAAACCCACTTTTCCCTCGATCCTCGGCATGGAGGATTCCCGCAAAAGAGCCCGTGAATTGCGCGATGAAGCCGTTTTCCACCTGCAGAGTGTTGATGGAGATACAATAAGCCTATCCTGGTTGGCCGATTACGTTATCAGTCGTGATCGATAGCTTCCCGGACTGAGCAAAGTTAAAATAGCAGAATGAATGCAGCGCAATATCCACTTCTGAGCACGATCAACGCACCCTCTGACCTGCGGAAACTCGATGAAGAGTTGTTACCGCAAATGGCGGACGAGTTGCGCAGTTACCTGATCAAATCAGTTGCCACCAGCGGCGGGCATTTCGGTGCCGGTCTTGGCTGTGTGGAACTCACTGTGGCGCTGCATTTCCTGTACGAAACCCCCAACGACCGGATTGTCTGGGATGTCGGCCACCAGGCTTATCCGCACAAGATTCTCTGTGAACGTGCTGGCAGCATCACAACGATCAAGCAGAAGCAAGGCCTGGCGCCTTTTCCCAAGCGGTCCGAGAGTGAGTACGACACGTTCGGAACCGGACATTCTTCAACTTCGATCAGCGCGGCCCTGGGAATGGCCGCGGCTACGGCGGCCTTGGGCAAAAGCCGCAAGTGCGTGGCAATCATCGGGGACGGCGCCATGACCGCGGGAATGGCATATGAAGCGCTTAATCATGGCGGAGACCTCGACAATGACCTGCTGGTGGTATTGAACGAAAACCAGATGTCAATATCACCCAATGTAGGCGCCATGACCAAAATGCTGGGGCGATTGATGAGCGGCCCGACCATGACCGGAATACGCGAACGCGGTAAGAGTCTGATGCATCGGGATTCTCGCACGTGGCGCTTCATGAGCCGCTGGGAGGAGCATATCAAGGGCATGGTCATGCCCAGCACGCTGTTTGAAGAATTGGGGTTCAATTACCTTGGACCGATCGACGGCCATGACTTGCCGACACTGATTCGGACCATCCGCACGGCCCGTGACGTACACGGGCCAAACCTGCTCCACATCATCACCGAAAAGGGCAAGGGCTACGAACCCGCTGAAAGAGACCCGGTCAAGTACCATGCAGTAGGCCCATTTGATCCCGACACCGGAGTCGTCGCCAAGCCGGTGCCAGCTAAAACCAGGCCAAGCTACACTGAAATATTCGGGCAGTGGATCTGTGACATGGCGGAGAAAGATCCCGGCTTGCTTGGCATTACGCCGGCCATGCGCGAAGGTTCCGGACTGGTCCGGTTCCAGCAGAAGTTTCCAGATCGCTATTACGACGTGGGAATCGCCGAACAGCACAGTGTGACACTGGCGGCGGGCATGGCCTGCGAGAACGCACACCCGGTGGTGGCCATCTACAGTACTTTTTTGCAACGAGCCTACGATCAACTGATCCACGATGTCGCGCTACAGGACCTTCCTGTCCTGTTCGCTATCGACCGGGCCGGCCTGGTAGGTCCTGACGGCCCCACCCATGCAGGCAGTTTTGATCTCAGTTTCATGCGCTGCATACCCGGTATGGTCATCATGGCACCGGCGGATGAAAACGAATGCCGTCAGATGCTGTATACCGGCTTCCGCTACCAGGGACCTGCCGCAGTCCGGTATCCGCGAGGCAAGGGGCCGGGAGTTGAAATACAGGAGAAAATGACTGCCATACCACTGGGTAAATCCCTTCCTGTGCGCCAGGGCAAAAACATCGCCATACTGGCATTCGGCAGCATGGTGGAGCCTTGTAAGCCGGTAGCGGAGCAACTGAATGCGACGCTGATCAATATGCGATTTGTCAAACCGCTGGACAAAAGGGCCATATTGTCGGCTGCACAAGAGCATTCGGCCCTGGTCACGGTGGAAGAGAATGCAATCGCCGGAGGAGCAGGAAGCGGTATCAATGAACTGCTTGCGGCTGAAGGCGTGACGGCTGATATGCTGAACATCGGTCTGGATGACAATTACATCCAACACGGTACCCGCGAGGAATGTCTCCACCAGGCGGGTCTCGACAGTGAGGGGATTCACGCGAAAATCATCCGGCGTTTTGGTGCGGACAATCACCACCCGGTTCCGGAAACAACTCTGCGTCAGTCCGGCGCCTGATCCGAGACTCTACGGTAGGTCAGATTAATCCTGAGGCCAATGTTCCGCCTGGTCTTTGGCAGGGAATGCGAAAATCTCCGCTGAAAACTTCCTTTCATGATCAACAGGCTGCCATGTCCGAGTGTGATGCCGGATGACCGTTTACCGTTTTCCCGAACCAGGAACCTGCGCTCTTCTCCCAGGCTGACGGATGCAATCAGGGGTGTCGGGCCCAGTTCGCTCTCGTCGTCCCGGTGCCAGCCCATGCTGTCACTCCCGTCGCGGTAGGCATTGGCCAGTACGGAATTGAAACCGGTAGATGTGAATTCTTCCAACAGGTGCCTGATTTCCAATAACCCGGGATGCCAACTGAGCGGACTGAGCGACAGGCCGCTGTATCCATACTTTGCCGAAGAATCTCCGTACCAGGCGATCAGCCGGGGTTGCAGCCTGCGGCGGCCGAAGATCACTATTTTCTTTTGCATCCATTCGAGTTCATCCCACAGTTGCTGCAGGTATTTGTCTGCCAGTTGTTTCTGCAAAAAATCGGGGTGGTATTCAAGACATTCTGAACTGAATTCCATGAGTGGGCCGAAACGCTTATCAACTGGCCCCGAGCGACCTGATCTGCCGGTCGTGAATCCTGCCGAGCATTACAATGGCGAGGGTTGCGCCGATCAACGCCAGGAACATATCCGATTGCGTGTCCCAGATATACCCCTGCGTACCAAGGAAGGAATCCGCCGCCTCTGAACTCAACAGCGCCACCCACCATTCGACCAGCTCATAAAAAGCGCTGAACGCCAGGCAAATTGAAACGACGATCAGGGAAATCCAGCCTTTTCTCGCAATGATCCGGTTGCGGATCAGAATTTCGCGTATCACCACAGCAGGTACAAATCCCTGCACGAAGTGCCCCAGCTTGTCGTAATTATTGCGCCCGCCACCCGTCAAGTCCCTTAGCCAGTCACCCACCGGTACTTCGGCATAGGTGTAGTGGCCTCCCACCATCAGGATGATGGCGTGACAAAGAATCAACCAGTAGGCGAGCGGGGTCAGAGGGAAACGCTGGCGGGTTGCGGCGAGGACGAGTAATGCGATGAGCGCCGGCGCCACTTCGAGCCACCAGGTGGTGTAATCATGGGGCTGCCATCCTGACCAGGCCAGGACAACAAAAAAGATGAATAGCCAGGCGGCGATCAACTATTCAGTTTCATAGATTCTGACGGCCAGCACGTCGCATCTGGATCCATGCAGCACCGAGTTCGCAGTCGCCCCCAGCAGTAGTTGCACGCCTTTCTGACCGTGAGTTCCGAGTACGATCAGGTCCATGTCGTTTTCCTCGGCAAAACGGTGGATTTCACGCGCCGGTGTGCCGCTCAAGAAATGACGCGCAGATTCCGGAATACCGGCTTTTTCACCGATCATATCCAGCTTCTGCCTCAATTCCGACCTCAGGTTTTCCTCGACTTCGTCCATACCGACAAAAACGGGGCCGTACGGCACAACCCCCATGTAAACCGAGTCCATGGGCTCCTGGACATAGAGCAGATGAATTTCACTATCCGCTGCAGCCACGTCCCGCGCGCGCTTCATGATGGCGTCGGATTCACTGCTCAGATCGATCGCGACAGCAATTTTAGAGTAACCAGGCATCTCGTTCTCCATTTGAACCAGGAAAGATGCATCATCGAAATGATTCATCAATTTACATTTTAGTCCAGATGGCCCCAAAATGAATGACACGGGTCAATGGTGATCACTGACCCGAGTTTTAAGCTTTTACTCAATGCAGCCGCAGCCGCTATCGGGACACTAGAAATGAAGGCAATGCGCATACACAAACTGGGGCCACTAAGCCCCGGGAATCCGCCTTTGGTGGAAGATGATGTTCCCGTTCCCGTGCCGGGCCCTTCCGAACTGCTGGTGAAAGTACATGCCTGTGGTGTATGCCACACTGAAATCGATGAAATTGAAGGACGGACTCCTCCGGCTAACCTTCCGATGACTCCCGGTCACCAGGTCGTCGGTTCCGCTGTCAGTGAAGGAAGGGGTTGCCGCAGGGGATTGCTGAACCAGAGGGTCGGAATTGCCTGGATTCATTCCGCCTGTGGCGAGTGCCGCTGGTGCCTCCAGGGCCGGGAAAACCTTTGCCCCCGGTTTTCAGCCTGCGGCCGCGATGCCGCCGGCGGTTATGCAGAGTACATGGTGGTACCCGAAGCATTTGCACACCTGCTCCCAGCCGGCTTGGGAGACCAGGAAACAACTCCCCTGTTGTGCGCGGGCGCTGTCGGCTACCGGGCGCTGAGCCTGTGTAAACTGGTGAATGGACAGGCTCTGGGGCTGACCGGATTTGGCGCATCGGGGCACCTGGTTTTGCAGATGGCAAAGCACCTCTACCCGGACTCCCCTGTTTTTGTTTTTGCGCGTAGTGAAAAGGAACGGGCATTTGCCTCGGAACTGGGTGCTGCCTGGACAGGTAACACGACGGATCGGGTGGAGTCGGGCCTGGACGCGATCATCGACACCACTCCCGCCTGGCTACCCGTATTGTCTGCCATGGAAGCCCTGGCGCCAGGAGGCCGACTGGTTATCAACGCCATCCGAAAAGAAGCATCAGATCATGAAATCCTGGCCAGCCTGGACTACGAACGGCACTTATGGCGGGAAAAATCATTAAGTACAGTGGCCAATGTCACCCGCCGCGACGTGCGTGAGTGCTTAAACCTGGCAGCGGAAATTCCACTTGAACCCCATGTATCAACATTTCCGCTCGAAAGCGCAAACGACGCCTTGCTGGAACTGAAGCAAGGCGACATCCGCGGCGCAAGGGTTTTGTCCATTTCATGAGGGCCGGCGGCGCCGGAACAGTCTCGTGGTCATCGCCCAGAAAATGACACCGCTCAGTGCAATAATCAGTCCCAGCATTGAGGAAATTTGTAATAGTGGATGGTTGAAGTCATCCCGTGTATCGAAATCCATTATGTGCAGCATCCACAGGAAATCGAAAATCCTCCAGCGCTTGGTCCGCCGGGCCAGCAACTCACCGGTCCAGGGATCGATATACAGGTTCACCGCTTCCGCCTGATCAAAACTGACCTTCCAGACCGGGAGCACACTGCCCCGGTATTCAGCCCCCGCCGCAATTTCGGTGATCAGTTCAACTGAACTCACCTGGCCTGCGTCCAGCAACCACCCCCGGGCCCGCTTTTCTGCCTGGTCAGCATCGAGCCGGGGAACAATGCTCTGGCCATCTGCTTCGATCAGCCTGGTCACTTTTTGTCCTTCGCTGCGCGCCTCGACCCGCCAGAAAGCCTGGCCAGCGACCATGATCAGCTTCAGGCTGGAAAGGCTCCAGTCCCCCGGAAACTGCCTGTTCAGCAACTTCATGACCTGTGATGGCGAGCCCATACCGGTCAATTTTGAGGCGTCCAGCGGCTCTGGCGCGCGTGTCAGGTGTGCGCCCCGGATTTCATCAATCGGGAAGATACTGAAATAGAGGCCACTGGCCATCCACGCGATGATTTGCACAGCCATCAGGAGCCCCAGCCAGCGATGCAGTTTTCTGAAGAAGATTTTCATTAGTGCATATTAACCAAGTTCTGGCACTATGCGACTATGGGATTTCCCTTGATGATCCAATTTCTGCTTTGCCCACTGGTATTGATCAGCCTGTTGTGGGTAACCGCGCCTTACGGGCGACACCACCGGCCGGGCTGGGGTCTTAGCCTGCCAAACCGCACGGCCTGGATCATGATGGAATTGCCGGCCCTGGTTGTGATCACGGCTTTTGTACTGGCAAGCCCGGCCCGCCATTCAACGCAGGCCTGGGTGCCATTGCTATTCTGGCTGTTCCATTACGGGTATCGGACTTTTATCTTTCCCGCCCTGATGCGGCCTTCAGATAAAACTTTTCCTGTGGCGCTGGTGCTGTTTGCCATCGCTTTCAATTCATTGAACGGCTACAACAACGCAGCCGCCCTGATTGAGGCTGGAAAGATCGATAATCCGTTGTTTTCAGCTCATTTCGTGATAGGAACCGCTGTTTTCGTCGCTGGATTCTCCATACACTTCCAGTCAGACCGGATCATCCGGAATTTGAGAAATCCCGGAGCAACCGGGTACGCCATTCCAAATGGCGGGCTCTACCGGTGGGTAGGTTCTCCCGCCTATCTGGGAGAAATTATCCAGTGGATCGGGTGGGCTGTTCTGACCTGGTCGCTGGCGGGCGCGGCCTTTGCTCTCTTTACCATTTGCAACCTGGCGCCGCGCGCCATCTCCAATCATCGCTGGTATCGGGAGAGCTTCGAAGACTACCCCGTCAATCGACGAATTCTGATTCCAGGCATCTTCTGACGGCGAAACATCAGGATTCAGGCTTTGGGGATGAGAAAGCAGGAAGTGATTCCGGCACAAATGGATCTGGAAGATAACCAGGTCCGGTCCAGGTTTTCAATTCATCTCCATCACAGCACGACACCACAACTGCGTCATCGGCCATCAGTTCATGCATCACCTGCCGGCACGCTCCACAGGGTGAGTGAGCTGTTTCGCCAGGCGTGTAGATTAACAGGGTACCCAGCGAGCCCGCAGTTGCGCCATCCGCCACTGCGGCCGTTACGGCAGCCCTTTCTGCACATTGGGTCAGGCCCAGCGATGCGTTTTCCACGTTGCAACCGGAATATACCTGTCCCGTTTCGCTGAAAACTGCCGCACCGACAGGAAACCTGCTATAGGGTGAATATGAATGCCGCGACGCCTTGACGGCATGAGATTTTAGTTTGGCCAAAAGAGTGTCTGCTTGATTCATGCTAAATCTTTCCCTTGATTTTTCCAAAAATAACCGGGTTAAGCTCTCTCCGCTCCTGCTGGATTTCAAAAGCAGATTTCAGCGCGTCAGCTGCCCTGTTCCAACCGGATTCAGTCGCCGCATGAACTATGGCCAGGGGGACATCGCTGTTGACAGACTCTCCCACACTTCTGATTCCAGAGAGTCCCACCCGCGGATCGATATCATCCCCGGCGCTGTGCCTGCCGCCGCCGAGGGATACCACGATGGATCCTACAGCCCGGGTATCGATACGATCAATGAACCCGCTCTGCTGCGCAAAAACTGGCCGGATTACTTTCGCGTCTGGAAAAAATCTACGTGGATTATGGATAAGATCTGCTGGCCCGCCCTGAGCCGCAATCATTTTCGCAAACTGCTCCGCCGCCCGGCCGGAATCGAGAGCCGAGAGGGCCTGGCGGTGCCCTTCATCCACGCTGGCCGCCAGTCCCCCCAGGTAAAGTAGCTCGGCAGACAATGAGAGTACGACCGAACGTAACCGCTCATGCCTCGCCTCGCCGGTCAGGAACGAAATCGCCTCGATCACTTCCAGCGCATTCCCCGCTGACCAGGCCAGGGGCTGATCCATGTCGGTTATCAATGCATCACAGGGCACCCCCGCCTTGCAGGAAACCCGCGTAATATCTTCAGCCAATTTCTTCGCATCCGCCGGGTTCGACATCCATGCACCCGACCCAAACTTGATATCCATAACGAGGCAATCCAGACCTTCGGCAAGCTTTTTGGAGAGAATGGATGAGATGATCAGCGGAGTGGATGAAACGGTTGAGGTGACATCCCGAACCGCATAGATTCTGCGGTCGGCGGGGGCAAGCTCGCTGGTCTGACCGATAATTGCTACACCCTGATCGCACACCAATTGCTGGAATTTTTCAATTCCCGGCGCGGAGTCAAAGCCCGGAATACTGTCCAGTTTATCGAGCGTCCCTCCGGTGTGACCGAGCCCACGGCCGGATATCATCGGTACATATGCACCACATGAAGCAACCAGTGGGCCGAGAATCAGGCTGACCATGTCGCCGACCCCACCGGTTGAATGTTTGTCGAGTACGGGACCATCCAGCTCCGGCCAGGCCAGCACCTCACCGCTGTCACGCATAGCCAGAGTGAGGTTCCTCTCTTCCTCCAGGCTCATTCCGTTGAACCAAACCGCCATGGCAAAGGCGGCGATATGCGCATCGTTTACCGTTTGATTCGAAACACCTTCAATGAATGCCGCAATTTCTGCGGCGCTCAGTTCTTTACCGTCACGCTTCTTGAGGATGAGTTCTTTGACTTGGTGCATTAACGGGCCCTGCAGTTGCTTAACGCCGTGTTTTGATACAGTCTGACCTGACTGGGGTCTGCCTAATGTTGGAGTCTTTTAATGAAAATATCAAAACATAACTTTATTCTACTGTTTTTATTATATATATCTTCATCGAGTCAAGTCTTTGCTCAATCTGCCTTCCCGCTGGAGTCGATCATCAGCCTCAGCGATGATCTGTCAGAGCAAGTGATTGCATGGCGCCGTGACTTTCATCAGAACCCGGAACTTTCCAACCGCGAATACCGGACAGCAGGCATCATTGCTGAACACCTCCAGTCTCTGGGAATGGAGGTCACTACCGGAGTTGCGCATACGGGGGTTGTCGGTATCCTCAAGGGTGGCAAGCCCGGGCCCGTGGTACTGCTGCGTGCAGACATGGATGGGCTGCCGGTTCTCGAGCGCAACGAACTCCCCTTTAAATCAGAAGCACGCGGCGAATACAATGGCGAGGACGTGCCGGTCATGCATGCCTGCGGTCATGACACTCACGTGGCTATCCTGATGGCGGTCGCCGAATTACTGGCTGAACTCAGGGACGACTTGCCGGGAACGGTAAAATTCGTGTTCCAGCCAGCTGAGGAAGGCGCGCCAAAAGGGGAAGAAGGCGGCGCAGAATTGATGGTTGAACAAGGCGTGCTCGACAACCCTCCCGTTGATGCTGCATTCGCTTTGCATGTCAGTGCCACGCAGGAAGCCGGCAACATTGGCTACGCGTCAGGACCACGTTACGCAAGTGTCGATGATTTCAAGATAACGGTTCATGGCAAACAGGCGCACGGCGCTTCTCCCTGGATGGGTATCGACAGTGTCGTTGTTTCGGCGCAGATCATCAATGCGCTGCAAACCATCGTAAGCCGGAATCTGGAATTGACCGAACAACCCGGTATTGTGACCGTTGGCAGTATTCATGGCGGTGTCCGCTCCAACATCATTCCTGAAAAAGTCGAAATGGTCGGTACCATACGTGCTTTGGACACGGATATGCGGAAGCAAATCCACCAACGCGTTCGTGACATTTCCGAGGGTATTGCCCAATCTATGGGCGCAACGGTAACGGTCGAAATTCCTTACTCGGTGTCCTACCCGGTGACCATTAATGATTCGTTACTGACCCGTAAAATGGTGCCGGTTCTGGAAACGGTAGCCGGCCCGGATCAGGTCAGGGAATTAAAGCCCATTACCGGAGCAGAAGACTTTTCCTACATTGCAAATGAAGTTCCCGGCTTCTACATTTCGCTCGGTGGAAAGCCGCCCGGGAAGCCCATTGAAGAAGTGGCGGCCCATCACACGCCCGACTTTTACATTGATGAAAGCGGCTTCGACGTCGGTGTTAAGGCCCTGGCGGCAATGGCTTGGGAGTATCTGGCCACTCATGGGTCCGAATGACGGTATTGCAGGACGGGCCTTGAACCGTGAAGATATATGTTACGGGCCAGATAAAAAGGCGGTTTTCGCCAATTAGATGAAAGCACGGAATGCTGGTGCCGGATATTGATAATAATCTGTAATTAAGAGGGTAACGAAAATGCCCAAACCATTCAAAGAAAACCATTTTATCTGGCTCACCCTCGCCCTGATCGGCTTGCTGATCTCCGGTGCGATTTCCCGGGAAATTTCAAATAACCTGACATTGCAACTGTTCGAATTAAGCAGTATCGCTCTATTGATGATCTCACTTCTGAGCTTTAAAACCAGCCACATATGGATCAAGGGGTTTGTCATCATAGTCGCCATCATGCTTGCGACAGTCGTCGTTCGTAGCGCTACCAAAATTCCCGCTTTCGAATACTTTTATCTTGGATTGATGCTCGCTTTTTTCCTGGGGGCTGCCTGGCTGGTTGCAAGCCAGGTCCTGTTGACCGGTTCTGTCGATTTCAACAAAATTGTCGGGGCCGTTGCCCTTTACTTGATGCTGGGGCTGATCTGGTCAATTTTCTATGTCATCCTGCTGGAGTTTTCACCGCAGGCCCTGAAGGGGATTGAAGCGGGTAACTGGTATGACAACCTGCCGTCCACGACCTATTTCAGTTTCGTAACGTTGACCACATTGGGTTACGGTGACATCAGCCCGGTCAAACCGATAGCTGAAGTACTTGTAATTCTCGAAGCGGTTGTGGGGATGTTGTACCTGGCGGTGATTGTGGCCAGCCTGGTCGGGTCATACAGGGACACCAGGTAAGAAGTTTAGCGTTATTGATTCAGGATGGATCCACGTTCTGCAAGGGAGCGGCATTTTGCCGTTTCAATTTCTGCCGGCGACCCATCCGGTTGGTAGCAGAAGCAACGGCCGGTATCGCTCGAATACCCACAGACGAGAGAATCCTCCCAGAGATCCTGTTCGGTTTTCTGGCTGCCGTCCGGATGATACAGTTCAGAGCTGGAGGCCTGCCGTTGCTTTTCGACATGGCTATGCCACCAGGCGGTCAGGTCGTCGCGGAATGCGAAGTAAACGCCACCAAGCAGGGTAATCAGCAGAATTAGCCGCACCAGATTCCACCTGGCCGCTGCGAAACCGCCACCCAACTGGATGTCAGAGTTCATGATTGTCTTTAAAGCGCTCGCAGCCTGTTCGTCACTTAGCAGTTGTTGGCCTTTTTTTCGCATGAACCGGACAAGTTTTTGCGGCGCCAGCAGGTTGTCGGGCATCTGGGTTTTAAACCCACGCTGTCCCGCCAGCACCACGATGGGGTGGAATTTCGAAGCGGGGAGGTCCAGCAGCTTCTGCAAAGCCTGGGCCTGTAGGGCATTACGATGCATCGGATTGTCAAGCCGTGTGAAGCGGCTCAAATGATATTGTTTCCATCGATCCTGGAATTCACCCCCGGAAACCCAGCCGCGGGCCAACTGGCTTTCAATCACGAAAATTCCAAATTTTGAAACCACCACGTGATCAATTTTTATGGTTCCGCCACCGGCAGGGACGACCAGGCTGTTGAAGATGGTGTACCGGTTTTTTTCCAGACCGGTGGCCAGGATGCGCCTAACCCGGGTTTCTGCGATATCTCCCCTGAAACGGGGCGATGCAATGAAAACGATCAGAAGTACTAGCGGAACGATCCAGAGTAAATGCACGATCAAATCTTGTCAGCCGCATTTGCTGTAACCGCAAGAGAGGCAGGTAGCGCAGTTATCCATGATAATCACAGCCTTGGTGTGGCATTTCAGGCAGAGTGTCGCTGAAGCCGGGTATTCGGCGTCTGCATCAATTTCATTCGTTTTTTTTTCCAACGATGCCTCAGCTTCCGCCCGTTTTTGATCCAGGATCAGCTGCTGCTGCTCGGAAAGCTCCTCTTTTTCCATCAAACCAATTTTTTGCAGGTGATGCTCAATGACCGCGCCAATGTCCGCAATGATGGAAGGCATGAACTTTCCGCCGGGCTTGAAATACCCTCCGCGCGGATCAAATACCGCCTGTAACTCTTCGGCCAGAAAAGTCACATCGCCACCTTTTCGGAATACCGCCGACATCAACCGTGTGAGAGCCACGATCCATTGAAAATGGTCCATGTTCTTGGAGTTGATGAAAATTTCGAAAGGGCGGCGTTGTTCATGCTCAGTACCCTGATTCAGGATTATGTCGTTTATCGTGACATACATGGCGTGATCGTCCAGGGGGGTTTTAATTTTGTAGGTCGACCCCTCGAGCGCTTCCATGCCTTCCGGCCGCAGTACACGCTCGGTCATCCTGATGATTGTAGCGGACTGGCGATCTGTCGTTTCGGCCTCGGCTTCTTTCCTGGTCGCTATTTCCTCTTCTTCCTTTACGACTTCGTAGCCAACGATTTTTCCCTGGATCTTGATACTCATTAGTTTTCTACCTTTCAATTCTCTTGCTTGTTAGCCCTCTGGGACGCAAGGCTCGCGCCGACACAGGATGTGACCGGCGGCGCTGGCGTGCTCCCCAATCTGTTTTCTGGCAGTACCGGGACAGAAAAGAGGTGTACGTCCTTGTACGTAACACCTCCGTAATTTTGACGGAACCCAAAACTTCCCTCGCCGTCACTTTATCCCTGATTTTATTATTATGACTTCCGTGTACCTCAGTACACTTCCTTGTCCCAGAAGCCGCTTACGCTGCTTCCAGTTCTTCTACTGCCTTGCTTCCTGTCCTCTCCGACCTTTCGATCTTTCAACCTTCCCTGTACCGGCTTTTCCAGCTGATTTTATATTCAGAATTTTCCGTAATACCCCTCTTTGAGGGCATCGAAGAGATTCGCCGCTGTATGCGTTTCACCGTCGTATTCGATCTCTTCGTTTCCCGCCACCTCGACTTCTTCGCCATCCTCGAGGACGAATCGATAGATGGTGTTTTCCAGGTCCTTATCTTTGACGAGCACACCCTGGAATGCTTCCGGGTTGAAGCGGAAAGTTGTACAGCCTTTCAGGCCCTTGTTATGTGCGTAAGTGTAAATATCCTTGAATTCTTCGAACGGAAATTCCGTCGGCACGTTGGCTGTTTTTGAAATAGATGAATCAATCCAGATCTGAGCAGCCGCCTGGATATCTACGTGCTCGGTTGGTAAAACATCTTCGGCGGTCAGGAAATAGTCAGGCAAGCTGCTGGCCTCGTCCTGGGCGTAGGGCATTGCCTGCTGATTAACCAGGGTGCGGTAAGCCAGCAACTCATAACTGTATACCTCTACTTTTTCCTTGGATTTCCGGCCTTCCCGGATGACATTACGGCTGTAGTGATGGGCAAAACTGGGCTCGATGCCATTCGAGACATTATTGGCCAGCGACAGCGAGATGGTCCCGGTGGGCGCAATTGAAGTGTGATGGGTAAAGCGCGCCCCCTCCCGGGCCAGCGATTCCACCAGCTCCGGTTTGTACTCCGCCACTCTTTGCATGTACCGACTGTACTTTGCCATCAGCACCTTGCCAGGTATTATGTCGCCCACTTCATAACCGTCTGACAGCATTTCCGGCCTGTGCCGCAACATGTCGCCCGTGACCGGGAAATCTTCTTCCATGATGGGCGCCGGTCCTTTTTCGCGCGCAAGCTCCAGTGACTCTTCCCAACCGGCGAAAGCCATTTCCCGGGCCACTTTTTCAGTGAAATCCAGCGAATCTTCCGCCCCGTATTTCATCCTCAGCATCGTCAACGTCGAACCCAGGCCGAGAAACCCCATGCCGTGACGTCGCTTACGGGTGATTTCATCACGCTGCTTTCCAAGCGGTAAGCCGTTGATTTCTACTACATTGTCCAACATGCGTGTAAAAATCCTGACCACCTTCCGGTATTCGTCCCAGTTAAAAGCCGCTTCGCTGGTGAACGGGTTTTCAACAAAGCGGGTCAGGTTTACCGAACCCAGCAGGCATGATCCGTACGGCGGTAAGGGCTGTTCTCCGCAGGGATTCGTGGCCCGGATATTTTCGCAAAACCAGTTGTTGTTCATCTCATTGATGCGATCGATCATGATGAAGCCGGGTTCGGCGAAGTCATATGTCGAGGACATGATCATGTCCCACATTCTTCTGGCTGGAACAGATTTGTGAATTCGGCAGGCGACCATTCCGTCATCGCGCGTAATGTAGCCCTCGGTTTCCGGCCACTCCCGCCAGATCACGAGTTCGGGATCGTCCAGGTTCACTTCGCTGGCTTCGCTTTCGTTGATCGGGAAAGCCAGCGACCAGTTGTCGTTTTTTTCCACTGCCTGCATGAATTCATCGGTCACCAGCAAGGAACAGTTGAACTGCCGCAGGCGACCGTCTTCCCGCTTGGCGCGGATGAAGTCCATCGCATCCGGATGACCTACTTCGAATGTGGCCATCTGTGCACCACGACGGCCTCCGGCCGACGAGACGGTAAAACACATCTTGTCGTAGATATCCATGAAACTGAGCGGGCCGGAAGTGTATGCACCTGCCCCGGAAACATAAGCACCCTTCGGCCTGAGCGTGGAGAATTCGTAGCCAATTCCGCAACCGGCCTTGAGCGTCAAACCCGCTTCATGCACTTTTTCGAGAATTCCATCCATGGAATCGCGAATCGTGCCTGAAACCGTACAATTGATTGTCGAGGTCGCCGGCTTATGTTCTTTGGCTCCGGCATTAGAGGTTATTCTTCCGGCTGGAATGGCGCCTCGACGAAGGGCCCAGAGAAAAGAGCTGTACCATTGTTCCTGTTTTTGTTTGCTCTCTTCGACTTCTGACAGGGCCCGGGCAACCCGTTTATAGGTGTCGTCAATAGTCTCGTCAACGATATCCCCGGATTTGGTTTTCAGACGGTACTTTTTGTCCCAGATATCCAGGGATGCGGCCTGGAAAGGAATTTCTTTAGAATCAGTGCCAATGGCCTCAACCTGAACGCTGCTCATTAATTCTTCCGTGTAATTATTTGGTTTTATTCAATTATGGGCACAAGTTATTGTGCGCTATTTTTTTTTATGACACAAGATATTGTGCCAGAGGAAACCAAAGATACGCCCCTGCAACCACTCTGTCAAATTCATTTTGCTTCAGCTCCATATCCTCAATATTTCTATTATCTATTTATATTTCAATATTTTATATACCAACTACATGGGATCATAAATCCAGAAACTCTCCCCTGAAACTCTGAAATCCGCTATATTGCTCAAATTCGTTTCGTCGCAAATCAGCGAAGCAACGATGATGGACTGCCCAAATACAGCTTTCTCACCACGGTAAACCCAAATGCCAGACATCATTCTGTACCAGCCTGAAATTCCACCTAACACCGGCAACATCATCCGCTTGTGCGCCAACTCGGGCACGCGCCTGCACCTGATCGAACCCCTGGGTTTCGTTCTTGACGATGCCAGGCTCCGCCGGGCAGGATTGGACTATGACGAACTAACTGACGTTCACAGACACCTGAATTGGCAGGCCTTCCGCGAGCAAAACCCAACAACCAGGTTGTGGGGTTTTTCAACAAAGGGAGGAACAAGGTACAGCGATGCAGCGTTCGGGGAGAATGACGGATTGGTATTTGGTCCGGAAACCCGCGGCTTGCCCCGGGAGATTCTCGGAGAAATCGGTGAGGATCATGTACTGCGGCTTCCAATGCAGGAAAACAGCCGTAGCATCAACCTGTCGAACACGGTGGCTATCGGCCTTTATGAAGCGTTAAGGCAACTGAATTTTTCAGGGCTCCGCTAGGCGGTTTCCCGTTTCTGCTCACGGGACAACAGGTCGCGGACACTCTGGTACGGGTCCCAGCCTTGATGGATGATTCCATAAACCTGTTCCGCGATGGGCATTTCCACCTCGTGCCGCCGGGCCAGGCGCCAGACTTCTTCCGCCGTTTTCACCCCTTCCACGACCTGACCAATTTCTCTGACCGCTTCGTCAACCGACTTGCCGGCGCCGAGAGCGAGACCCAGCCTGCGGTTACGGGAAAGATCACCTGTACAGGTGAGGACCAGGTCACCCATTCCAGCTAAGCCGATCAGGGTTGCTTCCCTCGCGCCCAGCACCCTGCCAAGCCGCATCATCTCCGCCAGGCCGCGCGTAACCAGCGCCGCCCTTGCATTATCTCCCAAGCCCATGCCATCACAAATTCCGGGGGCCACTGCGAGGACATTTTTCACCGATCCCCCCAGTTCCGCGCCAATGATGTCATCACTGGTATACGCGCGGAAACTCTCCCCATGCAGCGCTTTGGCAATACGTGCGCAAAAGGCGTGGTCAGCACCGGCCACGGTCACGGCGGTTGGCTGATTCGCCGCGACCTCCCTGGCAAATGACGGCCCTGTTACGACGGCCAGCGGCCGCTCGTCTCCAAAGAGTTCCTGCGCCGGTTCATGCAGGAACTGCCCGGTACCCGGCTCGAGGCCCTTGCAGGCCCATGCTATGCCCTGCCCTGGCTTGAGCCAGGGTGATATTTGCTTGAGCACACTGGCAAATGCATGGGAAGGCACCACGACCAGTATTTCATCGGCCATGCGCACCGCTTCTTCAAGTTCCGCTTGAATCAGCAAATCATCGGGTAGTGGGTAATCCGCAAGGAACTGCTCATTGCAGCGGGCCCTGGCAATTGACTCGATATGCTCCCTGTCCCAGTCCCACAGCACGGCTCTGGAACCCGAACGCAACAATTGCATTGCAAGGGCTGTCCCCCAGGAACCGGCGCCGAGGACAGCAAACAAGGGCTTGCTCTCGTTCATCACGGCCGGTTGACGATCGGTACCCAAATGACGGAATCAGTCGTCGGCTGCAAACTCAGTGATCACTGCTTCGCCATTACCCTGTTCCGCGGCACCCTGTTTCTGTTCGTCCATCATCTGTTGCATGCGCTGCGCATACAATTGATCGAAATTCACCGGCTGCAGAGTCAACGGTGGAAAACCACCATCCGCGACCAGGCTGGAAATCATTTGCCTGGCATAGGGGAACAAGGTATTCGGGCACATGGTGTTCATGACCGCATGAGACGCCTGCTCATTGAAGCCGGAAACCAGGAAAATACCTGCCTGGGCGACTTCGGCGAGATAGCCCGTTTTTTCACCTATTGTTGCCGTCATGGTGACCGTCAGGACGACTTCAAACAGATTGTCACCCAGTTCCTCCACCCGCTGAGCCAGGCTCATTTTTACATCGGCCTGGCCACTTTCATTGAAGATCTGAGGCGCATTGGGAAGCTCGAAAGAAACGTCCTTTACGTACATTTTTTGAATTTGAAACTGCGCGGCGGCGGCTTCATCCGGGGTCATTACCGGTCCTGGGACCTGTTCTTCTGCCATGATTAAATCACTCTTTGTGGTTGGTTCGTTCACTTTCGGGAACGATAAAAGTAAAATTATCTCACTTTTTGGTGGTAACCGGGAATTGGTCGCTGCGCCACTGGGCCATGCCCCCTTTCAGCACGGCGACTTCGCTTGCCCCCATTTTACGGAGACTGGCCGCAGCCCCCATTGCGGTCTGGCCTGTTTTGCAGACCACCAGTAATTTTTTGTCTTTCAACTTCTGGATTTCAGCATCGGGTTTGGCCAGGTGGGATGCCTGATAATGGCGTGCATTAACAATATGCCCTTTGTTAAAATCGGCGACCGGGGAGATGTCGATTACGACGGCGTTCGGGTCATTGATCCAGGGTACCGCAAGCGCTGGAGACAGCTCTTTGAGGCCCTGAACCTTGCGCGCAACCTCTGTCCAGATCAAAAGGCCCAGAACGGCGACGAAAGCGCCTACCAGCAGCAAGTTGTTACGCGCGAATTCAAATACCAGTTCCATCCTGTATTCTCTTTTATGGAATAATATTGTCACCCCACAGCTGCCGGACGGTGTAACGCTCATGCGAGACAATCGATCCGCCTGTGGGCCTGTCACATCTGGAGTCAGTAGAAGCAAAATGCAAGTAGGCAATTGGAAATGAATAAAGCAAGTAGACACAAACCTCTTCTACTCATGATTCTTGATGGGTGGGGCTACCGGGAGGCGACAGAAAATAACGCCATCTCGCTCGCTGAGACGCCCTGCTGGAACTCATTGTGGGAAAACGATCCGCACACGCTGATCGAGACATCGGGAGAGTCGGTAGGACTGCCTGAAGGGCAAATGGGAAATTCCGAAGTGGGGCATATGAATATCGGGGCCGGCCGGATCGTTTACCAGGATTTTACTCGTATAACCCAGGCCATTCGTGACGGCAGCTTCCACGAAAACCCACAACTTGGCTCGGCAATCGAAACGGCGACTCAACATGGCGGCACCGTGCATGTCATGGGATTGCTCTCACCGGGCGGGGTCCACAGCCATGATGATCATTTCTTAGAAACAATACGCTTGGCAGCGAGCAGGGGCGCTGAGTCCATCGCTGTGCATGCTTTCCTGGACGGGCGTGACACACCACCAAGAAGCGCGGAAGCATCCATCAGGCAAATGCAGAATCTGCTGGACTCCATACCCGGCGCCAGGTTCGCATCCGTAACCGGCCGTTACTATGCCATGGACCGGGACATGCGCTGGCAAAGGGTCGAAAGAGCCTATCGCTGCATCGTGAACGCCGAATCAGGCCAGCATGAACAAACTGCCTTAGCGGCCCTTCAGCAGGCCTACGGGCGTGATGAGAACGACGAATTCGTTCAGCCAACCGTCATTGCTGAAGCCGAGGGAGTGCATGATGGCGACGTGGTCATTTTTGTCAATTTCCGGGCTGACCGGGCCCGTGAGCTCACCATGGCTTTTGTGAACCAGCCCTTTGACGGATTCAACCGCAAGAAGATCGAACTCGGGGACTTCGTGTGCATGACCGAGTACAAGGCGGGACTGCCAGTGTCCGTGGCTTTCCCACCCTCAACCCTGCGTAGATTGTTCGGTGAAGAACTGGCCGCCGCCGGACTCCGACAGCTAAGAATTGCAGAAACTGAAAAATACGCCCACGTTACGTTTTTCTTCAACGGCGGCGAAGAACAGCCTTTCCCGCTCGAGGACAGAATTCTTGTCCCCTCTCCCGATGTCGCGACTTATGACCTGAAACCCGAAATGAGTGCACCTGAGCTAACCCGCCGCCTGGTCGAAGCGATTCGATCAGGAAAATATGACGTCATTATTTGTAATGTAGCCAATCCAGACATGGTCGGCCACACAGGAAACCTGGAGGCTGCTATCAAAGCCTGCCAGGCTGTCGATCAGTGCCTCACCGAGGTGACAGCTGCCATCGACGCGTCTGAAGGCGAGTTGCTGATTACTGCGGATCATGGAAATATCGAAATGATGCGCGACCCAGAGAGCGGACAGGTACATACGGCACATACCACCAACAAGGTGCCCCTGCTGTATCACGGCCGCCCCCTGACCCTGTCGGACCAGGGATCGCTGAGAGACATCGCTCCAACCATGATCGAGTTGCTCGGACTGCCAAAACCGGAAGAAATGACAGGACATTCCTTGCTGGAAGCCAAAGGTGGTGCGCTATAGGAAACCAGCCTTCCCTGCCACTGCAGCAGCGCTGCAGTGTGTTGTTCTTGCGGTCATGATGGCAGCGGCCATATTTTTCCCCGTCGCGGCGGCCGCCCAATCAACAGACAGAGAGCAGGCGCAGTCGAAGCTCGACCAGGTAAGCAAAAAAATTGAGAACCTGAAAGCCCGGCTGGAATCATCGAGAGTTGAGCAGAAAAACGAACAGAAACGGCTTAAACAAGCGGATCTGGCGATTCAGCAGGCTACGCAGGATTTCAGGCAACTGGAGCAACAACGGCTCAAGCATATGGAAGAACTGGCAACGCTTGAAAAGCAGCGCGAGCGTTATGTGTCCAGCCTTGATGAACGCATGGGGCACCTGGCTGAGCAGATCCGGGCTTCTTACCGGATGGGTGGCCAATCCAGAATGAAACTGGTGCTAAACCAGGATGACCCGGCTCAGTTAGGGCGCCTGCTGGCATATTACGACTACCTGAACCGGGCCCAGGCTGAGAAAATCTCCGGCCTGAGGGAAGCACTGGCAACACTCGACCAGATGCAAATGTCCATCGACCGGGAACTGTTGGGCATCGAACGGGTTCAAAGTGACCAGAAAGAGGTGCTGGATCAGCTGAATGAACAACGGCGGGAAAGAAAAGAACTTCTCGCCCAGCTTTCAAGTCAGATCGACAGCGAAGAATCCCGCCTCAGGGAACTGGAGCGTAACAGGAAAGACCTGGAACTGTTGATCGAGCAACTGGCAGATGTCCTGGCCGACATACCGGCGGATCTTGGAAACCGTAGGGGTGTCGCCCAGCAAAAAGGGCATCTTCGCGTTCCGGTCAAGGGCCCGGTGAGGCATGCGTTCGGACAGCAAAGAACCGGCGGGCTCAGATGGCAGGGATGGCTGATCGGGGCCGAGAGTGGTACTGAAGTCCGCGCGGTCGCGTACGGAAGAGTGGCTTTCGCAGACTGGCTGAGAGGTTACGGCCTGCTGCTCATCATTGATCACGGGCAGGGATATCTGAGCCTGTACGCCCACAATGAGAGCTTGCTGCGCGAGGCAGGCGCCTGGGTGGAAGCCGGCGAAATCATCAGCATCGTGGGCAGCAATCCCGGCAGCGACCAGGGCCTGTATTTTGAATTGAGAAAAAATGGAGCAGCGGTTGATCCGGCCGCCTGGTTGGCGAGATAACGATATGAGAAATACCATAATTACAGGGATTATCCTGGCGGTACTGGCCAGCCTGCCTGCGGCTTACGCTCAGGAAAGTAAAGAAACGCCGCCTGGCGATGACTCTCCCGGTCGCTCCGCCCAACTGACACTTGATGATTTACGCACTTTCACGGATGTTTTCAACCAGGCCCGCCGTAATTATGTTGAAACAGTCGATGACAAGACCCTGCTCGATGCGGCCATCCGGGGGATGCTGAAGGAACTCGACCCTCATTCCAGCTATTTGCCCGGGGCCGAACTCAAGGAACTGAACGATCATTCCCGCGGCCGCTACAGTGGTATCGGTGTCGACGTCTCGGTCCACGACCAGAAAATCGTCGTTAATGCCGTTATTGACGAAAGCCCCGCGGATGAGGCTGGCATCAATCCTGAAGACATCATTACCGCCATCAACGGTCAACCGGTAAAGGGGCGTTACCTGCCCGATGTGATCGATGAGTTACTGGGCGAGCCAGGCACCGAGGTAATCATCTCCGTTCTGCCGCCGGGAGGAAAAGAACGTGAAGTCAGGCTGATCCGGCAATACATCCGGTTTCCGACGCTCAGTTACGAGTTACTGGAAAATTCCTACGGCTATTTCAAGATCACGCAGTTTCACAAGGAAACGGCGATCGACCTGGAACAGTCACTGGCTTCTATCAAGGCGGACGGAACAGAACTGATGGGTATTGTCATTGACCTGAGGAACAACCCGGGTGGCATTTTGAACCAGGCGGTCGCCATGGTCGACGGTTTTCTGGATGAAGGTTTGATTGTCTCGACCCGGGGGCGCAATTCCACAATGCGCATGGAGGTCGCTGCCCAGCCAGGTCAGTGGCTACCCGGAATACCGCTTGTCGTGCTTGTTGACCGGGGAACCGCTTCTGCTTCCGAAGTGGTGGCTGGTGCTTTGCAGGACCATGACCGGGCCGTGATAGTAGGTGAACGGACATTTGGGAAAGGTTCCGTCCAATCCGTGCTGCCACTCCGGGACGGCTCCGGAATCAAGCTGACTACAGCACGTTATTACACGCCGTCAGGCCGCTCGATTCAGGCACAAGGCATCAGTCCGGATATCGTGATCAAACCGGAAGTGAGCGGCAGCCCGGGTGATGACCGTAAACGGGAGTCCGATCTCGAGGGGCACCTGGGCAATGAAGAAGCCGGTACGGACGAGAAGTCTGCGACGGTTAGCACAGGGAATGAGGCTGGATCGATACAAGAGCTGTTGGGTGTGCTCAAGGACGCGGGCATCCTGACAGGTACGCCACAACTGCAAGGCAACAGCCCATCGGGTGAATCACAATAAGTCGCGCCCTGCCCCTCTGGCCAGCGCCGAAGTCAGCGAAAAAGTCGAAAAAAAACCTTAGTCAGAAGCTGATCGGTGAGGTGAGACCGGAAAAGGAGTGACTTTCTCTCCTGACTCGCGGTCGCGGATCAGGCACTGTCCGCGTTTCTTGACTTCTTCTATCCTCAACACGCTTTGAATCGGCAGGTGCAGCACCTGGGCGTCTTCGAATTCCTGGCGCATTTTTTCTTCTGTAGGATCAACGACCAACCCTTCGGCAGTATCAAACACCAGGCCGGAGACTTCAATAAAGCCCCACAATCCACTGGTCGTGACGCCTTCACTGAACAACTCGTATACCTTACCGCTGTTGAGGAAAATGATTTTATAAAGCCGTTTATCCGCCATCTTTCAGAATTCCGTTCACAATGGGATTATAACCGTATCTGGGCCAATGCTCTGGTTACCAGTGAAAAACTCAGGCCCAGAGCGAACCCGGCCACGTGAGTCCACCAGGCCACCGCCCCATTAATGGGGCCAAAGACAGTGTAAAGCAACTGCAGAGTAAACCAGGAACCGATGACCAGCAGCGCCGGAACACGCGCAAACTGCAAATAGAGCCCAAGCGGGAGAAAGAGCCCGATCCTTCGCCTCGGAAATAACCCCAGATAGGCTCCGACCACGGCGGAAATGGCGCCGCTCGCGCCGATAATCGGCGTGTCCAGTTGGGGCACCCGCAAGGCCACTATAACGTTGGCCAGCACGCCACCAAGCAGAAATATCAAGGCAAATCCGATTGAACCAAGCCGCTGTTCGACCTTGATTCCGAATACCCATAAATAGGCCAGATTTCCCAGCAGATGAAGCCAGCTCGCATGAATAAAGAGGGAAGTAACGGTACCCAGGGCTGTCATTTCCCACCAGGATGCAAAATCGCTGTGCAGCAAGGCGGATGTCTGGGAGGGGTTCATACCACCCACATCGATCATCGCCTGCTGCATCAATGGACTTAGTCCGGAATACATGAGGAATGCCAGCAGGCATAGCAGAGTGCAATAAATGGTCGCGAACGGCGGATGGGGCGGGCTGTCCGACCAGTTCATGACGATCCCGTTGTTCAAAGATTCAGCCTTTCACCAGGAATCGATACTTACGATAAAGAAAAACGGCCCCACCCCTTCGAATTTCGTCCAGTACTATACCGCCCTGCAATTCATCTTTTTCGACCAGTCTCTGGCCGTTGATCAGGACAAACCGTTCACTGGCATTTTCCGAATAAACCAGCACGGTTATCTTGATTTCCGAAAACGTATCCCTGACGCCCTGGGGTAATTCCCAATAGCTGATGGGCTCAGGCTGACGCGGTTTAGCCCGGGGTTGCCGGGGCTGTGGCTCAGGAGGCGGGCTAGCAGCAACGCCGGGAGTCTCAGCAACAACTTGCTTGGACGGAGGTTTTTCAGCTGCTGCGGATTCCTCATTCGTATTTTTATTCAAGGACTGGCTGAACCTGGCTATCTGTTCATCGGAAGCCAGTTGTGGTTGCGACTGTGCCGGCGAATCCGATTCGGCTTGCACAACAGCCGTTGCCGCCTGGAATGATTCAACGGGAGTTCGCGGGTCCTGCGAAGCGGACGGGGAAACCACATCCGCGGCATCCGGCCCGGCGGAGGAATCTGCAACCCTATTCTCGCCCGCTGCTGGCTCTGCGGCTGCAACCAGGGTTGCCGGTGGAGACGCCGGTGACGCGGGTTCCGGTTGGCGGAACTGTTGCCACCCGAACCATGCAATAACAATAATACTCAACGCCATCAGGGATAGCGGAATCCAATGATTCAATGAATCCCGGCTCACCGGCTGGCTGTCAACGTGGGTATGAATGGTGGGGGTTTCTCCCAGTTGCCGTTGCTCCTCAGATTTTTTCAGGGCTTCCAGAAGAATTGACATGGCTTTACGATCTCTCTCCGGCCGCAACAACGAGGCGTGGTTGTATGATCGTGGGCGCCATCAGGTAAATCAGTGTATTTGGTCCAACAATTCCATCAGCCTTGAGCCCGTTGCGACGCTGGAACGCCATCAGCCAGGATTCGAAGCCCGAATCGAAAACTCCTGACCCACCCCAGGCCGGTTCGGCCAACTCCGCCATTGCCATGACGATATCCACCGCGGCACCCGATTCTCCGCGCCGGATTTCAACAGGCCAATCCGGCGCCTGGGGCCAGGTGACGTAATATTCCCCGAACCACTTCCGCTCGATATCGTCACGGGGAACCTCTATAGACTCCTCACCTGCTCCGAGCAGCAATCCGTCTTCCGAAAACCCCCTCAACAACAGCAGGTTGTTGTCATCGCCCCGCAAAATCAGAATGACCGGCAAACCCAGCTTGCGAATCCTTGACCAGTTTCCCTGTTCCAACAGGCAGGCATACCCCGCAGCGATTCCGCCTTCACAAGCCGTCCGGATCGCTGCGGCGCTGTCGCTGTCCTGCCACAACTCCGCCATCGATTGCCAGGCACGCCGATGTTGATCTTTCAACCAGTCCGTCCGTGGCTGCGTACTGGCCTCTTCCGGTAGCATGGAATCCTGCGGCAGACCGCCTACCGGAGCATCTTCTGTTTCCGATCCCACCTGTTGTTGCGCGGTGGGGCTGGAAACAGCCGCTTGCGCAGTTTTTTGCGGCGCCCTTATCGCGTTGGGTTCGCTGGCCTGCTCATACTTCAATTTTTCCAGAACGGGCAAATCCAGGCTCCACAGGGTAACAACCAGGAGAAGTGCCGTTGAAGCCGCTGCAACCATCATCGGCCAGCGCTTGGAACGAACGCGTTTTTCGCTGGGCTGCACTTCGTTCGCCGCAGCGTGAACCAGACCTGCAGTCACATTACCGGACTCTCTTGCATAGGCCCCCGCGAGAGCGCGATCGGCAATAATATTGATCAGCCTGGGTACGCCTGTTGATCTCAGATAGAGGGCCTGCATGGCAGAACGCCGGAAGGGATTACGTTGAGCCCCGGCAACCTGCATGCGATGTCTGACGTAGGCGTGTGTTTCTTCCTGGTTCAGTGGCGTCAGGTGATAGCGGGCGGTGATGCGCTGCGACAACTGCCGCAGATTCTGCCGTTGCAGCAATTGCCTCAGTTCGGGCTGTCCCAGCAACACCATTTGCAGCAATTTTTCTTTCGCGGTCTCCAGGTTGGTCAGCAACCTGACCTGCTCCAGGGCTTCCGGGCTGAGGTTCTGCGCTTCATCGATGACCACGACAACGCGCCTGCCATTCGCATGCTGGCTCAAAAGATACTGGTTAAGCGCATCAACCATCGACTTGTTACTGTCTGAAATGCCATCGACATCGATACCCAACTCCTCGCAAATGGTTGCCAGCAATTCACGGGGGGTCATCAGGGGGTTGAGTACCAGTGCGACCTGGGTTTCGTCAGGAACCTGTTCAAGCAGGCAGCGGCAGAGGGTGGTTTTCCCGGTTCCGACCTCGCCTGTCAGCTGAACGAAGCCACTCGCCCCACCCTGTCCGACTCCATACAGGAGGTGCGCCAGCGCATCGCGGTGTGCCGCACTCAAGTAGATAAACGCCGGATCGGGCGTTATCGAAAAGGGTGCTTCATTCAATCCAAAAAACTGCAGGTACAAAACATTCTCTCTTTAGTCATCCAGTTCCAGCAGGCTCGCATTCCCGCCCACTGCGGCAGTATTCACGGTCAAAGTGCGTTCAGTGGCGAACCGGAACATGTAATGTGGACCACCAGCTTTAGGCCCGGTTCCGGAAAGTCTCTCTCCGCCAAAAGGCTGGACCCCCACAACGGCCCCGATCATGGTGCGGTTAATATAGCGGTTACCTGCCCGAACGTGTTCAGAAATATATTTCTGAGTGCGCTCAATCCGGCTGTGCACACCCAGCGTCAACCCGTAATTTGTGCTGTTGATATCATCAATCACCCGGTCCAAATCCGCTGAACGGTATCTCACCACGTGGAGGATGGGGCCGAACACTTCCTGCTTCAGAAGTTTGATTGATTCGATCTCGAAAGCGCAAGGCGCCAGAAAATGTCCGTTCAAATCTGGACTCAGCGGCGCCCGGCCGATAAATCGACCCTTTTTCTCCATTAATTCAATGTGCGCCTGCAATCCCGCCAGCGCGGTTGCATCGATGACAGGACCCACGTCGGTTTCCAGAAACCTGGGATCCCCAATGACCAGTTCCTGCATTGCACCAGCCAGCAGGTTCATTATCCGGTCAGCGACATCATCCTGCAGAAACAGGACACGCAATGCCGAACAGCGTTGACCGGCACTGTGAAAAGCGCTGCGAATGACGTCCTGCACGACCTGTTCCGGCAGGGCGGAGCTGTCTACCAACATGGCGTTTTGCCCACCGGTTTCCGCGATCAGTGTCGCCAGCGGCGCGTCACGTGCAGCGAGGCTGCGATTGACCCGGCGGGCCGTAATGGTGGAACCGGTGAAGGCAACGCCGTCAATCCTGGTATCCGCCGACAGCTGAGCACCGACCACGGCGCCATCGCCAGGTAAAAATTGCAGTGCCTCTACAGGCACCCCTGCCCGGTGCATCAGGCGAACGGCCAGGGAAGCGACAGCCGCGGTCTGCTCGGCCGGCTTGGCCAGCACGGTGTTACCTGCCGCCAGTGCGGCGCTGATCTGGCCGGTAAAAATGGCTAATGGAAAATTCCACGGGCTGATGCAAGCGAACACACCCTTGCCGTGAAGACTCAATTCGTTACGCTCGCCGGTGGGTCCGGGAAGAATTTGCGGCATGGAAAAGTACTCGCGCGCCTGCACCGCATAGTAGCGCAGAAAGTCCACCGCCTCCCGGATTTCGGAAACCGCATCGTGAGCCGTCTTCCCGGCCTCCCTGGCACACAAGGCCATCAACTCACCAAAATCTTCCTCCATCAGGTCTGCCGCGGCTTCCAGCATGGCAGCCCGCTCTGATGCGGGCGTCTTGTCCCAGTCGGGTGCAAAAGCGACTGCCGTTGCGACGGCCTGGTCAACCTCGTTCGCAGTAGTGTCGCGGATGGAGCCGACGACATCAGACAGGTTGGCCGGATTGATGTCCTTTTGCCAATGGAACTGGGACTGATCAGCTGCCTTTTTCGCCAGGATTGGCTCTACTTCCCATGTCACACCGGCAAACGGTTGCATGCTGTTGGCAAGCCGGTACAGATCCTCTTCGTTGACCAGGTTGACGCCGGCTGAATTACGGCGGTCTTTTCCATAAAGATATATCGGCAAGGGGATCGCCGGGTGGGACACGGCGCTGGTGGAAGCCACTTTCTGAATCGGATCCTCCGCAACCTCCTCCAGCGGCAGTGTCTCATCGACAATCCGGTTGACAAATGAGGTATTCGAACCATTTTCCAGTAATCGCCTGACAAGGTATGGCAATAAATCCTCATGACTGCCCACCGGCGCATAGACGCGGCAAGCATGGCGGAAACCTTTGTTCTGCATGACAACGCCATAGAGGTCTTCACCCATTCCGTGAAGACGCTGGAACTCATAATCGAGCCGGTCGCCTGCCAATTCAGTGACCGCCGCAATAGTGTGTGCATTGTGAGTGGCGAATTGCGGGTAAAATGCCTGCCGCCTGCTCAACACCCTCCTGGCACAGGCGATGTAAGAAACATCCGTGTTGGCCTTGCGAGTGAAAACGGGGTAGCCGGCGAACCCCTCGATCTGGGCGTGTTTGATTTCTGAATCCCAATAAGCGCCCTTGACCAGCCGTAACGGAATCCGGTGCCCGGTTTCTGCGGCAAGTGCCGTCAGCATGTCGATAACCGCCGGCGCCCTTTTCTGGTACGTCTGCAAGGCCAGGCCGAATCCGTTCCAGCCCTCGAGTAGTGAATCCCGCAAAACTGCCGTGAAGACATCCAGCGTCAGCATTAGCCGGTCGGCTTCTTCAGTGTCCACGGTCAGGGCAATCTGATTGGCCATCGCCAGCTTCGCCAGTTCCAGCAAATGTGGCGTTAATTCCCGAATGACCCGTGCGCGCTGATTGAAATCAAAGCGGGGGTGCAGGGCGGACAACTTCACTGAGATGCTCGGGGCAGCGTAAATATCGTCTGTATCGTTCCTTGAGCCTATTCCCTTTATGGCCGCGCGATAAGCCGCCAGGTAACGCTCAGAATCGGCATCGGTGAGCGCAGCTTCCCCGAGCATGTCGAACGAATGTCGATATATACGGTTTTTCTTCTGCTCCGCACGATCCAGCGCCTCGTCGATATTGCGTCCCATCACGTACTGGTGCCCCATGATTCTCATCGCCTGTCGCACGGCGGTGCGCACCATCGGTTCACCGCTCCGGTTGATCAGCCGACCCAGCGTGGATTTGAAATTGGACTGCGTGCTTTCAGAAAGTGCTACCAGTTTTCCGGTCAACATCAGCCCCCAGGTGGAGGCATTGACCAATACCGACGAGCTTCTGCCCAGGTGCGATTCCCAGTCAGCTTCCCCCAGCTTGTCAGCGATGAGTTTCTCGGCGGTATCATCATCCGGAATTCTTAACAATGCCTCTGCCAGGCACATCAGAACCACGCCTTCTTCCGACGAGAGGTCGTATTCCTGCATGAAAGCATCGAGCACACCCTGATCGGCTCTTTTCGCGCGGACCGCGGCCACCAGCGATCGGGCGCGCCGGTTCACCCGCCCTGCTGCTGCGGGATCGAAGGTAGCCTCGGCCAGCAAGGAGCGTACGGTTTCTTCCTCATCTGCATGATAAAGACGATTAATTCCGTCCCTGATTGAATCTCGCGGGTATTGATCGGATATCAGAAAATCGCAAACCGGACGTTCATTCACCGCAGGGCACTCCTCGAAATTTTGCCAGCCGCCAAAAGAATTTCCGAAGGCTGCCTCCCCGAAATAATATGTACTTTATTCAGGGTCGAGTTTACTCCCCGAGCGCAGGCAAGAAAACTCGAAGCGAAAATTATCAAGCTTTTCTTGCCCGCAACTTGGCTGCGCGGATACAATTGGCGGTTTGGTGGGGGAAAGCACCAACTGCTGAGGCAGGTACAGAGTGCGATTGAAAAAACACGGCGCCAGGTAGGGTGCATTAAATTTCTGAGGCTTTATATCCCAATGAAGAAACAAAATACTTTCATTGTTGTCGCAGCGGTAACCGCAGCGGTCATAGCTGCTTTCTGGCTGTTACTGGCCGCCCCTGCATTCACAGGAAATGAAATCAACATGACACGGGGCGTCACCTCCCAGTCAATGATCAATTACCAGTTACACATGATCATTCTGTGGATCTGCGTGGTGATCGGCATCATAGTCTTCAGCGCCATGTTCATTTCCATCGTGTTGCATCGGAAATCCAAGGGACATGAGGCTGCACAATTTACGCACAGCACCAAGGCCGAAATCATCTGGACCATTATTCCGGTTCTGATCCTGGTGGCGATGGCCGTTCCGGCCACCACCGCACTGGTCAACATGGAAGTTGCGCCTGAAACGGATATGACCATCAAAATCACCGGTTTTCAGTGGCGCTGGAAATATCAGTACATGGAAGACGAAATCGAGTTTATTTCGTCGCTGCACCCCGATTCCAATGCGGCCAGGCGCCTGATGTCAGGCACCGAACCGGATACTATTGAAAACTATTTGCTGGAAGTGGACAAACCGTTGGTTCTTCCGGCCAGGACCAAGATAAAGTTCCTGATTACAGCAGACGATGTTATCCATTCCTGGTGGGTTCCCGCCCTTGGCTGGAAACGCGATGCTGTACCCGGATTTATTAACGAAGCCTGGACTGAAATCATGGAGCCGGGGGTCTATCGGGGCCAGTGCGCGGAGCTTTGCGGCAAAGATCATGGATTCATGCCCATTGTGCTGAACGTTCTGCCTGAGGACGAATACCGGGCATGGGCCCGCCAACAGCGTCAGCGCATGGCGCATGAAGAAGCAGAAGTTGATCGCCTTTGGAGTCGCGCTGAATTGATGGAACTGGGCGAAAATGTCTATGCAGCTCAGTGTGCAACCTGTCACCAGGCTGACGGCCGAGGGCTGGCGCCGGCATTCCCGGCCCTTGCCGGCAGTAAAATCGCAAACGGCCCGTTGAACGACAACATTGCGTTGGTCCTTCACGGCCGCGAAGGAACCGCCATGCAAGCCTGGGGCACCCGGCTTTCCGAAACGGATATCGCCGCTGCGCTCACTTACATGCGAAATGCCTTTGGCAATGAAACCGGTGATGTGGTGCAGCCACAAACCATCGCCCGAATCAAGAACGGATAACAGAGCAGGAATGAATTGATGAGTATTGAAAGCACTCATAGCCACGAAGACCACACGCACGCTGCAGACCATGATGATCATCACGATCACAAGCCAAGCAGCTTACTGGACCGCTGGCTGTTCACAACCAACCACAAGGACATCGGCACTCTCTACCTGGTTTTCTCGCTGCTGATGTTTTTCATCGGCGGCTCTATGGCCATGGTCATCAGGGCCGAGTTGTTCATGCCCGGATTACAGCTGGTAGAACCGGATTTCTTCAACCAGATGACCACCATGCACGCCCTGATCATGGTGTTTGGTGCTGTCATGCCAGCCTGGGTCGGTTTCGCCAACTGGATGATTCCAATGATGATCGGGGCCCCCGATATGGCATTGCCGCGCATGAACAACTGGAGCTTCTGGATTCTGCCATTTGCATTCGCCATGCTGTTGAGCACGCTGTTCATGGATTCCGGTGGCCCGGCGGCTGGCTGGACACTCTATCCACCGCTCAGCCTCCAGTCTGGCCAGAACTTCGCCTTCGTGGTGTTCGCGGTTCACATGATGGGCATATCTTCCATCATGGGTTCAATAAACGTGATTGCCACCATCCTGAATATGCGCGCACCCGGCATGACGCTGCTCAAGATGCCGCTGTTTGTATGGACCTGGCTGATCACCGCGTTCCTGTTGATCGCGGTCATGCCCGTGCTGGCCGGCGCCGTCACCATGCTGTTGACCGACCACTTTTTCGGAACCAGCTTCTTCAACGCCGCCGGCGGCGGTGACCCTGTCATGTTCCAACATATCTTCTGGTTCTTTGGGCACCCCGAGGTTTACATCATGATCCTGCCAGCCTTTGGCGTAGTTTCAGAGATCATTCCAACCTTCGCGCGGAAACCTTTGTTCGGTTACTCCGCCATGGTTTATGCGACCGCCAGTATTGCATTCCTCTCTTTCATCGTATGGGCGCATCACATGTTCACGGTGGGCATGCCACTGACAGGGGAATTATTTTTCATGTACGCCACCATGCTGATCGCAGTCCCGACCGGGGTAAAAGTGTTCAACTGGGTAAGCACCATGTGGCGTGGTTCGATGACCTTCGAAACTCCCATGCTGTTTGCGATAGGTTTCGTCGTGTTGTTTACTATTGGTGGCTTGTCGGGTCTGATGCTCGCAATAGCCGCGGTCGATTTACAATATCACGACACCTATTTCGTGGTCGCTCATTTCCATTATGTGCTGGTGCCCGGGGCCGTGTTCGCCTTGATGGCGGGAGCTTACTACTGGCTTCCCAAATGGACTGGCCGGATGTACTCCGAGAAGTGGGGTAAAATTCATTTCTGGTTGTCCGCCATATCGGTCAATATTCTGTTTTTCCCGCAGCATTACCTCGGACTGGCTGGTATGCCGCGCCGTATTCCCGACTATTCCACGCAGTTTGCGGATTTCAACATGATCTCTTCGGTTGGCGGATTCATTTTTGGTGCTTCCCAGCTGATTTTCGTAGGCGTGATCGTTCATTGCGTATATAAAAGCCGGCAGACGGCCACGGGGCGAGTCTGGGAGGGCGCCAAGGGCCTGGAATGGATTCTTTCTTCGCCACCGCCTTATCACTCTTTCAACACGCCTCCGGTGATCGATTCGACCACCATGGCGCACGCTGATGAGAGCCACTGACAGCGACGATGGGAATGTCCAGCCGCAAAGACCTGGAGGCTCAACGCAGCAAGGCTGTGAAAACAGCCTGGTTGCTGGCGCTTGTTGCCACTTTGATTTTTTTCGCATTCATCCTGTCCGGGGTGCTGGGCTCCTGACATGAACGAAGGGCAGGCAAAAAGGGATCAGTCACACGGCAAACTGGTGACCAGGCTGGTTCTGCTTGCAATTGGCATGTTCGGCTTCGGATTTGCCATGTGGCCGTTATACAACGTGTTCTGCGATTTGACTGGCCTGGGCGGGCGAGGGGTCAAGGTAATCGAGAATGCGACTGTGCCGGAAAAATCAGACCGGCAGGTGAAAATTCGCTTCGATGCAACCGTCAATTCGGGCCTGCCGTGGATATTCCAGGCCAAGGAAAAATCGATGGTTGTTTCCCTGGGTGAAATGAGCGAGGCGCTTTACCTGGCCATGAACCCGAATGATCAGGCCATGGCCGGCCAGGCTATTTACAATGTCACGCCACCCGAAGCCAGCCTGTATTTCGTCAAGACCGAATGCTTCTGCTTCACCGAACAGGTTTTGCAGGGAAACGAAAGCAGGGAAATGCCGGTTTATTATTTCATTCAACCGGATTTACCCGAAAACATAAAGGAAATTACACTGTCCTACACATTTTACCGGGATGAAAATTTCGACCCTTTGGCGCTGACTGCCGGATCGGCATCATCATCGGACTGAGTTCGGGCGGCTGCTGGGAATGAAGAGGCTGAAAAATGGCACATATTGCTGACGACACTTATTACGTACCACACGGGACAAAGTGGCCGATTATCGGATCACTGGGAATGATCACCATGCTTTCGAGCGCTGCTTTCTGGGTCAATGGCTCGGAAATTGCCCCCTGGTCTTTCCTTTTGGGTGCATTGATCCTGATTTACATGATGTTCGGCTGGTTCGGCGAAGTCATTCGGGAAAGCGAAGCCGGCATGTACAACGACCAGGTAGATACCTCTTTTCGGATGGGCATGATGTGGTTCATTTTTTCCGAGGTCATGTTTTTCGCCTGTTTTTTTGGTGCTTTATTCTATGCACGCATGTTCTCAGTCGCCTGGCTGGGAGGGGAAGGTACGGGTGCCCTTACAAACGAATTGCTCTGGCAGGGCTACGAAGCAGTCTGGCCGACTGCCGGACCCGAGGGACTTGGCGGAGATTTCAAGACGGTTCCAGCGTTTGGGGTGCCATTCATCAACACGCTGATCCTGCTTTTTTCAGGCTTGACAGTCACACTTGCTCATCACGCGCTGAAGAAAAATGAACGGGGCAGACTGGTATTCTGGCTCTTTGCCACTGTAGTTCTGGGTTTCTTTTTCGTATTCCTGCAGGTAGAGGAATATATAGAAGCGTACCAGCATCTGGGCCTGACGCTGGGTTCGGGAATTTATGGATCCACATTCTTTATGCTCACGGGCTTTCATGGAATGCACGTGACTCTTGGCGCCATCATGCTGCTGGTCATTGCAATCCGCAGCATGCGAGGGCATTTCAAACCGGATCATCACTTCGGTTTCGAGGCTGTCGCCTGGTACTGGCACTTCGTTGATGTCGTCTGGCTCGGGCTGTTTATTTTTGTATACGTATACTGACCGCTGACCATACGGTTACGAACACGCCTTTCCGAGCCCGCCATTCGGCGGGCTTTGTTTAATCCGGACTGGCCTGTTGTTCGGTCTGGTGCCAGTTAACCGGGCCACTGTTTGGCTCAATCCACCCCAACTGATAGGCCACCCAGAGAAAAATGAAAAGAACGAGGGATAATGCGATTCGCCACGTCAGCCTTTTTACTGTCCGGCCCCCTTCGCCGTGGTCCCTCACCAGAAAAATCAGAGCGGAACCCAGGCTGTAGATGATAGTGATCAAAAATACAACGATCAGGATCTTGATGGCCATGACAATCTCAACTGTTAGTGTTTGTATGTCTGACTATATTAAAGCAGCTTCATGCGCATCGGAAGGAATATGATTTTCAGGCCGTCAATCAAGCTCAGTCTGGCTCTTGCTTTGCTTGCCTTTGCTTTTTTGCGGCTGGGGTTCTGGCAATTGGAGCGCAAAGCAGAGAAAACCCTGCTGTTCGAACAGTTCGACACTGCGCCTACCTGGCAGATTGACACTGCTTTGCTGCAGGGCCAGAGATTCACGCGTGTAGAAGCATATGGCCGTTATGATCCCATTCGCCACGTGCTGCTCGACAACAAGATTTTCAATGGCCGGACCGGTGTTCATGTGCTTACGCCATTCGTTTTGCAGGACGGCCGGCAGATTTTGGTAAATCGCGGTTGGCTGCCCTTACCGCCGGACCGTCGTTCCCTGCCCCGGGTATTTGGCGACAATGAGTTGCGGATTATCAGAGGAAGATTGAACTTACCTTCAACCGGTGGCCCCCGCATCGGCGATGCGGATGTGCTGGTCAGAGACGACTGGCCGCAACTGGTCACCTATCTCGACCTCGATTCTGTCGCTGAGGTTCTGGATGTGCCGCTCGAGCCCTGGCTGTTGCAACTGGACCCACTGGACGAAAGCGGATTTGCAGACAGGCAATGGCGGGCAGCCGTCATGGGGCCGGAGATTCACGGAGCTTACGCATTTCAGTGGTTTACCATTGCTGCGGCAACTTTTATCATCTGGATAACGCTGGGTGTGCGCAGGGCGCAGCTTTTGACCAGGAATCCGCCTGAAAACTGAAATGAAACCATCCCTATCCTCCCGGACCGCCCTGCTCGTTATCGCCGGCATGTTCCTGATGCCGTTGCTATTGGCCTGGCTGATGTACACCGGCACAATAGATTTCAAGCCGGCCTCGACCCGGAATTTCGGTCGGCTGGTTGAGCCACCCGTACCCATGTCATGGGCCGGTATCGACATGATTTCACCTGGGGAGAATGCAGTAGAGAACTTTGACGGCCACTGGGTAGTTCTGCACCGGGTTGCGGACAGCTGCAAGGAAGATTGCCTGGAAGAAGTATCCGGCTTGCGGCAAGTCCACAAGGCATCGGGAAGGTACCAGCCCCGGATACGGATGGCATTGCTCCTGAGCCAATCTCAGGCGGGCACAATGGCGAACCGGTTGCAGGGCATATATCAGAAGTTCCACTTGATCACAGACCCTGCCGGAAACCTTCTGATGGCCCTGGAAAAAGCAGGCGCGAGAGACAACAGCTACCTGATCGACCCGCTTGGGAATATAATGATGGCGTACGAAGCCGGTTCTGACCCGAATCAGCTGAAGCAGGACCTTAAACGGCTTTTAACCTGGTCGAAACTGGACGAACAATAATGAATTCTGGTCTGCACCGCCTGGCATTGATTGCCGCCATTGTCGCTTTTTCCGTCATCGTACTGGGCGCATTCGTCCGTTTGTCGGATGCCGGGCTGGGTTGCCCCGACTGGCCCGGTTGTTACGGTCAACTTACCTGGCCCGTCGAATCCGAGGAGCTCCGGGAGGCGAGCCAGGCTTTTCCGGACCGGCCGGTTGAAACCGGCAAAGCCTGGAAGGAAATGGCTCACCGTTATCTTGCCGGAACACTGGTTCTGCTCGTTCTCGCCATAAACATTCTCGCCTGGAGATCGCGACCCCGGCAGTCGGGTGTGCGGAAGCTGGCCGCCATTTTGCTGATACTGATCATTTTTCAGGCTGCACTTGGCATGTGGACCGTCACACTGAAACTGTTACCGGTGATTGTCCTGGCACACCTGATGGGCGGGCTTGCCACATTCGGACTGCTACTCTGGCTGACCTGGAAAACACGGGAGGAGAGCCCGGCGACTGCCGGAGCGACGATCGTTCAGTTGCGACCCATGATTCTGCTTGGCCTGGCAGTGTTGCTCGTGCAGCTCGCGCTTGGCGGCTGGACCAGCGCCAATTACTCCGCACTCGCCTGCCCTGATTTCCCGACCTGCCAGGGGCAGATGTGGCCGGATGCCAACTACGGCGACGCGTTTGTCCTGTGGCGTGAAGTCGGCGTGGATTATGAAGGTGGCGTGCTCGATCTGCGGTCGCGCGTGGCCATTCACATGGCTCACCGCATCGGTGCGCTGGTGACCTTCATAATGCTGGGCATACTATCCATCCGCCTGCTCCGCTCCAATGACGGTCGCCGGGACGGCAAGATTCTCGGAGCCCTGCTCCTTGCACAGGTCGCGCTGGGCATTCAAAACGTGGTTTTGCAACTGCCGCTGATCAACGCCGTCGCCCATAATGGAATTGGCGCCCTGTTGCTGGCCGCCATGCTCTGGCTTTCCTATCGCTGCATGGCCGGGCGTAGCTGATCACATGTCCTCTGTAACCGGACGATACCTCGAGCTGTGTAAGCCCAGGGTCGTTACGCTCATCGTCTTCACCGCGGTGGTGGGAATGTTTCTGGCGGTGCCGGGCTGGCCGCCCGTAAACGCGCTGGTTTTCGGAACACTGGGAATCGGCCTGGCAGCCTCATCTGCCGCCGCGATCAATCATCTGCTGGACCAGCGAATCGACGCCGTCATGGCCCGTACACGCGACCGGCCCCTGCCGACTGGCCAACTCGGGGTGAGCCAGGTGCTGGTTTTCGCGATGATGCTGGGCCTGACATCAATGGCCATGTTGATTGTCTGGGTCAATGTCCTGACAGCCGTTCTGACCTTTTTCTCATTGATCGGCTATGCCATTATCTACACCGTATGGCTGAAGCGTGCCACACCCCAGAACATAGTGATCGGGGGGGCTGCCGGCGCTGCGCCGCCCGTGCTGGGCTGGACCGCGGCAACCGGAGTGATTGATCCCAATGCACTCATCCTGTTTCTGATCATCTATGTCTGGACGCCGCCACATTTCTGGGCTCTTGCCATTCATCGGCGCCACGATTACGCCGCAGTGGATATACCCATGCTGCCGGTAACACACGGCGTTCGCTTCACCCGCTGGCATATCCTGTTCTACACCATCCTGCTGGTACTCGTCACCACCTTGCCTTTCCTGACCGGCATGAGTGGATTGCTTTACCTTGCCGGTGTGACCGTGCTGAATCTCGGATTTTTATGGTATGCCCTGCGATTGCTGCACGACAATGACGAAGCTCTTCCCATGCAAACCTTTGGCTATTCAGTTATCTACCTCATGGTTCTGTTTGTATTTCTACTCGCTGATCATTATTTGTTGATGATCTTGAGCTAGGCAGGTATGAACCGGGCCGGTTTGAACTTAAAATAGGCGGCTGACACGCAGCCTGTACGCATTGATGATCGCCAGTGCGGAGTAAATATAAAATGAACCAGATATCCCGATCCGCCCCAGAAAATTCATCGCTTTACGACCTGGAAGACCATGGTGAATTTATCATGCGTCACATCGGTCCGCGCGACGACCAGGTTGACAGCATGCTGAAAGAAATCGGCGTCGCTTCACTGGACGAATTGATCCGCAGCACATTACCGCCGTCGATCCAGACCACTGAACCTCTGGACCTTCCCGATGCAAAAACGGAGATCGAAACATTATCCAGGTTGCGCGAAATCGCCTCTCTGAACCGGGTGCAGCACAGCATGATTGGCATGGGTTACCACGAAACCATCCTGCCGGGAGTCATTCAGAGAAATGTGCTGGAAAATCCGGGCTGGTATACAGCCTATACCCCATACCAGGCAGAGATTTCGCAGGGCCGCCTGGAAGCCCTGCTGAATTTTCAGCAGATGGTCAGCGACCTGACCGGTTTGCCAATCGCCAATGCCTCACTACTCGATGAGGCCACCGCTGCGGCTGAAGCGATGACCATGCTTCAGCGAATGAACCGGAAGTCAAAATCTTCAAATTTTCTGGTGGACGGAAATGTGTTGCCGCAAACGCTGGATGTGGTGAAAAACAGGGCGCGCTATTTTGGCATCGAGGTCGTGGCCGGGAACATTGAAACAGAGCTGGAACAAGGTGACTACTTTGGCGTTTTGCTGCAATACCCCGGTGTGAACGGAGAATTGACAGATTACCGGTCGATCATTTCAAATGCCCACGAACGCGGCATGCTGACCGCCGTCGCTGTTGACCTGATGAGCCTGGTGCTGCTCACCCCTCCCGGCGAGATGGGTGCCGATGTTGTCATCGGATCCGCTCAGCGTTTCGGTGTTCCCATGGGATATGGTGGGCCGCATGCGGCTTTCTTCGCGACTCGCGAAGAATACAAAAGAGCCATTCCCGGCAGGATCATCGGCGTCTCGCAGGACAGTAAACACCGTCCGGCGCTGCGCATGGCGTTGCAGACCCGTGAACAGCATATACGCAGAGACAAAGCCACCAGTAACATATGCACCGCCCAGGCATTGCTTGCCGTCATCAGTGGTCTGTACGCGGTCTGGCACGGGCGCGAGCGCCTGAAAAAAATCGCCCTGCGTATCCACCGCCTTAGCGGGCTCCTGGCCCAGGGTCTCGGTGAATTGGGATTTCAGCCGGTTTCCGATGCCTGGTTCGACACCCTGACCTTTGAGCTGGCGGAAGCTGATGCGGATGCCATCTACCAACGCGCCCTCGACGGTGGAATCAACCTGCGCAGGGACGGGTCCAGAATGCTCGGACTGAGCGTCAACGAAAAGACCACACGCCAACACGTCGAGATCGTACTGAAAGCATTTTCCGGCAGCGACTCCGTCACAGGCGTCACTGACATCGACGAAAAGCTGGAAAACAATTGGACCGCCATTCCACCATCCCTGCAACGGGAAAGTGATTTTCTCCAGCATCCCGTTTTCTACCGCTATCACTCTGAAACCGAGATGCTGCGCTATCTGAAGCGGCTGGAAAACAAGGATCTGTCGCTGGCTCACGCCATGATCTCACTCGGTTCCTGCACCATGAAACTGAATGCAACGACTGAAATGATCCCTGTAACCTGGCCCGAATTCAGCGACATCCATCCATTTGCTCCGCTTGACCAGGCCAGGGGTTACCGGCAACTGATCAGCGAACTGGAAAAGATGCTGGTCGTGTGTACAGGTTACGATGCGGTGTCATTGCAACCCAATGCCGGTTCACAGGGTGAATACGCGGGCCTGCTTGCCATCAAGTCCTACCACGAGTCGCGCGGGGAATCAGAACGGGATATATGCCTCATTCCTTCCTCCGCCCACGGTACAAACCCAGCCAGCGCAGCGATGGCAGGCATGAAAATCATCGTGGTCAGGTGTGATGACAAAGGCAACGTCGACCTGGCTGACCTGAAAGAAAAGTCAGCCGGGTATGCGGACAGGCTGGGTGCCCTGATGATCACCTATCCGTCCACGCATGGCGTTTTCGAAGAGGACATTCGCGAAATTTGTGATGTGATTCACCAGTATGGCGGACAGGTTTACCTGGATGGGGCCAATCTGAATGCCCTGGTAGGCTGCGCTGCGCCCGGGGAATTCGGCGCAGACGTGTCACACCTGAACCTGCACAAGACATTCTGTATCCCGCATGGCGGCGGGGGCCCGGGGGTCGGCCCGATCTGCGTGGGCAAACATCTCGAGGATTTTCTTCCGGGTCATTGTGTCGTATCCATGGGCACGGAGTCCGGCAAGAACCGGGCGGTTGCGGCCGCCCCCTGGGGAAGCGCCGGCATCCTCCCTATTTCCTGGGCTTACATCACCATGATGGGCCGTGAAGGAATGAAGAAAGCGACACAAGTGGCTATCCTCAATGCCAATTACATCGCCAACAGGCTCTCCGACGCATATCCTGTTCTATACAGCGGGGAAAACGGGCGCGTAGCCCATGAATGCATTATCGATATCCGCCCGTTCAAGGCGTCCTGTGGTGTTAGCGAGGAAGACGTAGCGAAAAGGTTGATCGACTACGGGTTTCATTCACCAACCATGTCCTTTCCGGTACCTGGAACCCTGATGATTGAGCCGACCGAGAGCGAATCCCTGGCCGAAATTGACCGGTTTTGCGAGGCGATGCTGGCCATCCGGGATGAGATAAGAGCCATCGAAGAAGGACAGCAGGACGCCCGGGACAATGCCCTGAAGAACGCCCCGCACACTGCTGCTGACCTGGCGGAAGAGTGGAGTCACGCCTACAGCCGCGAGGACGCCGCTTATCCGGTAAAGACCCTTTACCTGAACAAGTTCTGGGCGCCCGTCAGCCGCATTGACAATGTCCATGGCGACCGCAACCTGATATGTTCCTGCCCGCCAATGGAGGACTGGGAGTCCGATCCGGGATTCTAGGCGTCCGCGATTTCAGAGCACCACCTCCCCCGCCGGGCTCCTGCGGTTGTAGTGTGATGACATGACCCTGCCGTAAGCGCCAACGTTAGCGATCAGAATGACATCCCCCTCCTCGCTGGCCGGCAGCAACCTGCTTTCACCAATGACATCCCCGGATTCACAAATTGGGCCAACCACCCGGTAGTGCCTGTTGGCACTTTCCAGTATCCGGGAAAGATTGACGATTTCGTGATAGGCGCCATAGAGTGCCGGCCGGATCAGCGAATTCATTCCCGTGCTGATGCCGAGGTAATGGTATTGCCCCTTGGTTTTCAACTGGGTAACTCGCGCAAGCAACACTCCACATTCCGCTGCCAGATAACGGCCAGGCTCCAACCAGATTTCGATATCGAGACCCGCAAGCGTTTCAGCCAGCAGTCTGTCCATCCGCTGCAGGTCAAAACCCGTTTGCCCACAACGGTCCGGCACGCCGAGTCCACCGCCAAGATCCAGCACCTTCACATCGGGGAAAACGGGCAGTACTTCCAGAAACCGCTCCAGCTGCTCCTGCCAGACGTCTGCATTATGTACACCGCTGCCGGTGTGTGCATGCAGGCCAACGACCCGCGTGCCATTGATCTCGAGAAGCTCAATGACCTTGTCGAGGTGTTCAAATGAAATTCCGAACTTGGAATCCGACCCGGAGGTAATGACCTTCTTGTGGTGTCCGTACCCGGTATCCAGGTCAAGCCGAAGAAAGATGTCCAGACCGGTAAAAACTTCCGGCCATTGCTGAATGGCCCAGGAATTATCGACGGTCAGACGGACACCGGCCACGACAGCGGCTGCGTATTCCTCACGGAGAGCGAAATTGGGGGTAAAAAGGATATCCTTTGGCGTGGCGCCGGGCACGGAGGATAGCACGTGCTCCACCTCAGCCATGGACACACATTCGAACCCCATGCCTTCCTCTGCCATGGCGAGCAGCAATTCTGCGCGATCATTGGCCTTCACGGCATAGAGCACGCGATTTACCGAATCCAGATTCCTTAGCCTGCGAGCTGCGTTGCGAGCCGTTTCGAGATCATAGACATAGGCAGAATCGCGCCCGTTCATCATCTGCTGTAATTGCTCAGCCTTTCTGCTCCACCAGGGTTCAGCCCTGTCCGCCGGCTGCAACAGACGGGTTAATTCAGCCCAACTGGGGCCGAATTCAGGCCGGTTTTCAGCCTGTGAGGCGATCAGCAGCTGGTGCAGCCGGCGAACCAGTCTCATGGCATGTTCGGAATCTACCACCAGGGTCAGGTTCAGGTCATTGGCTGACTGGGTCACCATGTGCACCTGACGGTCCTGGAAAACGTCCAGAGCCGCGGACAACTGTCCCAGGATGGTACGAATCGCGTTCCCGACCAGGCTGATCGACACGCAACCGTCGTGCACGCTGACCTTGCAAAGCTGTTCCAGGTCCTCGATAAAAGACGACATCCGCGCTTTGTCCAAATGGGCAGGCACCTGGGGATCCAGGCTTACCGTGACTGTCGATTCCGAAGTGGAAATCAGGTCGACCGAATAGCCATGCCGTTTGAAAACCGCAAACGCGTCGGCCAGAAAGCCTGCCTGCTGCCACATTGACGGATTTTCCATGTTGACCAGGGTAATATTCTCACGACTGACGACGCCTTTTACCTGGGCTTCCTCACGCGCCATCTGTACGCCGATTCGTGTGCCTTCTTCGGAGGGCCGGTTCGTGTCCTTGATATAAACCGGAATATGGTGGCGGCTGGCCGGCTGAATACTTGGGGGGTGTAACACTTTTGCGCCCATTGAAGCCAGTTCCTGCGCTTCGCTGTAACTCAGGCGGCGTAACAGTCTTGCCTCAGGCACGGAGCGAGGGTCAGCGCTGAAGATACCGGGTACATCAGTCCATATTTCCAGTACAGCAGCGCTCAGCCGTGCTGCCAAACAGGCGGCCGAGGTGTCCGAACCACCGCGCCCCAGAAGAAAGGTCTGCCCACCGGGCCCTGAGGCAATAAATCCCTGCGTGATATGCAGTGCGCCTTGTGCTGAAAGTTTTTGCTCCAAATCAGGATCGGGCAGATCATCGCAACGGGCGGCCAGAACTTCGTTTGCAGATTGTGCGGTGATTTTCAGCAGCGTCCTGGCATCCTGCCATTGGGGGCTCAATCCCGCCGCAGCCAGAATCTGGGCACCCATTGAGCTTGACAGCAATTCGCCATGAGCCAGCAACCATGAACGCTGCTGCGGATCCAGGACCGGCCCTGCTACGGACATCAGATCCAACAGGCTTTTCCGGTAGTGGAGAAAATCGGGCGATGGATCGAAACCCAGTGAATTTAGGAGATCCCGGTGCTTCCGTTCGATTTCTTCCCGGATGGCCTCACTTTCAGTCCGGTCCACGCCATCCGCGAATTTCGTCAGAAGGTTGGTAACACCCGCCAGCGCTGAAACCACGACCATGACCTGTTTGCCGGTCTCCAGGTTCTTGCGGACCTGCCCACAAATCGTATCCCAGCAAGCCGCCGAACTGACACTGGTTCCGCCAAACTTCATCACGACCCACGAACGGGCCTGCCTGTTTTGCATTTCACTCTCTCCATACAAAAACGGCCTCCGCTTGGGAGGCCGTTAGATTCTAGGGCATGTTGCGGATTCAGGCGGTTATCGAAGCCTTCATCTTTCGCAGAGCATTGGCTTCCAACTGACGAATGCGCTCAGCTGATACACCGTAACGGTCTGCCAGTTCTTGCAGGGTCATTTTGCCATCCTGCAGCCAACGGCAGCGGATGATGTCCTGGCTGCGTTCATCCAGCTCGTCAAGACCCGCATAAAGCAAAGTATTGTTATGCTCCGACCAGTCCGAAATTTCGAGTTCTTTCTCAGGATTCCGGGACTTGCCTTCCAGGTAAGCAACCGGCGCCACGTAAGGCATTTCATCGTCCGCATTTGGCGGGAGATCAAAGCCTATATCCTGACCGGAAAGCCTGGACTCCATTTCGAGCACGACCTCCGGTTTCACACCAAGCGCTTCGGCCACGGTGTGAACTTCTTTATAGTTCAACCAGCCCAGGCGTTTCTTGGATTTCCTGAGGTTAAAAAACAGTTTGCGCTGCGCCTTGGTGGTGGCGACTTTGACAATACGCCAATTTCTCAGGATGAATTCGTGCATTTCTGCTCGAATCCAATGCACCGCGAATGAAACCAGGCGAACACCATGATCAGGGTCAAATCGCTTGACTGCCTTCATCAAGCCTATGTTTCCTTCCTGGATCAGGTCGCCCAAGGCCAGCCCGTAACCGGTGTATCCCTTGGCTACGTGCACGACAAAGCGCAGGTGAGCCAGCACCATTCTGCGGGCAGCTTCGATTTCATCTTTATCGCGATAAAGGCGGGCCAGTTCCTGCTCTTCTTCGAGCGTAAGCACTGGAATCCTGTTGACCTCCTGGATATAGGAATCCAGGCTGCCGGTCCCCGCCGGGACCAATAGATGACTTGGTACGAGATCTTTACTCATTAATCCTCCTGGGCAGCGCGCAAGTTTAGCACACTTTTACATAATAAGAACCACAACCCCCCCCTGCGGGGATTGCTTCATGGCAACCTCGACAACACTACCGCTAAATTTAATCACTACAGACTTGGACAGGGACAGGGCGCAAATGTTCCGTTCAAAAGCATGTTGCTCCGAAGGGTTATTATGACCGGTGATTGCAGC
>CALDVW010000020.1 GCA_937924405.1 uncultured Lysobacterales bacterium
AGCAAGCAAAAGCTGGCCGAGCGAATCGAGTCTGAAGCCGCCTTACTCACGTTCCGCTACCGTGAACTGGAATTGAGTCTGAAAATGCAGCACAAGCGCCTGGCGATGCTAACCGCGCAAGTGATGTAACCACCAATGCAGGAGCGGGCCACGCCCGCGATTTGAGTTTGTCGCAGGAGAGGTATCCGTTAACCCTTTCCAGGACACGCTCAAGACTCCCTGTGCGCTAAGCAACTGTTCCCGACAGTTGATTGTCCTGAAAAGGGTTAACGGATACCTCTCTGTCATCACCATCGTAACGTGAGCGACCCAAGGCTTCCCAAGAGGTGTCGGGTACCTGTCTGCAGGACCTTCGGGCTGTCGGGAACAGCCGAAGAGTGCACAGGGATGTCTTGAACGTGTTCTGCAGACAGGTACCCGATACCTCCAGTGGTACAGTTTTACAGTCTTCGCGCGTCCGCTCCCAGAGGGTCTATAGCTGTCAGATTCATTTTAATGCCTAAAAATCTGAATTGACCGTTATTTGACCGAGGTCGTTGCGCAGCCCGGAGCAGCTTGTTGAAATAACCGAACTGATTTTATCGAGCTGCGAACGTATGACACCGGAAATCATAGTGCTCTCCCTTACAGCTGCCGCTGTCGCGTTTGTGCATACCATTCTTGGGCCGGACCATTACCTGCCATTTGTGGCCATGGCGAAGGCGCGGGGTTGGAGTATGTCTAGAACCCTTCGCATCACCCTGTTTTGCGGTGCGGGCCACCTGGCCGGCTCCATCATCCTTGGAATGCTGGGTATATTGCTGGGCTTGCAGTTGTCTTCCCTCGAATGGCTGGAAGGGGTGCGGGGCAACCTCGCGGGCTGGTTACTGATTGGTTTTGGCCTGGTCTACACCGTTTGGGGCCTGCGCCAGGCCTGGCGTAATCGTCCGCACTCGCACTGGCACAGCCATGGCGACGTCACCCACGATCACCTCCACACCCATCACCGGGATCATGCGCACGCGCACCAGAGTGCCGGGCAGGTCAGGTCATTGACACCATGGCTGATTTTCGTGATTTTCATTCTGGGTCCATGCGAGCCCTTGATTCCCCTGTTGATGTACCCGGCAGCGCGCGAGAGCATGCTGGGCATCATGCTGGTCACCACGATTTTTGGCCTGGTGACCGTAGCCACCATGATGCTGAGCGTTTTTCTGGCCATTGTTGGCCTCAGCAGGTTCAAGCTGAAATCATTTGAGCGGTATAATCACGCAATTGCGGGCAGCGCCATTCTTGCCTGTGGTCTGGGTGTTGCCTTTCTCGGTGTGTAAAGACCGATATCGGTCATCGCTCAGGGTAGTGGTTTCGGCTAATTTCTGAGAATCGAACCCTGTTCCGGCACGTCCTCTTGGTGCCCCCACGTGATTTGGTCATTGTCCGTTGCGGTCAGGATTACGGTAAGCAGGGTTTTAACCGCCGGGACCTGACCCGGGAAGTATTGAAAGCGTCGAGTGGCTGAACTTAGAATGAACATCGATTTCAATCCCCATCACGAATACAGGCAATACGGATGATTCGAAATTCCATGCTGTTGATCGTACTGGGTATGAGCCCTCTTGCCGGATTTGTCAGCCGATTTGCCAGAATTGATTTTCGATTACGAGAAAGGCGGCTCTCTGCAGGAAATAAATACCGGGCACGCCATCCAGGAGGGTGTGAATCCCGGCAACTACATCCAGTTACTTGAAGAGCGTTTCGAGCTGAAGCAGTTCCACTTTCATAGCTCCAGTGAGCACACCGTCGATGGAAATTACTTCCCGATGGAAGTTCACTTCGTACATCAAAACGAAGAAAGCGACTTTGTCGTAGTGGGTGTGATGTTTGCAGAGGGCGAGCGCAACGAGATTATGGATCAGCTACCATCTTTCAGGGCCAAACGCGGCGCAGCGCAGATACAGTCACATAACTCACGAATCATTCTCGAGTAGCGACCGGCAGTTGAACCTGAAGCCATTCGAGTAACCTGGCGCGGACCTGTTCTTTTTCCGGTTCGTTCAGCATCTCGTGGTAGAGCCCTTCCCAGACCACCAGCTCCACCATTCCATCGGGTGCTGCCTCTTTCCAGCGGCCTGGAGCTGCCGGGTCGACCAGGCGGTCGGCGCCTGATTGCATCAGCAGAATCGGAATGCGTAACGCGGCAGCATCCTCGTGGGCTTGGGTCATCGATTTCAGGATTTCCGCGTACCAGCGAGTGGAGACTTTCTGCGAGATCAGCGGGTCGTTGATATAAGCCTTGACTACTTCCGGGTCGCGCGAGACAGCATTGGTATCCAGGTCGCTGGCAACGCGAAGGCGCGGAGCCAGCCGTGATAACACGCTGACCATCAGTTTCAGGAACCAGGGGGGCTTGAACTCCGGGTGGGTGCCCAGGGCCGGGGAGGATATGATGGCGCCGGCCAGGCCTTCCGGTTTTTCCAGTGCATAACGGATCGTGATCAGCCCGCCCATGGAATGTCCGAGCAGGAAGACTGGCTTACCGGGGTGAGTCTTACTGGCCAGGCCCACGAATGCATTGACATCCAGAAAATAATCTTCGAAACGGTTGACGTGGACGCGGCCGGCCCGGGGCGGGTCAGAACTGAGCCCGTGCGCGCGCAGGTCTCCGCAGTATACGGCCCAGCCATTGGCTGCAAGCGCTTCAGCGGTTTCCTGGTATCGTCCGCCGTGCTCGGCAAGGCCATGGATGATAGTGATCACCCCCCTGGGGCTCGCTGGCGCCCAGGACTGCCAGACCAGTTCCAGCTGATCCGCAGTGGTAACTCTGCCCTGAGCATGCTGCACTTCGCCTGCTGCTCCGGGATTGGCAGGCGCCTGACTGTTTTCAGACATGGCGCTTAATCTCCATGGTGACTGCGAACGCGGGTAAGCGCCTGCTGCCATCCGGCATAAAGTTGTTCCCGTTGATCTCTTTCCATGCCAGGTTCAAAAATATAGTCGCGGCTCCTGGCCCTGTTCAAATCTTCCGGGCTGTTCCATAAACCAATGGCCAGCCCGGCCAGGAATGCGCTGCCGGCGGCCGTGGTTTCCACCAATTCCGGGCGGTCGACCGGAACGCCCAGAATATCGGCCTGGAATTGCATCAGGAAGTTGTTTTTCACAGCGCCGCCATCGACGCGCAGCTCGGTCAGTTCGATACCGGAGTCGCTGTTCATGGCTTCCACGATGTCCCGCGTCTGGTAAGCGATGGCCTCCAGCGCCGCACGCGCAAAATGCGCCCGCCCGGCTCCTCGCGTCAAGCCCAGGACTGCGCCGCGGGCGTCCATGTCCCAGTAGGGCGCGCCCAGCCCGGCAAAAGCAGGCACCAGGTAGACGCCTTCGTTATCATTTATCTGCAGAGCCAGTTCTTCGCTTTGGGCGGCCTCGTCGATAATTTTCAATTCATCACGTAACCACTGCACCGTTGCGCCCGCCATGAAAATCGAACCCTCCAGCGCATACGCCGTTCCACCGTAAGCATCACAGCAGATGGTCGTCAGCAAGCCATTCTGGCTGACGGGATGCTTAAGCCCCATGTTCATCAGCAGGAAACAGCCTGTGCCATAGGTGTTTTTGGCCTGTCCGGGCTCCCAGCATCCCTGTCCATACAGCGCTGCCTGCTGATCACCGGCAATGCCGGCAATGGGTATACCTGTGGGAATACCATCCAATAGGGCTGTTTCACCGAACACCCCTGAACTCGGTAATACTTCGGGTAATAACGCCATGGGGACATTCAGCAACTCGCACAGCTCCGGGTCCCATTGTTGCCGGTGGATGTTGTAAAGAAGCGTTCGCGACGCATTGGTCGGGTCGGTGCGATGTAGTGCTCCGGCCGCGGTAATACCGCCAGTGAGCTTCCATAGCAACCAGCTGTCGATGGTGCCGAACGCCAGTTCACCTGCTTCTGCCCGGCGCTGCAACTCGGGATCCAGGTCGAGGATCCAGCGAATTTTGCTACCGGACAAATAGGAATTCAGGAGCAGGCCGGTGCGTTCGCGAAAGAGCGGCTCCAGGCCTTCAGCCTTCATACGCTCGCAGATCCCCGCGCTCTGACGGCTTTGCCAGACAACGGCACGGTGCACGGGCTCACCGGTTTTGCGGTCCCAGATCACAGTCGTTTCACGTTGATTGGTGATGCCGATGGCGGCAAGCGCGCTGTGATCGATACCGGAGTCGGCCAGGGCTTCGCCCATCACCCTCAAACTGACTTGCCAGATTTCTTCGGGGTCGTGTTCCACCCAGCCGGGTTCGGGGTAGTGCTGAGTGAATTCGCTGTAGGCCCGGCCCAGGATTTGGCCATCGCGAGAAAACACGAGAGCGGTGGAGCCCGTGGTTCCCTGGTCGATTGCAAGCACTGCTGACATGAGCCGGAGTATACTCGTTGCAACCGGGCCCGTACCATTGTACTGCCCCAATTGTACAAACAGGGCGCTACGTCATGACCATCAAATCACTGCAACAGGTGCTATCGGAGACGCGGGTTTCCGTTGCGGCCGGTCGAACCGACGAGGCCGGAGGCGCAGCCCGCTCCAAAAATCCGATTCCGATTATTTATCCGGCCACAGCAGAGCAGGTCACACTCTTACCGGAAGACAGTGTCGAACAGGTTGACTCCGCCGTGGCGCTGGCAAGAGAGGCTTTCGAAACCGGCCCCTGGCCGAGGTTGTCCGTTGCGCATCGGCAAAAAATCCTGCGTGATGCCGCCATGAAAATCCGCGAGCACCAGGGTGAACTGGCCGTTCTGGAAACCCTGTGCGCCGGGCTTCCGTTCAGCCACCTGAGTGGCAGGCAAATTCCACGGGCTGCCGAAAATTTCGACTTTTTTGCAGATCATATCGGCACAATGGCTGGCGAGACCTTCGAGCAGGAGGCCGGTTTTCTAACCCTGGTGACACGCGAAGCGGCGGGCGTGGCGGCGCTGGTTTCCCCATGGAATGCCCCCCTGGCTTTGGCCAGTATGCAGATTGCCTCGTGTATCGCTTTTGGAAATACCTGCGTCGTCAAGCCATCGGAACACGCCCCGCTGGCAGTTGGCCGCATGGTGGAATTGCTGGAACAGGCCGGTGTGCCACCAGGTGTTGTCAACCTGGCGAATGGTCGTGGCAATGTAACCGGAAATGCACTCGTTTCTCATCCGGGCATCGACCGGATCGCATTTACCGGTGGCACGGCCACGGCCAAAGCCATCATGAATTCGGCTTCGGCCAACCTGACACCGGTACACCTGGAGTTGAGTGGCAAGTCCGCGAATATCGTGTTCGAAGATGCAGACCTGGAACGCGCCATCGACGGTTCTCTGATCAATATTTACAGCAATAATGGGCAATTGTGTATCGCGGGTTCAAGAATATTGCTGCAACGGGGTATCGCGGAACCGTTCATCGATCAATTTGTCGAGCGTACCCGGAAAATCCGCGTCGGTGATCCGATGGACCCGGCCACTGAAGTCGGGCCGCTGGCGTTCGAAGCACACATGCAAAAGGTGCTGGGTTACTGTGAAATCGCCCGGGCAGAAGGGGCTGAAATATTGGCCGGAGGCGGACGACTTGACGAACTGGGCCCCGGGTATTTTGTGGAGCCCACGGCCGTGCTGGTCGACAACAACACTTTGCGAATATGCCAGGAGGAGGTATTCGGGCCTTTTGCGACCATCCAGGTCTTTGACGAAGCAGAAGAGGCGATCGCTATCGCCAACGATTCCGATTTTGGCCTGGTAGGTTATGCGTGGACCGAAAACCTGGCGCGGGGCCTCAAGATGCAGGAGTCCATCAGGGCCGGCACTGTCTGGCTCAACACGCCGTTGTTGCGTGACTTGAGAGCGCCATTCGGCGGCTTCAAGAATTCGGGAGTTGGGCGCGACGGGCCACGTCAATGCGCGGGGTTTTATACCGAGGAAAAAGCCACGATCATGCCGCGCAAGGCTGAATTATTGAAAAAAATGGGAATGGATTAAAGCAGGGACATCGTGCCATATTGAACGAAAGCAAGGTTCAAAACGTTGACAAACATCATTGCAGGGTTGATGCCTTTATAGCGAAAATTTACCGGTAGATTTCCCATACCGGAGATGAACAATGACCGACAAGCAAGCGGACCTCGCAGGTCCGGGCATCAGTACTTATGAGGAAGTGGCAAAAATTCTTCCAACAGAATATGAATCGCTGCTGACACCCAAGGAAACCATGAAGGCCCTGTTCGGGGTCAAAAACTACATAGAAGAAAACCTGTGCAGAGAGTTGAACCTGATGATGGTGCAGGTTCCGCTGATCGTTGACCGCAACAGTGGTGTAAACGACATGCTGGACCGCGATGGCTCTCGCACGCCGGTTGAATTTCCTTGCGGGCTCGGGCTCGACAGGCCGATGGACGCACAGGTTGTCCAGGCGGCAACCAAGTGGAAGAGAATGGCTCTGCGAACCTTCGATTGCGATCTGGGCGAGGGTATATGCACCGATATGAAGGCCATCCGCAAGGACTACTTCCTGGACCATGATCACAGTGCATACGTTGACCAGTGGGACTGGGAAAAGTCCATCAGCGCGGATCAGCGCAGCCTGGATTTCCTGACCGGAACTGTCAGGAAAATCTGGAAGGTGATGGTGGGCGCGGAAGAATTCGTACAGGATATGTACCCACAACTGAAAGACCCGCGATTTCCGAATCTGCCCAGGGAACTGACCTTCATCCACGCAGAAGATATCCTGGAAATGTATCCGGACCTGCCGCGCAAGCAACGTGAGACCCGGCTTATCCAGGAATGCCCGGCCGTGTTCATCTATGGCATAGGCTGGCCGTTGGCGGATGGTTATCCGCACGAACTGCGCGCTGCAGATTATGACGATTGGGTCACCGAAACTGAATCAAAAGACGGCCGGCCCATGCATGGCCTCAACGGCGACATCCTGGTGAACAACCACGTGACCGGGCGCCGGCACGAACTGACCTCGATGGGCGTGCGCGTCACCGGCGAAACATTGCTCAAGCAACTGGAACTGAGCGGGCAGATGGACCTGGTTGATCAACCTTACCACCAGGCGATTCTGAACGACCAGATTCCGCTGAGCATCGGAGGCGGCATTGGCCAGTCACGTGTTTTCATGCTGCTGCTGCGCAAGGCGCACCTTGGTGAAGTCGGGGTCACCGTGTGGCCCCAGGAACTGAAGCGTATCTGCGAGGAGCGCAATATCCACGTATTGCAGTAATCACCGTGTAAAGAAGCCGCAGGCGTCCTGTCTGCGGCTTTCAGAAATCTTCAACGATTAATTCAATCACGTTCTGTCACGCAATCGTATCCAGGCGACACCGGGCGCTACCGCTCAGATCGAGGTGTTTTTATGGACGGTCCAAAACCGCATTATACTGAAGAGGGCGCCATTCGAACGGCCGCCACGATTGTACTGTAACCTTTACAGCGGTTTGAAAGACTGGATTAAACAGAGACCAAAACCATAAAGAATGAACAAAGCACTCAAGAACATCCGTATCCTGGATCTGACCCACATGCTGTCGGGTCCCTTCGGTGCCATGATCCTGGCCGACCTTGGCGCCGAGACGATCAAGATTGAGCCATTGCATGGGGAAGGAACCCGCAAGCTCCTCGCACGGGACCCGAACAACTCGCTGGACGGCATGGGTGCTTACTACATCACGCTCAATCGGAACAAGAAAAGCGTGGCGCTTAATCTAAAGGATGAAAAAGGCCTGGCCGTTTTTTACGATCTTGTACGCAAGGCTGACGTGGTCATCAGTAATTTTGGAGTAGGTGTTCCAGAGCGCCTGAAGATCGACTACGAGACACTGAAGGAGATCAATCCGCGAATAGTTACCTGTTGCGTTACCGGTTTTGGTTCCGACGGGCCGAATGCGAAACGACCTGCGTTTGACCAGGTGGCCCAGGCCACTGGAGGTGGCATGTCCATCACGGGAACTGATCCTGGGCACCCGGTACGCTCGGGCATACCCATTGGCGATCTCGGTGGCGGGATGTTTGCCGTAATGGGCATTCTCTCCGCGCTGCTGGAAAGGGAAAGCAGTGGACAGGGGCAGCATGTCGATATTTCAATGGTGGATTGCCAGGTGTCCATGCTCAATTACATGGCGACGATGTATTTTCTCTCGGGGGACGACCCGTACCCGATCGGCAATTCCCATTTCGTACATGTGCCTTACAACACGTTTCATACATCGGATGGGTTTATCGTGATAGCGGTAATCACAGACAATTTTTGGCAGAATCTGAAGTTGGTCGTGGCATGCCCGGAGTTCGACGACCCGAAATACGACAGTCAGCCGGGGCGCTGGGAAGACCGTGAAATAATCAATCGGCGCCTCAATGAAATTCTGGGTGAGAACACTTCTGAGTACTGGTTGGCTCAACTGGAGGAAAAGCGAATTCCCTGTGCGCCAGTTAACCGTTTCAGCCAGGCTTTGAGTGATGAGCAGGTACTGCACCGCAACATGGTGGTCGAATTGCAGCATCCCAACGGGAAGTCGACACGGGGGCCGGGCAATCCCATCAAGCTGTCCCGCAACAATGAAGAGTCCTTTACCGCGGCGCCTGCGGTCGGACAGGATACCGATGAAGTATTGTCCGGCATTCTTGGTTACGATGAGGCCATGATTGCCGAACTCAGAGATCAGGGGGTCGCCGGATGATGTCTGCCTCACCGCACAACGCGGTAACCGTCAACGATGTCGGTCCACGGGACGGTTTGCAAAATCAGCCGAAAATCCTGACACCGGCAGAGCGGGTGAAACTCGTCAAAGCGCTTCTTGGCGCCGGCATGACCCATGTGGAAGTTGGCGCCTTCGTGTCCCCGAAAGCCGTACCTGCGATGGCCGGAGCGGATGAAGTGCTGGCCGGCCTGGCGGGGGCTGGTGATAATACGGTTTTGACCGTGTTGATACCAAATGTCAGGGGTTATGAACTGGCCGCCGCCGCCGGGGCGAAGAGTGTTTGCATGGTGCTTTACGGCAGTGATGCCATGGCGCAGGCCAATGCCGGCATGAGTCGTAAACAGGCCGAGGACGCTACAGCTGAAATCCTGCAACAGGCGCACTCCGACGGTGTGCGGGTGATTTCAACCATCGCGGTAGCATTCGAATGCCCGTTTGACGGCCCGGTGGAGCCGCAACTGGTAGCTGAAATCGCCAGCCGGTTCCTGGAACTGGGCACGGATGAGCTGTGTATCGCCGACACCATCGGCGCCGCCAACCCGCAACAGGTCCGGTCACTGACACAGGCGCTGGTGGATCGGCATGGCGCAGAGCAAATCGGTTGCCATTTCCACGATACCCGGGCCATGGGACTGGCGAACGTTTTCGCCGCAGCCGAGTCTGGAATCCGGAAATTTGACGCATCGATTGGCGGGCTCGGTGGCTGTCCTTTTGCGCCGGGTGCTTCCGGAAACGTGGCCACTGAAGACGTCGTGATGATGCTGGAACAGATGGGACACGATACCGGGATCGACCTGGATGGTTTGATGCGCGCCTCTGAACTGGCGCAGGATTTGACAGGTACCGCGCCGGGAGGGCGGGCCAGTGCCTGGATTAAACAAGACGTGATGAAACGGAGAACAAGATGAGTTTTCGCTTGGGTGTGGATGTGGGCGGTACGTTTACCGACCTGTTGTTGATTAACGAAGAGTCCGGCGAGACTTTCACCGCGAAAGTGCCGTCTACGCCCGAGGATTCCTCCATTGGCGTACTCAATGGCGTCGAACGTATTTGCGCTGAATCCGCCGTGGACCCGAAGCAAGTCCGCCGGGTAATGCACGGCACCACGGTAGCGACCAATGCGGTATTAACCGCCCGGGGCGCCAGCGTAGGCCTGGTCACGACCAAGGGCTATAAGCACACTTTACAGGTGGCCAGGTCTTTCTGTCCCGGTGGTCTTGGCGGCTGGGTCAGCTATATGAAGAAGCCTCTGCTGGCGCCGCTGGAGCTGACCATCGAGGCGGATGAACGTATTGCGGCTGATGGCAGCGTGGTTTCGGGCCTGGATAAGGAGGCACTGAAATCCGACCTGCGGGCACTGCGTGACACCGGCCGGGTTGAAGCGCTGACCATTTGCTTCATCAATGCCTACGTCAATGGTGAACATGAAGTCGCGGCCCGGGATGTTGCCAGGGAAGTGTTCGGCGATGTGCCGATCTCCATTTCATCCGAGGTGGTGCCAGAAATGCAGGAATACGAGCGCACCGAGACCACGGTGGTCAATTCCTACGTGCGGCCGGAGGTGTCCAAGTACCTCAATAACCTCCAAAAATCTCTCGAGGAGACCATGGGTGAAAACTTGCAGCTGTCGATTTTGCGCTCGGACGGAGGCCTGGCGTCATCACGCGGTGCTGCCGACTCACCCGTCAACATGTTGTTGTCCGGGCCGGCCGGAGGCGTAACGGGCGCTATTTATTTTTGCAGCCGCGCAGGCTACGGCGACATTCTCACCTTCGATATGGGAGGGACATCGACAGATGTTGCCTTGATCCAGAACTCGAAAGCGCGAATCCGTCGCGAGACCCGTGTTGGCGATGTCACGGTGCGTGCACCGTCGGTCGATGTCCGCACGGTGGGCGCTGGCGGTGGTTCGATCGCTTTTGTACCTGAACTGACCCGGGCTCTGCGCGTCGGGCCCGAGTCCGCCGGCGCGGTGCCGGGACCGGCCGCTTACATGAAGGGTGGTGATCAACCTACCGTCTGCGATGCCAATGTGGTCCTGGGCTATCTGCCCTCAGATGTCCAACTGGGCGGCAAGATGTCCATCAACAAGGACGCAGCCGAAGCCGCAGTGCAAAAAGTGGCCGACGGAATGGGCATCAGCCTGATGGAAGCGGCCGAGGGCATCATCAAGATTGTCAACGAATCGATGTTCGGTGCCTTACGGCTGGTGTCGGTCGAGCAGGGCTTCGACCCGCGAGATTTCGCACTGGTGGCTTTTGGCGGCGCCGGGCCGTTGCACGGCAATGCGATGGGCATACTGACTGAAGCCTGGCCGGTGATCATTCCACCCGGGCCGGGCGTGTTATGTGCTTATGGCGACGCCACTACGGCAGTCCAGGACGAAGCATCGCGGACCTATGTCTCCAAGGCCGAGGACCTGACACCGGAGCAATTGATGGCGGACCTTGAAGAACTTCACGAGCGCGCTGCCGTCTCCCTTGACGCCGATGGCATTGCCCGCGGAGACCAGGAAGTCATCTACCAGGCGGATGTCCGCTACGCCGGCCAGGCATTCCAGATCACGATGGATTTCAGCGGTGATGAGTTGATGGCCAAAGGTCTTGCGCTGCTCACCGACCGATTCGACGAGGAGCATGAGCAATTGTTCACTTTCGCCCTCGGCGAAGATCATGAACTGGTCATGATTCGCGCCATCGTTCAGGCTTCTGCAAAGGCTATCGCACAGGAATCCGTGGGCCGTGCCGAGGCCAGCCTGGAAGACTGCAAGATTCATGACTCACGTTTCTACCATGAGGGCGACTGGCATGATGCCGTGATCTATGATCGCGATCTGTTACATACGGGCCTGGTGGTGCCCGGGCCATCCATTGTCGGCGAAATGGATTCCACCACGGTCATTCTGCCGGGCTTTGAGGCCCGGGTGGATGAATACGGCAACCTGTTGATCAACCCGGTCGCGTAAGGAGAGGAATCATGCCAGCCAGAATTATTGAAACCAATACCGCTCCGTTCCAGCGCATCGATGTGGATACGGTAACCGTAGATATCATTGAAAACGCCTTGCGCAATGCACGCGAAGAAATGGACGCCGTCCTTTTTCGCACCGCCATGAGCCCGGGTATCCGGGAGCAGGGTGATTGCTTCCCGATGATTGCCAACAAGGACGGCAAAATGGTCGTCGGCCAGTTCGGCTCCTTCATTCACGGCTTCACCGAAGCCTATGACGCCGAACTCGAAGAAGGCGATGTCATTCTGACCAACGATCCTTACCTGTGCAACGCGGCGGTCTCGCATTTACCCGACTGGATTGTCCTGGTGCCGATTTTCAAGGACGGACGCCATATTGCCTGGTCCGCGATGTTCGGTCACATGTCGGACAACGGCGGAATGGTGCCGGGATCCATTCCGATCCAGGCCGAAACCATTTTCCAGGAAGGCATTCGGATTCCGCCGACCAGGTTGTACAAAAAAGGCGTACTGCAGTCCGATGTGCTGGAGTTGATCCTGCACAACGTGCGCACACCACAATGGAACCGCTTCGATCTCAATGCCCTGGTTGCCGCCTGTAACACAGCAGCCAAGCGTTGTATCGAGATGGCCGGGCGCTTCGGTGACGACACTTTTTATACCACCATGGAAATCATGCTCGAGCGCAATCATATGGCGATGGAGGCGATCATCAACATGCTGGTTCCTGAAGAGCCCCGGGTGTTCGAGGACTACGTATGTGATGATGGGGTCGGTATGGGCCCTTACAAGATCCGCTGCAAAATGTGGCGGGAGGGATCGAAAGCCATTTTCGATTTCGAAGGCACCGACCCGCAGGCTCAGAGCTCGATCAACTTCTACCTGAACGAGGACATGTTCAAAATGTTCTTCGGTTCATTCACGATCAACTTGGTTGATCCACAGATACTGTTCAATGACGGCTTCTATGACCTGGTCGATGTCCGTATTCCGCAGGGTACGTTGTTGAAACCGAACTATCCGGCGGCGCTTTCGGGTCGTACCCATGCACTGGGCAGGATTTTCGACGTAATGGGTGGTTTACTGGGCCAGGGTGCTCCGGAGGCAATGAATGCAGCCGGTTTCTCGGATTCACCCCACCTGTTTTACGCGGGTTACGACGACAATGGCGAGTGGTTCCAGTTGTTCCAGATCGGTTTTGGCGGCATCCCCGGACGGCCGGTGGGTGATGGCCCGGATGGTCATTCCTTGTGGCCCGGCTTCACCAATGTACCCAACGAGTTTATCGAAGCCTATTTTCCACTGAGAATAGAACGTTACGAAACTATTGCGGACTCTGGCGGCGCCGGCCTGCACCGTGGCGGCAACGGCCTGACCGTTGCTTATCGCTTCCTCAATGAAGGGACCATCTCGGTCCATGATGAGCGCTGGCTGACCTACCCCTGGGGCGTCAACGGAGGCGAGCCGGGGATGCGCTCCAGTAAACGCCTGGTGCGCGGTGATGGCAGTGAGCAATGGCTGGGTGCGAAATCCGAGGGAATCAAGGTGAAGAAGGGTGACCTGTTGTACTTCAACACCTGGGGTGGCGGCGGCTGGGGCGATCCCTACGATCGTGACCCCGAACTGGTACGAGCCGACGTGGCCAGCAGCCTGGTCAGCCCCGAGGGGGCGAAACGCTATGGCGTGGTGATCGCCGCTGATGGCTCTGTCGACCAGGCCGCTACCGATGCCCTGCGGGCTAACCTCAGGGCGGAACGGGGTGAACCCGGCCTGTTCGACTTTGGCGGCACCATCGAGGAGATCAAGGCACGCTGCCGGGATGAGACCCATCTTGAACCTCCATCCCCGCCAACATTTGCCCAGGTCGGCTAATGCCTGACCTGGATCGGGAATCGCAGGGTCTGGGCGCCCGCCCGGCCCTGCTGATCGTCGATATGATCAACAGTTTTACCGACCCGGAATGTCCCCTCGGTTCGGAGGCCGGCGACGTGGTGGAGGCGAATCGCCAGCTGTTGCACGCCTTCAGGGAGAAAAGCCTCCCTGTTGTTTTCACGACAGTCGTATACCACGACGCCAGCCAGGCGCGGGTCTTCCGTGACCGGATTCCTGCCCTGGATGTTCTCGAACCGGGGACCCGCTGGGTGCAGGTCGACTCCCGTCTCGAACCGGCGGAGAGTGAGCCGGTCATAGAAAAACAATGGGCTTCAGGGTTTTTCAAAACAGGCCTCGATGACTACTTGCGAGGAGCCGGCGTGGACTCGCTGGTTGTCACCGGCCTGACCACCAGTGGGTGCGTGCGTGCCACCGCCGTGGATGGTCTGCAACACGATTTCAAGGTGGTCATTCCGGCTGAAGCCGTGGGCGACCGCAACCCGGAGGCGCATCGCGCCAACCTGTTCGACCTGAACGCAAAATATGCAGATGTGCTAGATTTGGAGCAGGTGCTCAGGCTGATAGAGAACCTGTAGGAGGCCGCCATGCGGCAAATTGCGGGCTTGACCCGACCTATTAATAATAAAAACAATGACATATCAACTGTGGAGGACGATATGAGACTTGGACTAACCGGAAAGTGCATCGCCGCGTTCCTATTCGCTGCTACATTCGACACGGTTTCTGCCCAGACCAGCGCCAGCGATGGCGTAATGGAAATCGAAGAGGTAACGGTAACCGCCCGCCGCAGGCAGGAGAGCCTCAGGGATGTTCCCGGTACCGTCACGGCCCTGACCGCAGAGACCCTGGCAAGCGCCGGAGTACAGCGTGCCACCGATTTTATCCGCCTGACGCCCGGCGTGAGCCTGGTCGATGCGGCCGAAGTGGGTGATACGCAGGTCAACATTCGTGGTATCAACGGCGCGCGCGATGCGGAAAACAGCTTCGCTTTCATCATCGACGGTGTGCTGTACACCAACCCTGCTGCATTTAACCGTGAGTACACCGACCTGCAACAGATCGAAGTTTTCAAAGGTCCGCAGGGCGCCATCTATGGCCGTAACGCGGCCGCCGGCGCAATTATCGTGACGACGACGATGCCCAGTGAGGAATTCGAAGTACACGGAACCGTCAGCGGAGCCCAGGACAGCACTTACCTGGTCAAGGCTTCGGCATCTGGCCCCATGGGTGACAATTGGAAGTGGCGGCTGGCGGGCGACTGGCGCGAAACAAACGGTTATTACAGAAACAGTTTCCAGAATGGGGCCTCGATTGTCGATGCCCTCGAAAGCTACAACGTTAACGGACGTCTGGTCTGGGAACCCAGTGATAACCTGACCCTGGACATGAAATTACGACTTGGCAAGGTGGATGCGTCTTCCATCACGTTCAACTCGACGTTCAACCTTCCGGTGTTTGCCGCGGCGTTGGACAATCCACCCGCATACCAGAATGTCAACGATTTTGATTTTCAGTTCGACGCCAACATCATTTCTGACAACGACCAGGATTCCACCGAGTTCTCGACCAAACTCGATTACGGTATGGACGGGATGACCCTGACCGGATGGTTCCTGTACAGCGACGTTGAAAACGACCTGATCTCCGACGGAACCTCGGCGGCCTTTGGTTTCTACAACGTCGATCCGGTCTGCCAACAGACTGCCTCCAACCTGTCGGGCTACCCCTTGCTGGCTCCACAGTTCATCGGCCAGACTCCAACGGGTGTGATTTTCGATCCCAACGGCTCATTCCTCGGGGCATATACACCGACTACCTGCGACGGGATCCAGGAACAGGTACGTAACCAGAAAGACTACAGTGTTGAACTGCGCCTGGCTTCCGATACAGACAGTGCAGTCCAGTGGATGGCGGGCATATATCTGCTAGATATCGACCGCGAAGTCGGTGTGTCCCTGAACAAGGACAGCGGAATGCCGCCCATCCGCGGTCTGTTCCAGCCCGAACCCGGCCCGAATTCGACAGCATCGCTGGCTCATGACCAGTTTGACAGCGAAGTATTCGCAATCTTCGGTCAGCTCGAATGGGACGTGAGCGATAGCGTGGAACTGTCATTGGCGCTGCGCTACGACAGGGAAAAACGGAAGGTTTCGAGCCTGGTGCCGTTCGATGCAAGGCAATCCTACATCGATCTCGATTTCGACGGCATCTACAACGACCCGCTCAATCCCGCCCTGAGCAGTCTGATCAACGACACTGGCACGATTCCGGACAAGGAAGACACCTTCTCGGAGTTTCAGCCAAAAGTCGCTGTCAGATGGGACGCCACGGATAACACGTCCCTGTATGGCAGCTGGGGCGTGGGCTTCAAAGCGGGCGGATTCAACAATTCGGGCAGTGCGGCAACCGTCGGTATCTTTATCAACGGTTTTATCAACTGCTTCAACCCGCTTGGCAACTGCTACGCCGATGATTTGGGTGTGCCGCTGCCCGTGATCGAGGACGATTTCGACAAGGAAACATCCAGTGCCTTCGAAATCGGTTTTAACAGCTTTGTAATGGACGGCCGTTTACAGTTGAACGGTGCGGCATACTACACTGAAGTCACGGATATGCAGTTTTTCGAGTTCTTTGTCGGGACTTTCGGATTGCTGCGCGTCGTCTCTAACATAGACAAGGTCGACATCAGCGGCCTGGAACTGGGCGCCAACTACGTTCTAAACGAAAACTGGCGTTTCTACTTCGGCGGCAACTGGCTCGACAGCGAGATCAAGGAAAACAGCTCACGTCCGGATACCGTGGGCAATAAGGCGCCGTATACGCCGGATTACACGGTCAATTTCAGCGCCGATGTCAATTACCCGATCACCGATTCCCTGTCGTTTCTGGGCAGGCTGGATGCCCGTTGGGCCGGTGCTACGTGGTTTCACACGGTACAGGAGGGCAACCGCCCGACCATATTCATGCCGCTGTTCGACCTTGGCTTCGGCGAAGGTTCAGCACCACTGGGTATAGCGGAGTATTCCGTCTCCAGGCGTGATGCCTATACCATCGTGGACTTGAGGTTAGGGATCGGCGGAGATAACTGGACGCTGACCGCCTTCGGCACGAATCTGACGGACGAGCACTATCTGGAAGAAGTGATTCCAGCGCCGGAATTCGGCGGTTCGTTCGACCACCCGGGATCACAACGCCGTTACGGCCTCGAGCTCAGTTTTCAATACTGACATGAGGGAGCGGGCCGCGTCCGCGATTGAAACCGCGAGGTAGAGGCTATTATGTCCGCGACCATTCGAATCCGAGGAATCGCAGCATTCCTCCTGGGCCTCATCATGTCGGCTCCAATGGCATTGGCTTCACCCGAAAGTGACGCAAAACCCAATATTGTCCTGGTACTGATGGACAATTTCGGTTACGGCGAGATTGGCGTTTATGGTGGTGGTGAACTGCGTGGCGCCCCAACGCCCAATATCGACGGTATTGCCGCTGAAGGTTTCCAGCTCACCAATTTCAATGTCGAAGCGGAATGCACACCTTCACGCTCGGCATTGATGACCGGTCGTTACGGTATTCGTACCCGGCAACGGCAGGACGGCCCCCCCAGAGGCGTATGGTACGGGATAACCAAATGGGAAATTACTTTGGCTGAAATGTTGTCCGATTCCGGTTACGCCACCGGCATTTTCGGAAAATGGCATCTGGGAGATACGGAAGGGCGCTATCCCACCGACCAGGGGTTCGATGAATGGATTGGAATTCCCAGATCGTCAGACCGGGCTTTCTGGCCGGACAGTAACAGCTTCACGCCAGACAGCCATCCAAAAGCCGTATTTACCCACGTCATGTCGGCAAAGCGGGGGGAAAAGCCCCGGGAACTGGAAGTGTATGACCGCGCAAAGCGCCGGACGATCGATCGTGAAATCACCGACCAGGCCATTGATTTCATCAACCGCAAGGCCAAGGCCGGGCAGCCGTTTTTTGCCTTCCTCCCTTATACGCAAACTCACGAACCGGTCGATCCCCATCCGGACTATTACGGCAAGACTGGCAATGGAAGTTTCGCTGACGTACTGGCGCAGACGGATGCCTACGTGGGTGAACTCCTCGATACGATCGACCGGCTGGGGTTGAAAGAAAACACCATTTTTATCTTCACATCGGACAATGGCCGCGAAGGCGTGCCGAGATCGTTCGGGTTCACCGGCCCCTGGCGAGGAGGCATGTTCTCCCCCTATGAAGGTTCCTTGCGCGTCCCATTTCTGATTCGCTGGCCCGGTAAAATCCCCGCACAGCGGGTATCGAACGAAATTGTCCATCAGATCGACCTGTTCCCCACATTGGCGAACATCATCGGCGCTGATATACCGAAAGACCGAACAATCGACGGTCACGACCAATCCGCATTCCTGATGGGTAAATCAGAAAAGTCCGCGCGGGAGTCCGTCATCATCTACATCGGCAACGAGCTGTTTGGCGTGAAGTGGCGCAACTGGAAGTTGCTTCTCAAGGAAATCGACGAAGACAGTTATGCGATCAGGAACATGGCTTATCCAACAATTTACAATTTGCTGGTAGATCCAAAAGAAGAAGTGCCAGAGCTCAACTATCTCAATGACACCTGGGTGGACTTTCCCCTCTACCAGGTGCTGGAAGATCACCAGGCATCGATAGAACGGGATACGGGTGCTCCGGATCCATAGTTACTCAAAAATCTGGTAAGTTCTTTCGGCCATTGCACGCAAAGATTGCACTGCAGCCTGGGATTTTCAGACAATTCCCTATCAGGTATTGGCCGCCAGAACGTTATGCCCACGCGCAATCGCCATGGCGCCGCTGCGTACGATGGACAGGATATCGGAACAGGCGCCCAGGCGATCGATGAACTCGTCGATCCGGTCATTGGCAGCCGTCAACTCCAGCGTGTAGGTTTCCGGGCAGTCATCGAGCACACGGGCGCCAACCGAGTCAATGAGATTCGGCAACTTGTTTTCGTTGTCCTGCGATACTTTCACCTTGACCAGCACCAGCTCGCGCTCAATATGGTCATCGAGTGTCATGTCGGCGATGCCCACCACGTCGACCAGTTTCAATAACTGCTGATTGATCTGGTCAATCACCTCGTCCGGGCCGGTTGTGACCAGCGTAAGGCGTGAAATCTCGGTGCTATCGGTCGGTGCGACGCTGAGTGATTCAATATTGTATCCACGGGTGGAAAACAGCGCGGCGACGCGGGACAGCGCACCGGCTTCGTTCTGCAGCAGGATTGAGATGATATGACGCATAATATCTGCAATGTTGGCCCAGAATGCAGGCTATTGCAATGCAGTATCAATTAGCCGACACTTCGAACAATATGAACCAGATTGTACGGAATATGACTGCTATAACTCATCCTCTGGCCGGCAGCGCCATGAGCGGCTCTGAAATCATCGTGCAGGTCCTGGCGGATCAGGGCGTGGACGTCATTTTTGGCTATAGCGGAGGCGCCATTCTGCCCACCTATGATGCGGTATTCCGTTACAACGCCGAGCAGAAGGAACCGGGCGGTAAAGAGCCTATGCCCCTGATTGTACCTGCCAACGAGCAGGGTGCGGGGTTCATGGCGGCCGGTTATGCACGAGCTTCCGGCCAGGTGGGTGTGGTCATGGTCACTTCCGGGCCAGGTGCGACCAACACGGTGACCCCGGTGCGTGACTGCATGGCGGATTCAACCCCGATCGTCGTCATATGCGGGCAGGTGCCGACCCATGCTATCGGTACGGATGCCTTCCAGGAGGCTCCCGTGAACAGTTGCCTGGGGCCGGTTGCCAAACACACGTTCCTGGTCACAGACCCCGAAAAGCTTGAATCGACCATTCGCACGGCCTTCGAAATTGCCCGCACTGGCAGACCGGGACCGGTGGTGGTCGATCTTCCCAAGGACGTTCAGAACTGGAATGGCATTTTCAAAGGTGAAGGCCTGCTGCCGGTGCCGGGATACCGGCAGAGGCTGCATGCAGCTCGGGACAACATGCTGGACGATGCCAAGTGTGCTTCATTTTTCGGCATGCTGGAAGCTTCGAAGCGTCCCTTGATCTACGCCGGCGGCGGCGTCATCAACGGCAACGCAACCGAGGAACTCCGCCAGTTAGCGGATCATTTCGATATTCCGGTCACCACTACGCTGATGGGCATAGGGGCAGTGGACACCACCCGCCCGCTGTCACTGCATATGCTGGGCATGCACGGCCTGGCCAGCGCCAATTATGCCGTGGATGACTGTGATTTTCTGATTGCGATCGGAGCACGGTTCGACGACCGGGTTGCAGGCGTCCCTGAAAAATTCGCGCCCAACGCCCGGAATATCGCCCAGTTCGATATCGATCCTTCCGAAATCGGCAAGGTCAAGGCAGTCGACTGGTCGCACGTAGGTGTTCTGAGGCAGGATTTGCAGGCCATTTACGACTACGGTATTCGACACCGTATTTCGCTGGATTTCCATACCTGGCACGACGAAATCGTCGCGTTGAAAAAGACTTATCGCCTCAATTACGATCGCCAGAGTGACCTGGTTCAACCCTACGCGGTGATCGAAGCGATCAACGACATCACGCGGGGTGAAGCCATCATTTCCACCGGAGTTGGCCAGCACCAGATGTGGGCTGCCCAGTATTTCGACTACAAACACGCCCGCCTATGGCTGACATCCGGCAGCATGGGCACCATGGGATTCGGTTTGCCGGCCGCCATCGGCGCGCAGTTTGCAGCGGCGAACCACCTGGTCATCGACGTGGATGGCGATGCCAGTATCCGCATGAACCTGGGCGAACTGGAAACCGCCACTACCTATGAACTGCCGATCAAGGTGCTGGTGCTGAATAACTACGGCGATGGCATGGTCCGGCAGTGGCAAAAGCTGTTTTACGAGGGCCGGATGTCGGCCAGCGACAAGTCCCTGCGCAAAAAGGACTTCGTCAAGACGGCGCAGGCGGACGGCTTCCAATACGCAGAACGCCTGGACGACAACTCACAATTGAAGAAAGTCGTGCGCGAATGGCTGGAGTTTGCGGGTCCGGCTTTCCTTGAAGTCATTATCGACCCGGATGCAGGTGTTTATCCGATGGTAGGCCCCGGCTTGTCTTACGACCAGATGATCACCGGTGATTTCATCCCCAACCGGGTGAAAACCTCCGAAGAGGACATCGACGGCTCGTCCATGTTCTGATCGTGTCCCTGCAACCAAAAGTGCTGTTGGCCTCACTATTCGTCTGTTTCTGCAGCTCGGCGATGGCCGAAACCGTGTTTATCGGGGCCACGCAGGACAACACGCTTTATGACAGCCCGACCGGCCGGCTCAGCAACGGCATGGGTGAACACATGTTTGTGGGCCTGACGCTGGATCAACTCAGGCGTCGCAGCGTGATAGCGTTCAAGGATCTGAGCGCCATTCCAGAAGGCGTGACGATTACTTCCGCGAAGCTTCATTTGCACGTTTCCCTGGAAGATTCGGATGCGACTTTGATCGATCTTTCCCGGCTCACTTCCGATTGGGGTGAGGGCGATTCAGACGCTGCGGGAGATGAAACAGAAGGCGCCAATTCAGAGCCGGACGATGCGACCTGGGCCCACAGGTTCTGGGATCTTTTTACCTGGGGTAATCCGGGTGGTGATTTCAGCGCGACTCCCAGTGAACAATTGCTGATTGATTCCCCCGGGTACTATACCTTTGGCTCCAGTCAGTCGATGGTGGCGGATGTGCAGGAGTGGTTGACTCAGCCCGAAACCAACTTTGGCTGGATCATGATCGGTGACGAAAGAATCCGGAATTTCAAGAGATTCGACAGCCGGAACCACAGCAATCCAGACACTCGCCCCGTGCTGGAAGTGCAGTACACCAATACCGGGACATCGTTCGACTATTCCGGCGCCTGGTTCGACCCCGCGCTCGAGGGTGAAGGCTACCTCATCTTCCAGACCCCCCAGGGCTGGTTGATCTATTTCTTTGGTTACGGCGGCGAAGGGGAGTTCCGCTGGCTGATCTCGGAACTGGTCAAGCTGGACCTGCTCGAATTTGGCGAGCCTTTCGAGATGCCGATGCTGGTTGGTAAGCCCGGCACTTTCGAAATGCCCGCACCGAGCGACGATCTGACGCCCTATGGCACACTCAGCGTGCAGTTCAACAGTTGCACCACGGGCCAGTTCGTACTTGACGGCCTCGACGGAAAGAAAAGCTCGAATGTCGTTAAACTGGTCGGTGTCGATAACAGCGTCTGCAAGGAGCCCTGAATCCGGAATGGTTCTCGATCTCTGATAAGAGAATCCCTGGTGAAAAGCGGTTTCATGACAAAAAAACAGAAAGCGATGGGCAGACCCTTCCCTGGACAGCTTTCCAGGGCCGTGCACCTGTTCGCCCTGGTCCAGCTAGCCGTCGCCTGGCCGGTCTACGACCTGCTGTCCCGTTATCCGGAATTCTTTGTCGCCCGGCAATCGCAGCCCGGTGACATCGTGTTGCTGGTGGTGGCGCTCAGCGCCTGTCTGGCTGCCGTCCTGTTCGGATTGCAGGCGGCGGCTGCACAGATCTCGCCGCGACTTGGGCGCGCCTTTCATGCTTTGGTAATGGCACTCCTGTTCCTCTTGCTGGGCTTGTCGATCGCTCACCAGCTATGGGACGGACCGGCGCAGCTCACCTTTGGGCTGCTGTTTTGCCTGCTGATGTCCACGGCGTACCTGGGCACCGCTGCGGGCCGCCTGTTCCTGACCTTTCTGTCACCGGCAATTATCGTCGTGCCGCTGATGTTTCTCCTGAATAAGGATGTGGCGTCGCTGCTGCAGCCGGAAGATATGATTAACCTGGACGGCCAGTCTGATGTTGCGGCCATCACGCCGCTCCTGTTCATCGTATTCGATGAATTTCCGACCTACGCGCTGCTCGATGAGTCGGGCGGAATCGATGCGGATCGTTTCCCCAATTTTCACGCCCTGGCGGAAACGGCCCACTGGTTTCCCAACGCGACGACGGTTGCCGCCAGCACCATACTGGCCGTGCCGCCTATCCTGACCGGGCGCTATCCCGCTGAGTTCGTGATGCCTCACCATGGGGAGTTCCCCGACAATCTGTTTACCTGGCTGGGTCCTGATTATGACCTGAATGTGCATGAATCCGTGTCGGTCATGTGCCCGCCAAGGCTGTGCGGCAGCGGGCGGGTGCCGCCAACGGCTGAGCGCCTCAATAGCCTGCTGCTGGATGTTTCAGCGATTTACCTGAACATCGTCACCCCGGATCATCTGCAGACCCGCTTACCCGTGGTTACCCAGTCCTGGGAGCGTTTCTGGGGTGGTATGCAGCCGGGCCAGCGAATGTATGAGCACCGGCTGCGGCAGCTGGAAAATTTTACCGGGCAAATCGTGGCTGGCGCAAAGCCGGGACTGGATTTCATTCACGCCAATTTTCCCCACATACCCTATGAATACCTTCCTTCCGGTAAACGATACCAGGAAGGGTGGCTGATGCCGGGACTGGATGTTCCCCGTGATGCCTGGGCCGGAACCGAATGGCAATCGGTCGAAGCTTATCGGCGGCTGCTATTGCAGATAGCGGCGCTGGATCAGTGGCTGGGAAACCTGATCGGCAGACTGAAATCAGAAGACTTGTTCGACCGTTCGCTGATCGTCATAACCGCAGATCATGGCGTTTCTTTCACCCCGGGCTGGGGCCGCCGGGAAGCGCCCCCGCCGGAAAACCTCGATAAAAATATCCTGCCGGTACCGTTGATAATCAAGGCGCCCGGGCAGCAGGAAGGAGTGAAATCAGCGCGGAATGCCGAAACCGTTGATATCATCCCGACGCTGGCGGATTTGCTGGACCGGCCCCTGACCTGGCAGGTGGACGGCGCCTCCCTTCTGGGTGAACCGAAATCACCGGGCAAGCGCGCCTGGTACAAATACAAGGAATTCCGGGAGCATTCAACGAATGTCGAGCAGGTTGCGGCAGCCTTGCGGCTGGCTGGCCAGAGCGGGCTTTTCCCGGGCTATGAAGGGAAGAGGCATGCCAGACGAATGGCTGGATTCCGGCTTTGGATTGGCGATGAAATCGCCAAGTTCACCGTTAGGTCAGACGCCGAACTGGTTATAGAGGTCGATCACGCGGCTTTTTTCAGAAGCGTGGCGCTGGACAGTGATTTTCTGCCGGCTTTTATCAACGGATCGGTGGATTGGCCGGGCAGGGAAGCCGTTGACCTGGCAATCGCTCTCAATGGGCGGCTAGCGGCTTTCACCACTGCTTACGTTGAGGATGAGGGCCTGAAATTTTCAGCACTGCTGCCCGAGTCGCTGTTCCGGGATGGTGAGAACCTCATCCGTGTTTTCGGGCTGGAAACGGGTGATTCGGGGCAGGTCGTCCTGATTAATGGTGCGACACCGGATGACCTGGGAGATTACAGCTGGAATCCGGACTATGGCGTGCTGACCCCCGCGGGTGAGCGGCTGACGATCGACCAGGATGGTGTCGCCGGGGCAGTTGACTATATCAGCCTGGGCGATGAATCAGCTGAAATCCTGGGTTGGGCCATAGACGTAACCTTTTCCCGCACGGTCAAAGACATCCTGGTGTTCGACGGCAGCCGCCTGGTATACCGCGGGCGCACCCCCATGTTGCGCGAAGAGACTCACCAGTTTGGGGTTGTGGTGGAGACTGGCTTTCTCGCCGTGATTCCACTCAACCAGTTGCAGGACAGGTCCGGCGGTGATTTGAGAGTATTCGCCGTCACCGCAGATGGTCGGGTTCTGGAGATATCGCCGTGACCAACACGATGGCTCTGCCATTAATTATTGGATTAAGAGTGAAAATCTGGAATTTTCAACAGTGCCCCCGGTAATTCGAACAGTTGCCGCGGCAGGCATCGAAGGGTCTGAACCGGGTGTCATGGTGGATGGTGCTCAACAGAAACACCACAACCAATTTGAGATTGCGCTGACGGATATACAAAAGACCCGGTTACAGCAAGCGATTTTCCAGGAAGAGGTGATTTACGAGGCGGGGTGATTTACCCAGTGACAAAATCATAAACGGAGCTATAGCTCTGGTGCGGCAATTCGACATAAAATCATCGCCATGAGATCAATATTTTCGATTATTTTCGCTGCGCTCCTGAGCACACACGCCTTCGCTCAGGGTTATGACATCTACGTCAGTGACGCGGGCCAGTTCAGTGTCCCGCCCTGGCAAATCCTGAAATACGACGAAAACGGTGACAATCCCGAGGTCTTCATCAGCGAAAACCTGGCATGGCCGCACGACATCGTCTTCCTGGAAGAAGCCAGCACGGTGCTCGTTTCCAACTACAATAGCGGCAATATCGAACGCTACCATGCCGATACCGGCAAATTCATCGACACCTTCGCTTCCGGATTATCCGCGCCGACGCGCATGAAAATCGGGCCGGATGGCCTGTTGTATGTGTGCCAGGCTGGCGGCCTTGGCAAAGTCAAACGATATGACCTGAATGGTACGTTCATCGACGATTTTACCAGCATCGGGCTGGAGAAAAGCCTCGGCCTGGATTGGGACAGAGCCGGAAACCTGTACGTCTCGGATTACGATTCGCGGATCGTGCGCGCGTTCGATCGCAATGGAGTCGACCTGGGCACGTTCATCAGTAACAATCTCGCCGGGCCGACCAATATCTGGTTCAACAAGTTCGGTGATTTGCTGGTCATCGATTACGATGCCGGTGTCGTACGCAGATTCAACTCCCAGGGCGTTTACCAGGGCGATATCATTCAGGGCCTGTCGCAGGCGGAGGGTGTGGATTATCTGCCCGACGGAAATATCGTGATCGGTAATGGCGGCACCAGTTCCGTCAAGAGATTCAATGGCGCTGGCGCTTATGTTGAAGATATCGTCAGCAGCCAGTCGGGTGGTTTGAAGCAGCCCAATGCCGTCGTGGTCCGGGCCCACCCGTTTGAAATCAATTCCGGCCTCAACGACGCCTGGTACTACCCGCTGACCGCCGGTCAGGGTTTCCTGGTCGTGGTTTATCCGGAATTGGGCCAGATGTTCGTGGCCTGGTTCACCTACGATGTGGAACGCCCGCCGGATGATGTCACCGCGATGCTGGGGGAGCCCGGCCACCGCTGGCTGACAGCGCAGGGGCCTTACGCGGGCGACACCGCGAATCTGACCTTGTACCTGACCGAGGGTGGCGTATTCGATTCTGCGCAACCGCCACCCGTAACAGATCTCGATGGTTATGGAACCATGACCGTCAAATTTTCCAGCTGCGCCGAGGGTAGCGTGGACTACGAGATACCCTCGCTGAGTCTCTCGGGCTCCATACCCATCGAGCGGGTTGTGCCGGACAATGAGGCGCTTTGCGAGGCGTTGCAGTAGTACCAAATTCATATCTTGTATGGGCGTGTGCAATATTGATCAGGCCCAAGGACTAACAACCGAAAAAGTAGCGACTTCGCCAACATGTCGATAATTACCACGATCTTTGTCATTTACCTGGTCATCCTGGCCGGCCTGGCCCTGTGGAGCCGTAAAGAAACCCACTCGATGAGTGGCTATTTCATCGCCGGCAAGAAACTGCCGCCCTGGGTGGTCGCCTTCAGCACCAACGCGACGGGCGAGAGTGGCTGGCTGTTGCTTGGCCTGACCGGCATGGGCTATGCGGCCGGGGCGCAGGCGTTCTGGGTGGTGGCGGGTGAAGTGGTGGGTATCGCACTGGCCTGGCTGCTCCTGTCCCGGCGCATCAAGCGCCTTTCTGATGAGTCCGATTCCATCACGGTCCCGGATGTGCTGGCCGCGCGTTTCAACGACCAGGCGCATGTGCTGAGGAAAATCAGCCTGTTGATCATCCTGGTGATGGTCGGCGCCTATGTTGCGGCGCAAATGGTGGCGACCGGAAAGGCTTTCGACGGATTTACCGGCCTCGATTACTCGACCGGTGTGCTGGTGGGTGCGGCCGTAATCATTCTTTACACCCTGGTCGGGGGCTACAAGGCAGTGGCCTGGACCGACCTGATCCAGGGCATCCTGATGCTGCTTGGCCTGATCATCGTGCCGCTCATTGCCATTGATGCAGCTGGAGGCTGGTCAGCAGTTCTCGCTGATCTGCGCGGACAGGACCCGGGTCTTTTGACACCCTGGGGGCCCGAGGGAAAGAGCACCGCCGCGCTGGTAGGAATCCTCAGTTTCCTGGCGGTCGGGCTACCGTTCATGGGTGTTCCCCAATTGATGGTGCGGTTCATGTCGGCCCGATCAGAGAAAAGCCTGGTACCGGCGATGGTCATTTCCGTGATCGTCATCCTGCTGTTCGACCTGGGTGCGGTGCTGACCGGAATGGCCGGCCGGGCCCTGTTCCCGGGACTGGAAGACCCGGAAGGCATCTTGCCGCTGATTTCCACACAGATGCTACACCCGGTGCTGGGCGGCATCATGATGGTAGTGGTGCTGGCCGCCATCATGTCGACCGTGGACAGCCTGCTGATTCTCGCCTCATCCGCCATTGTCAGGGACTACTGGCAACAGGTTCGTGGCTCCAGCCTGAGTGACCGGGCGCTGGCCAACCGGGGTAAGCTGGTCACGGTCGTCATCGGCGTGATCGGCATCGTCTTCGCCTTGCATCAGACGCCGCTGATATTCTGGTTCGTGCTATTCGCCTGGTCGGGCCTGGGGGCGGCGTTTGGGCCGGTCTTGCTGTGCGCGGTGTGGTACCGCGACACCAACCTGGCCGGCGCGGTGGCTGGCATGCTGGGCGGCTTTCTCACCACTGTGATCTGGGTGATCTGGCTGAAACCTCATTTTTATGATTTGCTCGAAGTGATTCCAGGATTCATTGTAGGCCTTGCACTGACAGTGATCATCAGTAAGCTAACGAAATGAAAAGACGTAACTTCATCACTGCTTCCACGCTGGCTGGCGCTGGCGTGACCCTCTCGCCCGCCGCCTTTTTGCACGCCGCAAATTCCAGCGGCCCCCTCCAGGCAGACCTGCTGATCAAAAGTGCGCGCGTCTACACCATGGATGGCAGTCGCCCGTTGACCGAGTCGGTGGCGATACTGGGCGACCGCATCATAGCGACTGGGTCGAACAATGATCTGAAGTCGCTTGAAGGTCCGTCCACGCGGGTCATCGATGGCACCGATGCAACCATAACGCCCGGTTTCATCGATGCCCACAGTCACCCTGATGGTGCCGATGAAGTCAGCGGAACCGACGTGAACCTGCGCAGCGTTGCTGAGATCAAGACTGCCATGCATGCACAGGCAGCCGTGACGCCGCCCGGCCAGTGGGTGATCGGCTACAAATACGACGATACCAAGCTGAGCGAGGGAAGGCCGGTTCACCGCCGTGACCTGGACGAAGCTGTCCCACAGCAGCCCGCCATCGTCCGGCATCGCGGCGGACATACGGCCGTCGTCAACAGCAAGGGTTTGGAGCTGGCCGGCATCAAGGCGAAAACACCCGATCCGGAAGGCGGCAGTTATGGCCGGGAAGACGGTGAACTGACAGGTTTCGTGGCAGAGAAAGCGTTTTACGAAGTCATCCTGAAAGCCGGTGAATGGCCTGAGATCACACGGGAAGTCAGGCAGCAGGGCGTTGCCCGCATGTCCCGCGCCATGGTCGCCGCAGGATTGACCTCGACCACCGATTCCGGGGGTTCGGTAGAAAGTCTCACCGCTTACCAGGACGCCCGTGACGCAGGGGAATTACTGAACCGCCTCTCGTTCATGCCTTATGGCCCGTCCGATTTGTTCCCCGCACTGAAGTCAGCCGGAATTCGCAGTGGCTTTGGAGACGAATGGATCCGATTCGGCGCGGTCAAATTCGGTGCAGACGGCTCCGCATCCGAGCGCACGATGCGCATGAGCACTCCGTTCAAGGGCAGGCCCGATGACTACGGGCTGCTGACGATGAGCCAGGAAGAAATTGATGCCGCCACGGAAGATGCGGTGAGAAGCGGCTGGCGGATTGGTATTCACGCCAACGGCGACGTCACCATCGACATGGTATTGAAGGCTTATGAGCGCGCCCTGCAGGATTGGAGCGGCCCCAATCCGCGCTTCCGGATCGAGCACTGTTCACTGGTCAATCCAGACCTGTTGCAGAGAATCAAGGACACTGGTTCGGTTCCGACGCCTTTCTATACCTATGCGCACTACCATGGCAACAAGTGGCTGGATTACGGCGAGGATAAAATGCAGTGGATGTTCGCACACAAGTCGTTTCTGGACTATGGTATCCCGGTCGCGCCGGCCTCGGATTACACGCCGGGCCCCTTCGAACCGCTGATGGCCATCCAGAGCATGGTGACCCGCAAGGACTTCGAGGGCCGTGTCTGGGGTCCGGATCAACGCATTACGGTGGGCCAGGCGATGAAGATATGCACCGTTAACGGTGCTTACGCCTCGATGGAAGAGAACATCAAGGGCAGCATCACTCCCGGCAAACTCGCCGACCTGGTCATGCTGGCCGCTGATCCACATGACATCGTGATGGACGAAATCAAGAATATCCCGATCTTGAAAACCATTGTGGGTGGAAAGACGGTTTACGAGGCCTGAAATAAAGGGGTTATTTGACCATTCCCTCGACTTTTTTGAATACCGCTCGAGGAATTAAACGTTTAAGCAACAGCGCTTTCATTTCCATTCCTTCACCCACTGCAATTTCGGGCGTGCCTTTGCGGAAGCCGGCCATGATGACTTCGGCGCAGCGGGTCACGTCCATGCCGGCGGCGATGTCGTTATCGACTACACCGTATTCAGATCCGTCGCCTTTCAGGGCATGAACGGAAATGTTGGTGCGAATGAAGCCGGGTGTAATCGTTGTCACCCGGATTCCCTGGCTGGCTGTTTCAGCCCTCAAGGCGTCGAAAAAGCCCATCACCGCATGTTTGACGGCGCAATAGCCGGTCCGGTAGGGCACGCCGATCTTGCCCGCAACCGATGAAGTGATGGCGATGTGGCCGCTGCCTTGTTCGAGCATCAGGGGCAGTACTTTTTGGGTTAGTGCAATCTGGCCGATCACATCAACCTCGAACAACTGTCGGTAAACGGAGATGTCGGTATCCACACACAGTGAGCGCTGGGAAATGCCGGCGTTATTGATCAGCCAGTCGATGCGGCCAAAAGAAGCCGTCACTTTTTGAACGGCGCCGGGCATGGATTCGTGGTCGGTTACATCCAGCGGCAGGACCAGGATTTCTTCGCTGGAGAGGCCTTTACCGATGCACAGTTCCTTTACCCGGTTCAGCTCATCTTCGCGTCGCGCCGATAGCACGACTTTGGCTCCTTCCGTTGCGAACTGCAGCGCCAGGGCTTCACCGATTCCGGATGAAGCGCCGGTTATCCAGGCTACCTGGTTTCCGAACATATATGGGCCCGTTCGTTGTTGACAAAGGTGCATGTTACCCTTTTAAGGCGATCAATTGCGCCCCTGTAGATTCCATCACCCGTTTTATTTTCGTGGCTTTATAATTGGAAGCCAGTATTGACCAAAATCTGGTGTCCAGACCACATGACTTATTCCGTTCCCGATATCTGCGACGATTTCATCGATGAGATATCTGTGCTCGAACCGTTATTTACCGACTTTGGCGGAAAGTCCAAATTCAGTGGTGAAATCGTCACGCTCAAATGTTTCGAAGATAATTCACTGGTCCGCGACCTGGTTCGGTCCGATGGCCGGGGCAGGGTGATCGTAGTTGACGGTGGAGGATCGCTGAGGCGGGCATTGCTCGGGGACTTGCTAGCTGCCAAGGCCGCCGAAAACGGCTGGCAGGGGCTGTTGATCAATGGATGTGTGCGCGATGTCGAAATCCTGGCAACCATCGACCTGGGTGTCAGGGCCCTGAACAGCCACCCCGTCAAGACCGATAAACGCGGTGAGGGGCAATTGGATATTGCGGTAGGTTTTGCCGGTGCGCTGTTCCAGCCCGGCGCATACCTCTACGCCGATACCAATGGTATTGTAGTGGCCGAACGAGACTTGGACGTTGATTTTTAAGCGGAGGCCATGATGCAAGTATTATCCATCGAGCCCGGAACAGCCGAGGAAGTCCCCGCAGAGGAGGCAGCGGAAGAACTGTTCGATCTGGCCATCGACGTTGAACCCTACCTGCCCGATTCAGTCGTCCCGATTTGGGTTTTTCTGCAGGACTTCCCGGTCCTGCTGGTCGTTTTAATGCTCATCCTCGGATACCTGGTGGGTAAAGGGCTGCAATGGATATTTCGGACCGTTCTCACCCAGGCTGCAAAAAGAACCCGGACCGACCTGGATGACATGGTTATTGACTATTTCACCGCACCATTGCTTCAGACAGCGGTGATTCTTGCCCTGGTGGCGGCTGAAAAAGCCTTTGGCTTCAGCCCGCCTGTCGACTGGTTCCTGGTCAGGCTGTTATTCACATTGCTGATATTTTTCTGGGCGAGAGCCTGGTTCAAGGCAACGACCCTTGTCATTGCCGCCCTTTCGGGTGTCAATACCAAATTTAAAATCTTCCAGCCGCGGACGCGGCCACTATTCGAAATGAGCATCAAGGTGGTGCTGCTCAGCGTCTTCATCTGGCTGTTCATGGCCCTGTGGGGCATTGACGGAACGGCCTGGCTGGCGTCAGCGGGCGTCATTGGTATCGCAGTCGGTTTTGCCGCCAAGGACACGCTGGCCAACCTGATTTCAGGCGTTTCCATCATTGCCGACGCGCCTTACAAAATCGGCGATTACATTATCCTGGACACCGGCGAGAGGGGAGTCGTCACCGAACTGGGTATGCGATCCACTCGCCTGTTGACGCGTGACGATGTTGAGATTTCAATCCCGAATGCGGTGATGGGTAATGCCAAGATCACCAATGAAAGCGGTGGCCCGGCGATCGAACACCGCATTCGCATCCCGATCGGTGTGGCTTACGGCACTGCGCCGGCAAAAGTGGTGGAAGTGCTCGAAAAAATCGCGCTCGACAACGCGATGATTCTGGATTATCCGCCGCCGCGGGTCAGGATGCGGGCGTTCGGAGAGAGCTCAATTGATTTCGAATTGCTGGGCTGGATTCACATGCCCGAGCAGAAGGGCCTGGCCAGGCACCAGCTGCTGATGGAAATTGAAGAAGGTTTCCGCAAAGCGGCTATCCGGATTCCGTTCCCTCAACGGGACGTGCATTTGAATCCTCGGGAGGAATTGCCGAAGCCGAACGGCTGAGTTCCCTGGCGGCAGGTTCAGAAAAGTACTTCTGCAGAAACAGGATGGCTGCCTGTTCATAAATGTTCCGGTTTTCTTTCCGGCTGTAACCGTGTCCTTCGTTCAACGCCTCGATGTACCACACCGGCTGCCCCTGGTTCCGAAGCGCTTTCACGATTTTTTCCGACTGGCTTCTGGGGACGCGTGGATCATTTCTGCCCTGCACGACCAGCATCGGAATATCGATCCGGTCGGCGTTGTTTAGCGGACTGATCCGGTCGAGAAATGCCCGGATTTCAGGATCCCGCTCATCTCCGTACTCGTGCCGCCGAAGATCGCGACGGTATTCTTCGGTATTCTCCAGGAAGGTCACAAAATCGCTGATGCCGACCACATCGACTCCCGCCCTGAGACGGTCACTGTAGAGCACAGCGGAAGCCAGCACGACGTAACCTCCGTAGCTCGCCCCGTAGATTGCCACCCGGTTTTCATCCAGTTCGGGCTGCACCGCTATCCAGTCGAGCAAAGCACCAATATCGCGGATCGCGTCTTCCCGCTTGAGATCGTTATCCAGAGCCAGGTATTCGCTGTCGAAACCGGTCGAGCCACGGATATTGGGTGCGATCACGGCTGCGCCAAGTTCTGCGACCCACATCTGGATGGTGCTGTTGAAATCAGGCCGGAACTGCCCCTCCGGTCCGCCATGAACCTGGATAATAACCGGATGGGGTCCTTTGCCTGGCGGTTGAAAAACGAAGGCTGGAACGGTGCGTTGTTGCTCGCCGCGCATGTCGAAAGTGGGATAGTGGACCAGCACCGGTTCGACGAAGGCAGCGGTATCCAGGCCACCTACTTCGCTAAAAGTCCAGCGTGCCATGGATTTGACGCTTTCCGGCTTGCGCCCCAGGTTCATTACAAACACATCGCTGGGGGTTTGTGCCGTGCTGAGGTTCAGCGCTATGTGGCGATTGTCGGGACTGAATTTCAACCCGGACATGACGCCCATCGGAATGTTTTTTACCAGCGAGAATCGTTTTTTCCTGGTGTCCAGAAGGTAAAGACGGCTGACACCCTCTTCGTTAGTGACAAAGGCGCCGCGTGAGCCATCGGCGCTGAGGGCAAATTCCGATACATCCCAGGGGATTCCTGCGGTGATGAACACGGGTGTGGATTCGGGTTCGAGTGATTTCCAGGCCAGTTCTGCGGCATGACCGCGTTCGTTCGTAATGAAATAAAAGCCCTTTCCGCGGCGATCGAACGAGACTGCCCGGTTGCCCGAAGGGTACTCGTCGTTTCCAGCAACCAGGCGCAGGCTTTTATCCTTCAAATTCAGAACATGGATTCGGGAATCGGTCACGCGCAGGAATTGCTGAACCAGCAGGTATTTCCGGTTGTCGCTGAAATCGGCCGGTCCTACCCAGGTTCCTTCCGCCGCTTCCAGCAGAAGCTCGATCCGCTCGGGATCGTCGGCATCCAGAATCCACAGGTCATTGCTGCGTCCGTTGCGGCGGGTGGATTGAAAAGCGATCTTGCGGCCATCCCGGCTCCATCGCACCATGCGGTTGCGGGATTGGCCATCGGTCAATAAGCGGGTCTTGGCGGACTTGGTGTCGAACAGATAAATCTGGTCAAATTCGCCGCCTCCCTGATCCATGGTGATGGCAAGATCCTCATGACCTTCGCGGCGCAGGACTTGTCCGATGGGCTCCGGATACCAGGTCATCTGCTGGCGGGACCCGCCTGCTGCGTACACTTTGTGGATTTGGCTGACATCTCCGAAGCGCGTGCGGACATACATGTTTTTGCCAGTTCTCGACCAGTCGAGAAAAGCAGCCGAACGGACACTCTGGTACTGGTTGAGACGCTGCACCAGGCTGGGAGGAATTTCCGGAACCCCCTGTAAAATCAGCTGCCCGTCATTTGCCGTCCACTCCAGGGGAGGTTCTGCAAACAATTGCTGACAAAAAAGGATCAGTAGCAAAGGCATCCAGGTCATTGCCGGCCCGAAGTGCTTACTTTGGCCTCCAGCAGCTCGTTTGCCGGCTCCAGACCGATAATGGACTGCAGCGCCGCGCTCCGCAAGCGCTTGGTTGCGACAAAGCAGAGCGAGACAGGGGGCAATCTTCATAAGCTTTTTAAACATAAACTGGTAAATGCTCCAAGGGTTTTTCAGGCGCCTGGAAGAGTAACTATAGTCTAAACGCAAGCTATTCATAAATAGAGCGTTCAGGATGATCCGGCTATACTTGTTGTTTATTGATTTCATGGATACACCAGCTTATGAGCAATCCTCTTCACATTGTGATTCTTGCGGCCGGAGAAGGCACGCGCATGAAGTCCAGCCTGCCCAAGGTGTTGCAGCCTTTGGGTGGCAGGCCGATGCTGACGCACTTGCTCGAGACGGCAAACGCACTCGGGCCGGACCGGGTTCACGTTGTCGTGGGTCACGGGGCCGACCAGGTGATCGAAGCCTGTAGCGCTTATGATGTGAACTGGGTCCGCCAGGCGGAACGCCGCGGCACCGGTCACGCGGTGATCCAGGCAATGCCTGATATTCCCGATGAAGCATCGGTTCTGGTTTTGATGGGTGATCATCCCCTGATACCAATCGCCCTGTTGTCACAGATGGTCGCCGACCACGAGGGCCCACTGGCCATGTTGACGATGGTGCTGGACGATCCGACCGGCTATGGCCGTATATTGCGTGATCCCGGTGGAATCATCATTGGCGTGATAGAGCACCACGATGCCGCCCCGGAACAACATGAAATCCGGGAGGTGAATACCGGGATCATCATCGCCGACGCGAAAAATTTGCGCGCCTGGCTGGACCGGCTGGATTGCAACAATTCCAAGCAGGAATACTATCTGCCCGATATTTTCCCCATGGCGCGCGCTGAATACGGCGAAATTCATGGCTTGATTGCGCCGGATACCCGGGATTTGCAGGGCGCCAATGACCGGCGCCAACTGGCGTCACTGGAGCAGCGCCATCGCTTCCTGGCGGCCAATGCCCTGATGGAGCAGGGGGTTCAGATCATCGATCCGGGGCGAGTGGATATTCGCGGTACCGTTGAAGCCGGACGGGACGTCCTGCTGGATATCAATGTCGTGCTGGAAGGCGGCAACATGCTGGGCGACGGCGTTGTGATTGGTCCCGGCAGTATATTGAAAGACAGCAAGCTGGCAGCGGGAACACAAGTGCATGCACACAGTGTACTTGAAGGGGTAACCACGACGGGAGCCTGCGACATCGGGCCTTTTGCCCGGCTGCGCCCGGGAACGGTGCTGGCCGGGGGATGCCGTGTCGGCAACTTTGTCGAGGCCAAGAATGTGAGCCTGGGAGAAGGCAGCAAGGCCAGTCATCTGAGTTACCTGGGTGACTCAACGATCGGGAAAGCCGTCAATATCGGCGCGGGAACCATCACCTGCAATTATGACGGTGCCAACAAGCACCAGACCATTATTGGCGATGATGTTTTCATTGGTTCAGACACGCAACTGGTAGCCCCGGTGGAGATCGGGCGCGGAGCAACGATAGGGGCCGGTTCCACGGTAACGAAAAATGCTCCACCAGACGCCCTGACGGTAAGCCGTGCCCGGCAGACCACCATCAAGACCTGGGAACGCCCTCGCAAGGGCGAGGGAAAATAATCATGTGCGGAATCGTTGCCGCTTCTGCCCACCGTGATGTCAGCGAGATTCTGATTTCCGGTCTGCACGCCCTGGAGTATCGCGGATACGATTCAGCCGGAATTGCGATCCAGCAGGGAGATGGCCTAAGGCGCTGTAGAACCGATGGCAAGGTGAGGGACCTGGAAGCGTTGCTTGAAGAAACGCCGCTGGCCGGCCATTGTGGAATAGCACACACTCGCTGGGCGACGCACGGGGTACCCAATAAGGCAAACGCCCACCCGCATGTTTCCGGTGGAACACTGGCATTGGTGCACAACGGCATCATCGAGAACCATGAGGAGTTACGCGAAGAGTTACTGTCTGCAAGTTACGAATTCAATTCTGAAACCGATACGGAAGTTCTGGTCCATCTGATTCACCAGCAGATTGCCGGGGGGGCGGACATGTTCGGAGCTGTGCGCGAGGTTGCAAAACGCCTGCGGGGTGCTTACGCGATCGCCGTGGTGAGCGCGGCTGAACCGGGTGTCGTGGTCGGCGCTCGGTCCGGTAGTCCTCTGGTTCTGGGTATTGGATTCAATGAACACTTCCTGGCATCAGACATCCATCCGCTACTCTCGGTAACCAATCGGTTCGTATACCTGGAAGAGGGTGACGTGGTTCGCCTGAGTACCGATGACTATGAAATTCGTGACCGGGATGATTCCCCTGCTGATCGTCCCGTGAAAGAAGCCGATCTGGCAGCAGACACGGCGCAACGCGGAACATACCGCCACTACATGCAAAAGGAAATTTTCGAGCAGCCGCAAGCCATCGCTGAAACGCTGGAGGGCAGGATCGGAGCCGATCATGTTCTACCCAACATTTTTGGAGTGGGCGCTGACGAAATCCTGAAACAGGTAAAGCAGGTACATATCATCGCTTGTGGCACCAGCTATCACGCGGGGCTCGTCGCGCGCTACCAGATGGAGGAACTGGCAGGCATTCCCTGCATGGTCGAGGTGGCCAGCGAATACCGCTACCGGCATCCGGTGGTGCCGGAAGGTACCCTGTTTGTTGCGATCACTCAATCCGGTGAAACAGCAGACACACTGGCCGCCCTGCGGCATGCAAATGAATCCGGCTACCTGGCCACCCTGGCCATTTGTAACATGCCGGAGAGTTCGGTCGTAAGGGAAGCGGAGCTGGCGTTAATGACGCGTGCCGGACTCGAAATTGGTGTTGCCACGACCAAGGCGTTTACCAGTCAACTGGTTGCATTGCAGTTATTGGTGCTGGAACTGGCTCAACTGGCGAACCGGGTATCCGGTGAGCAGCTGGCTGAGTGGATCAGGGAACTGAACAGCTTGCCGGAACTGGTTGGCAAAGCACTGCAATTAGACGGTCGCCTGGAAAAGCTGGCCGAGAGGTTCGTGGAAAAACATCATGCCCTGTTCCTGGGGCGTGGAAGCCATTATCCCATCGCGATGGAAGGCGCACTGAAACTCAAGGAAATATCCTATATTCACGCCGAGGCCTATCCAGCCGGAGAGCTCAAGCACGGCCCTCTGGCGCTGGTCGATCACGACATGCCGGTGGTGGCAGTGGCGCCCAATAATCGACTGTTGAAAAAACTCATCAGTAACATTGAGGAGGTTCGGGCCAGGGGCGGGGAAATGATTGTGATAGCCGATACCGAGGTGGTTTCGAGCCTCAGGGAGCGCCACGGCCTGGTCGTTGAACTCGATACCGGAGGCTTGCTGCTGGCGCCCGTGGTGCTGACCGTACCGCTTCAGCTGCTGGCCTACCATGTGGCCGTTTTGCGCGGAACGGATGTGGACCAGCCACGCAACCTGGCCAAATCGGTCACTGTAGAGTAGTCTTCGGCAGCGAATTAAAGAGGAAATATCATGTCAGGACTAGCAGCAGCAGCTTTTGTTTTTGGATTGGTGGGCGTAGTCGCGTTTGTCAGATTGGAAAAACTGACAAAAACCCTCAGGGAAAAAGGAATTCTCGAAGAAGACTACAAGGAAGAGTGAATCACTGTTGTGAACAACTCAGTGACCGTCGAATAACATCATGAAGCGCAGGCATCGCCTCGAAGACGAAGCGGAAATCAACATCACCCCGATGCTTGATATCGTTTTCATCATGCTTATCTTTTTTATCGTCACCACTTCATTCGTGAAGGAGAAAGGTCTCGAAGTGTCGCGCCCGACCAATGCGCCGCCCAAGGAGATTCAGCAGGACAAGGGGCCTATCGTCATCAGAATCAGCGCCAGCAGCCTGATCAGCGTCAAGGGCCGTGTTCTGGAGCCGGGCGCGGTTCAGGCGAACCTGGAACGGGAAAAAGCTGAGAAGCCAACATCGCCCCTGATCGTGGCGGCGCATCCCGAGGCGGACACCGAATCACTGGTGACCATTCTCGATGCAGCCAAAGCGGTGGGTATCGAATCGGTCAGCGTGGCGACAAGCTCTCAGTAGATTAAGAACCTCACACCTTGGCTCAGCTGATATTGCGTGATATTTCCTCTTCGATGGACAATTCTGGTGGTAGCTGAAGGTAAAAACCGCTTTCTTTGAGGTGTTCCAGTACAAGTTGGGTTGCTACACGCGCCAGCCTGAATTCCGGTGTCAGCTCCAGCCTCATGACGAAAGCAGGCTCGCCGAATGTTTGCCTTAACTCATCCGGCAGGTCTTCGAAATCCATTTCTTCGGCCAGATAAAGGTAGGTTTCTGCCTTTTTATCGGACCGGTAAACTTTGCATGCTTGCATGAAATTCATTGAACTGAGTTTTGTAAGGACGGGCCATAAGGCCAAAATTTCGATCGCACATGCCGCCTACAATTGCGCACATGGCCTATTCCCACCCGGAGTATGCGACAGGTGTCCCTCAGGGTATCTTCAGTTCCTGCCCGGGGAAAATCTGGTCGGGGTTTTCAAGTGTGCCGGTGTTCGCTTCGAAAATTTTCATGTACTGTGAACCGTTGCCGTACATCTGCTCGGCAATTTTCCACAGGGTATCGCCGGACTGCACCGTGTAGGTTCTTGGCCCGCCTTCTGCTGGCGCGGCTTCCGGCTCTTCTGTGTCGGGTTCCACGGGCGTCTCCACCGCGGCTGGTGCAGCTGCCGACATGTCATCCTGGATGGTTGAAATGCCGGGTGCTTCGGACAACACATCCAGGATCTTCTGACGGTCGGATTCGTCTGAAATTTCACCGGAAACCGTGATGGAATTTGCGCCGAATTCGAATTTAAGACTGCTTGGGTCTATGCCCGCGTTGCGTAACATCTGGCTGGGTGCGACCGTTACATCTGCCTCGGGTTCGCTGTCACTTTTACCCAGAGCATTTTTGATGGAATCGAAAATCCCCATTTCTCTCTCCTGTATTCTTCACCGCTGATTCGAATGGACAGTACGGAGAAATTATACAGCCACCGGAGAGTAACGTTCCGGTGGCTGTCAAAAGCGACTTAACGATTCATACGGTTGTCGATGAGTTGCTCCACCACATCCGGTTCGGCCAACGTCGAAGTGTCGCCCAGGTTACCGTAGTCATTCGCCGCAATCTTACGCAGAATACGGCGCATGATTTTACCGGATCGGGTTTTGGGCAGGCTGGGAGCCCATTGCAGCAGATCCGGGGTGGCGATCGGTCCAATTTCCTTGCGCACCCATTTACGAAGCTCCGTCTGGAGTTCATCGGTCGGTTGCTGGCCCACCACCAGGGTCACATAGGCATAGATGCCTTCACCCTTGATATCGTGCGGATAACCTACCACAGCCGCCTCGGCCACGGCGTCATGCGACACCAGTGCGCTCTCGATTTCAGCGGTACCCAGACGGTGCCCGGAAACATTCAAAACATCATCCACCCTGCCGGTGATCCAGTAACAGCCGTCTTCATCGCGACGCGCGCCATCGCCAGTGAAGTAAGTGCCCGGTATGGTGGAGAAATACGTGTCGATGAAGCGCTGGTGGTCACCATATACCGAACGCATTTGTCCCGGCCAGCTGTCCGTAATCACCAGCAGACCTTCAGTGGCGCCTTCGGTGGGCATGGGATTACCTTTCTCGTCAAACAGCGCGGGCATGATGCCCGGCAAAGGATGGGTTGCCGATCCCGGCTTTAGCGTCGTCGCGCCGGGTAGCGGGCTGATCAGGATGCCGCCGGTTTCGGTTTGCCACCAGGTATCGACAATGGGGCAACGCCCATCACCCACGATGTTGTAGTACCAGTCCCATGCTTCGGGATTGATGGGTTCCCCTACCGAGCCCAGCAACCTGAGCGATTGCCGTGAAGTGGATTTTACCGGCCCTTCACCTTCCCGCATCAGGGCACGAATTGCGGTTGGAGCCGTGTAGCAGATATTCACCTGGTGCTTGTCACAGACCTCCCAGAACCGGCTGGAACTGGGATAGTTTGGTACACCTTCGAACATCAGGCTTATCGCACCGTTAGCCAACGGTCCGTATACGATATAGCTGTGTCCTGTGACCCAGCCGACATCGGCGGTACACCAGTAGACGTCACCATCGTGATAATCGAAAACGATTTCATGGGTGTAGGAGGCGTAAACCAGGTACCCGCCCGTAGTATGCAGAACACCTTTGGGTTTGCCGGTCGAACCTGATGTGTAAAGAATGAACAGGGGATCTTCCGCATTCATTGGTTCAACCGGGCAGTCGTCGGTTACAGTTTCCAGTTCTTCGTCATACCAGACGTCACGGCCGTCGACCCAATTGACGTCGCCGCCGGTGTTACGGACTACGATGACCGATTTAAGACAATCCATGACGCCTTCAATTTTGCATGCGGCGTCGACATTGTTCTTCAGCGGCACAATTCGTCCGCCGCGAAGGCCCTGGTCGGCGGTAATGATCGTATTCGAATCGCAATCGACAACACGGCCAGCCAGTGCATCGGGCGAAAATCCGCCAAACACGACCGAGTGCACGGCGCCGATCCGCGCGCAGGCCAGCATTGAAATGGCTGCCTCAGGAATCATCGGCATGTAGATCGTGACGCGGTCGCCCTTCTCAACGCCCTGCTTCTTCAGCACGTTGGCCATCCGGCAGACGCGTTGTTGCAGTTCTCTGTAGCTAATATGCTCGTCGCGGGCCGGATCATCACCTTCCCAGATGATTGCTGTCTGGTCACCGCGCGTATCCAGGTGGCGGTCGACACAGTTGTAACAGGCATTCAGTACACCATCTTCAAACCAGCGGATGTGGAGATCCGCCTTGTCGAAGGAAACGTCCTTGGTGGTAGTAGGGAACTCGATCCAGTCCAGTCTTCTGGCGGTTTCAGTCCAGAACGCCACGTTGTTTTCAACGGACTCCCGGTAAGTACGTTCGTACTCTGCTTTATCGAGGTGGGCGTTACCCTTGAACGACTCGGGTACGGGATAGCTGTTGCTCATGTTGATAACCCTTATTGATGTAAAAAGATGGGCACATTGTAGACGCTGAATCAAGCTTGTTTCCTGTCCCCGGTCAGGTTTTTCTCATTCCCGCATGTCACTCTGTGTACTCCATTATAATCGTTTGATTCAAGTCCTTTCCGGAGATCCAGATGAAGCTTTTTCGCATCGTAATCGTTGTGACAATGCTATGCCCCTGCCTGGCCATGCCTGTTTTGCGCGCCGCTGATGACAGCCGGCCGAAAATCGGTTTGGCGCTCAGCGGCGGGGGTGCTCGCGGTGGCGCCCACGTCGGTGTTCTGAGGGCACTGGAAGAGCTGCAAATTCCTGTTGATTACATCGCCGGCACCAGCATGGGCGCCATTATCGGCGGACTCTACGCGGCCGGTTACAGTGCGGCCGAAATAGAGACAATCCTGGCTGAAACCGACTGGGACAAGGGGTTGACCGACAAGCCGGCCCGCAAGGACCGTACCATGAGAAAAAAGGAACTTGAGGCGCAGTTCCTGATTCCGTACCGGGTAGGATTCAACGGGGGAAAATTACAATTACCTCTCGGTGTGATCGAAGGGCAGCACCTGGACCAGATCTTTCACCGAATGCTGTTACCGGTCGTCGGCATCAGTGATTTCGACCTCCTGCCTATTCCTTTTCGCGCCGTTGCGACCGATCTGGTAACCGGCGAGGAAGTCATTCTTTCTGGTGGCAGCCTGCCGGATTCACTTCGCGCGAGTATGTCTGTACCTGGCGTGTTTTCGCCAGTCAGGCTCGACGACAGGCTTCTGGTCGATGGCGGCATGGCGAACAATCTGCCAATCAGCGTCGTCCGCGAAATGGGCGCCGATATTGTGATCGCGGTCGATATCTCCACCCCCCTTCTGACAGAAGAACAACTCACTTCAGTCTTGAGCGTCACCGAGCAGCTGTCCGGTTTTCTGACCCGGAGAAACACTGAGGCACAAATTGCCACTTTGGATCAGCAGGATATTCTGATTATTCCCGAACTCGGAGAGTTCAGTTCCGGCGATTTTGAAGAGGCTGTGGAAATCGTCCACCTGGGCTACGAAGCGACCATGAATTCCGAAGCCCAACTCTCTTCCCTGGCCGATGAAAACCTTTCTGCACTTACCCCGATAGGGGAGCAGCAGACCCCGGAGCATGTCATCGATTTCATCGAGTTGGATAACGATTCTGAATTGCATGACGAAATAATCCGGTCCAGGCTTGCAATCGAACTGGGCAAGCCCGTTGACATGGATGCACTGGATCAAAGTGTCGACAGGATATACAGCCTGGATGTTTTTGAGTCGGTGACTTATGACCTGACCGAGAACGAGGAAGGTCAATCGGGGATCCTCATACACGCACAGCCACGTGCCTGGGGGCCGAACTATCTTCAATTCGGCCTTGAGCTTTCGAATGACTTTTCTGGAAACTCTGATTTCAAGCTGGGCGCCGCTTACACGAAAAATGCACTCAACGCGCTGGGTGGAGAACTACGCGTGACCGGCTCCATCGGCCGGGAAGATGAAATCAGCTTTGATTTTTATCAGCCCATTGATCCTGAGGCTAATTGGTTTGTCGAGCCTGAAGTTTACTGGCGCCGGGAGAATTACAGCCTCTGGGAGGGAGATTCCAATATCGCCACGCTCGAATTTGATGGCTGGGGATTCGAATTCGGACTCGGGCGGAACTGGAGTACAACGCATCGCCTGACACTGGAATATCAGCTTGCTCGGGCCGACGCTGACGTGATTACCGGAGATCTGGATTTTGAACTGGACGATGAAGTCGAAATCGGTGAGTTATCGCTGAATTACGTGCACGATAGCCTGGATAGCTTGTGGTTTCCGACTGAGGGCATGTTTCATCGCCTGTCCTATATATACGCGGCCGATGATCTGGGTGCATCATCCGATTACCAGCAGGCCATGGGTAACGGTACCTTCGCTTTTTCCCATAGTAAAAACAGTGCGCTGCTCAATTACGAATTCGGATATAGCATAGACGATAAGGCGCCCATCGAGCGTTGGTACCGCCTGGGTGGGTTTGGCCGCCTGTCCGGGCTGGTGCCCAATCAGTTAACGGGGCGGCAGTATGGAGTGGCGACCCTGGCCTATTACCGCCATCTGAAAGATATGAAACTGTTCAAGGCCTATGCCGGATTTACCCTGGAAGCGGGGAATGTATGGGATTACAGTAGCGATATCGGGTTTGACGATCTGCGTTATTCCGCGAGCATCTTCACCGGTGCGGAAACCCCCATCGGTCCCGTATATCTGGCGCTTGGGCATAGCGATAACGGTGACACCGCGGTCTATTTCTACGTTGGCAACCCGTTCCGGGTTAACCGGTTTGACTAGGGTCAGCTATAAGCATGCAGATGGCTCGAAAGGGGAAACCCCGGTCGAATTAAATATAAAACAGTCTATAAATTACAGGAGAAAACTGAATGTCTGTCGCGCGAGTAACCGAAATTATCGCCTCTTCAAAAGAATCGTTTGAAGACGCCACCAGGAAAGGCCTCAAACGCGCAAGCAAGACGCTGAAAAACGTCAGGGGCGCCTGGGTAGAGGGCCAGAAGGTCAACTGCGATTCTCATGGACACATCACCGAATTTCGCGTCATCCTGAAAGTCACATTTGTTTTGGAGGATTAAACACCCTTACTGGTAGAGGGTGCCTTGATGGCTTATCCAGCCGTGTCGTTTTTTGATTCCGCTGTCCCAGTGAGTCGAGTGAATGACTCCTCCAGGCTCCGTCCGGAGATATTCGCCGCGAACGATGACTTCGTCATTGACGGCCACAGGAACCCGTTCCGAATACCTCAGGCTGTGAATAACCATCAGGTTCTGCTGATTTTTCAGGGTGATGACAAATTTCTGTTGCCGGTTACTGCCCGGGTCATCCGGCAATAGTCTTACGACGCGGCCGGTGACTTCCGCCATCACCTGGGATTGATAATTTCTGTAGGCGTCTTCGACGACCCAATAGCCCGGTTCAATTTTATAACCGGGTATGGCGTACCAGATCGCTGCGGCTACTGCACAGACGAAGATCCCCGTAAAAAAGGCGGCGAAAAGCTTTGAGTGTCGTTTCTTTTTGGCCATGCAACCTCACATGAATTCATGATTTCCAGGTCATGCCCAACCTCCAGCCCCACTTATACAATAATACAGCCCCGAATATCATTCCACCCAAGTGAGCGAAGTGCGCTATACCCGGCATGGCCCGGGTTACGCCGAACAGTAATTCGATGCCGCCGTAGATCAGCACAAACCATTTGGCCTGGATTGGCACCGGAAAGAAAATCAGGAAGATCCTGTTTGTTGGCCACATTACCCCGTAGGCCAGTAACAGGCCGAAAACTCCGCCTGATGCCCCGATTGTCGGGTAAATTCCCCCTTCAAAGAGCTGCACCAGTAACTGGATGATTCCCGCGCCGACAACGCATACCCCGTAGTACGTAAGGAATCGCTGGCTACCCCATGATCGTTCCAGCGGGGTTCCGAACATCCAAACGGCAAACATGTTGAAAAACAGGTGGTTGAAACTGCCATGAAGGAAGGCATAGGTGAGCAGTTGCCAGGGTGAGAAAAATCCGCTGCCGGCAGGCCATAAAGCCATTCCGGGCGGCTGGTACCGAATGAAAAAAATGATGGCGCAGAGAATGATGATCGCGAAAGACACCGGGGTGTCGGTTAACGGGACCGGGTTAAGAGAATTTCGTCGCTGATTCAAATGGAGCCTCCTTCGTTGCGGGTTCATATTACAATACGTGGACTTTGAACACCCATCGGTATTGCCGCAAGGGAAGGGAGTATGGCGTGGAGGCAAAAATGAACATCGCACCGGGCCGGTTTCAACGGGTCACCGTTTATGCCTCATCGAGTAATGCGCTTGCGGAGAACTATTACGATGCAGCGCGGCGCCTGGGAACCGTGCTGGGGCAGTCCGGCCTCGATATCGTCTATGGCGGCGGCGGTGTCGGCCTGATGCGCGCCATGGCTGACAACGCATTGGCTGAAGGGGCGCATGTCCATGGTGTTATTCCGGAATTTCTGAACACGGTTGAGCACGGCCACAGCAATCTCAGCCGATTGGAAGTAGTGGCCGATATGCGCGAGCGAAAGCATCGTATGCTGGTGGATTCAGATGCTGTTGTTTCATTGCCCGGTGGCAGCGGTACCTTCGAAGAGGTGTTCGAAGTACTGACCCTTAAACGCCTCGGTGATTTCCTGGGCCCTGTTATCCTGGTCAATACCAACCGCTATTTTGACCGGCTGGTGGATTTCCTGCAGCACAGTGTCAGGGAGAATTTCATGTCGGAAATTCATCTCGACATGTGGTCTGTGGTTGCAGAGCCCGAGGAGGTTTTCGAAGCCATGCATGCAGCAACCAACTGGAGCCGCGAAGCGAGAAAATTCGCTGCGGTCCGCAAATAAACCGGTGCGAATGTCACCAGAAAGAGACCTGCGCACGATGCCGTTTTCAAAAGGCCTCACCTGGTTGATGCGGAGCATGTCCCTGCTGCGCCGGCAAGCAGGGCGCATGATACTGATCGCTGTGTTGATGCAGGTAATCCTGGGCCTGACACGGCTGCCGGTGGTTGGTTTCCTGATCATCATTTCGGTTCCCGGTTTGACCGCCGGGATACTCGAAGTCTTCAACGTCATTTTCAAGGGCGGGACGCCCGGCGTGAACCTGTTGTTCAAGCCGTTGTTGTCCGGAACTCACACTGGCCGGCTGTTGGTCATGGGAGCCATCATTTTCGTGGTGGGTGTCCTGAGTATCTCGCTGGTGCTTTCGGGAGCCCAGGACTCGCTTGATACCGAGGTGCTTTCGCGCATAGAGCAAGGCGACATGGACGCGATAGCTCTTCTCGACCAGCAGGCTCTTGGCAAAATCATTGCGGCTTTCATGGTCGGTATTGCCGTCAGCGGAACGCTCAGCTATTTCACCATTCCCCTGATCTGGTTCGGCGACCGCAAGCTGGTTCCAGCCCTGTCAGAAGGATTGCGTGCCCTGTTTGCGAACTGGCGGCCGTTTCTAATGCTCGCACTTGGCCTGATGGCCACCCTGCTGCCAGTGGTTATCGTTAGTGGAATTCTGCTGGGGCTGGCCGCTGCAGGCGGCCTCATTGCGGTCATCGTGATGGCTGTGATCATGATTCTCCTGCTGGCTTTCCAGATGCTGCTGTTTGGCACCCAGTATTGCGCTTATCAGGACATTTTCGGAATCGGGGACCATTCTCCACCGCAAGAATCAGAAGACGACAGTCAGTTGCTGGCCTGATCCTCCGACTCTTCTTCAGCGGTTTCGCCTGCGACCCGCCGGTGGGGCAGCAATATCCACGACATCAGAATTCCAATCTCGAACAACAGCCACATAGGCAGTGCCAACAAGGTCTGGGAGATGACATCCGGTGGCGTCAAAAGCATTCCAAGTGCAAATGCCCCAACCAGTATGTAGGCTCGCATCTTTTTGAGTTGTTCAATGGTGGTCATGCCGGTTGCCACCAGGATGATGGTCGCAATCGGTACTTCGAAAGTGATCCCGAAGGCAAGGAACAGCGTAATCACGAAATCGAGATATTTGCTGATATCGGTCATCACGGTGACACCCTCGGGAGCCACCCGGGTAAAAAAGCCGAAAACCAGCGGAAACACGGCGAAATACGCAAACGCGCACCCGGCATAGAAAAGAAAAACAGCGGAGTACAGTAACGGTCGCGCCAGGCGTTTTTCCTTGCGGTACAAAGCGGGCGCGACAAAGGCCCATAGCTGATACAGCACGACGGGTATCGAAATGATCAGCGCCAGCAGAAGGGCCAGCTTGAACGGAGTCAGGAAAGGTGAGGCGACATCGATTGCGATCATGCTGCTGCCTTCAGGCAGAACGGCAGTCAGCGGAGCGGCGAGCAAGGCATAGAGTTTGCGGGAGAAGGGCAACAGAAAAAGCAGCACCACGAGAACAGCCATGCATGCCTTGAGCAACCTGCTGCGCAATTCCACCAGGTGTTCGAGGAAGCTCAATTCCTGGTCGGTTGAATTAATTTCCGTCATCAGTGGCATCCGGCTTGGTGGCCGAATCGGGATCCAGGGGATCGAAATTCCTGATTGAGTCGACCCCGGATTTGACTTCGTCGACGGTCGATTTGATTTCATTCTCGAAATGCTTGAGCGGTTCCTTGAGGTCTTCCGCCCTCATTTCCGCGTCGATCGAGCGCTTGAGGTTCAGCCAACTGCTGCGGGCTTTGCGGGTCAGGCCGCCTAACGTCCGGGCGACACGGGGCAGCCGCTCGGGACCCAGGACCAGGAGACCGACGAGGGACAATAGCAGGATTTCTGCGAACCCAACGTCAAACATGGGCCTGGGCTAGCTTGATGCTTCTTTGCTTTTGGCGGGTTCTTCTGCTGCGGCTTCGGAGCGCTCGTCAGCAGCAATCTGGTCCGGTTCCAGCTTTTCCTCCACATCGTCTTTGACCTCTTCCATGCCCTTGCGGAAACCTTTGACCGCGGCGCCGAGATCACCACCCATGTTCCTTAGTCGCTTGGTGCCGAAGACCAGTACGACTATTAGCAACAGGATCAATAACTGCCACATGCTGATTCCACCAATACCCATGTTTTGCTCCGTGAGTCAGATTACCGGATTTTAACGTAAACCAGCGATCGACGTATTGAGAAGAGTCAGAACCTGCGGTAAGCCGCCAGGCCAGTGACCAAAATCAGGATTGAAGCCAGCAATAGGCCAAAGTGATCCAGAGTTGGGATGTCATAGGTGCGGCTGCGGCCTGACAAGGGTTTGACGGGCCCACCATCGGGTGGCGGGTTGCTGCTGCAGCCACCCGGTACGGTGATTGCCAGGCTCTCGTACCCCTGCTCGGAAGTGGTCTGGGTCTCCGAGGCTGCACCGGTTGCCGGGTTGATTTTCATTACCTGGCTGGAAAGATCGAGTGGCCGACGGTCGGTAATCGCCCATAACTGGCCATCGCCGTCGAAGGCCAGGCCGCCTTCAGCGTAGTCTTCGGCAGCGGCTCCCAGTGAGCCGATTTCCGTGGCGACACCGGTAGAAATATTGATTTGATACAGGGCCGAAGAACCCGCCTCCCCGTTGGCGGAACCATTACCCAGACCATAGAGCTGAACCGGATTTCCATAGGCAGCGAGCGCACTGATGGTGGCTCCCAGGGCGCCGTTACTCCCGATTGGCGTAGCGGTGCCATCCAGTGCCAGACGATACAGGGATTGCTCGGTAACGGAAGAGACATACAGGACGTTATCACAGGCGAAAGTCATGCCAAAATCATTTTGACCCGGGTCGATATTGGAAATGTTGACTTCCCTGCTGCTGTCGATGGCAGCGTTACTGGTATCTATGGGAAACAGCTTCAGGGTTTCGTCATCAATGCCCCAGAGAGTGCCATCCGGGGAAAAAGCCAGGCCCTCTACATCGAGCCGGGTTTGCAACAAGGACTGAACGGTGCCGATGCGCTGGATTTCCGATCCCGTGGCGAGATCTATGGTATAAAGCCCGTCGCTGTCGTCCTCACCGCTATCCGAATTGATACTGTAGCCCACGGGCGCGGCTGACAGCGATGTGGAGATCGCAGCCATAAAAATCAGCATCAATATTAAGACCCGTTTTTGCATGAGGGCAATACCCGTCCTCGTCAATTCAACGCGGGGAAGTAATGCTAGCAGAAACATCCGGTAAAACAAAGCCTTAGTGTCAATTTATCACTTCTAAAATGATACTGTTGTGGATATACAACAAGCGGGGTTTTAAGACTTCATTCCCAACGCGGGTCGTCACTTTGTAAGCGGATGCCTAAAGATGCGTTTTTAATGGAAATGTTGTCTATAGCTTGTGTTTTAAGGTGCTTTTGTTGGAAGATACACCCTTCTTTTGTGGTGTTTTTGCCACACCACCGGGGTTGCTGAATTTATGCCTGAAGATGTTCAAAATGGAGAAATCAGTGGTGTTCTGCTGGTTAACCTCGGCACGCCGGAAGCCCCGGAGCGCAAACCTGTCGCCCGCTTTCTGCGTGAGTTTTTGTCGGATTCGCGGGTTGTCGATCTGCCCAGGTATCTATGGCTACCTTTGCTGAACCTCATCATTATTCCATTCAGGGCAGGCCGCTCTGCAGCCGCCTACCGTAAAATCTGGTGGCCGGACGGATCGCCTCTGTTGGTGCTGACCCAGAGACTCGTCAGCCGTTTACATTCCACCCTGGGCCCCGGAATGAAAGCCGAGATGGGGATGCGTTACGGAAATCCCTCTATCCGCAGTGGCCTGGAGCGGTTGAAAAAAGCAGGGGTGGCCGAAGTTGTTGTGTTGCCACTTTACCCCCAGTTTTCCAATACAACTACCGCGTCGATTTACGATGCGGTCGAATGGGCATTGAATGACCTGGAATGGCGGCCAGTACTGCACTGCGTCGAGCAGTATCACGATCACCCGGCCTGGGTGGATGCTGTGGCGTCCAGTATCCGGGAATTCCGCCAGGCGAACGGGGTGGCTGAAAAACTGGTTTTTTCCCTGCATGGAATTCCCCAGCGATACGTTGAGCAGGGCGACCCGTATCAGGAGCAATGCGAGCAGAGCGTGAATTCGGTAGTGGCGGCTTTGGGCCTGGCCGATGACGAGTGGATGTTGACGTATCAGTCGCGGGTTGGACGGGAGCCCTGGCTGCAACCCTACACGGACCAGGTATTGAAGGCGCTGGGGTCGCAGGGAACCAGGCATGTCCAGGTTGTATGCCCCGGCTTTGCCGTAGACTGTCTTGAAACCCTGGAAGAAATTGCCATGCAGAATCGAGAATTTTTCGAGGAGGCGGGTGGCGAAAAGCTCGAATACATACCCGCGCTCAACTGCAGTGACGCTCACGTCGCCGTGATGAGAGCCCTGGCCAAGGAGCAGGTCTCCGCGCGCTAGAGCAAATGCCTCAGATCGGGGAGGTATTTTTCCAGTGAACCCGTATTGAAGGCGACGACCCTGTTACCGGGCTCGATCATATTCTGGTCCAGTAGCGCCGGAACCGCAGCGATACAGGCAGCCCCCTCGGGGCAAATCCACCAACCTTTTTCTTCCCAGACCCGGGACAGTGTTTGATGGATTTCACTCTCTGTAACAGACAGGGCCATGCCTCCACTTTCGCGCATGATCTTGAGCACCTTGAAATGTCCCACGCCACCAGGGACGTTCAATCCGTAGGCCAGCGTGTTGCCGGCTTCACAGGGCTGTGTGTCATCAAGACCGTTTTCAAATGCGTGTACCAGAGGCCTGGTGGCATTGGCCTGTACGCAGATCATACGTGGACGATCCGGTCCAATCAGGCCCAGGCATTCCAACTCGGAGAAAGCCTTCCACATACCCAGAACCCCGGTACCCCCGCCGGTGGGGTAGATAATGACGTCCGGCAGCGACCAGGGTTCGCCCGGCAATGATGGTTCGGCCAGTTCCAGGCCAAGCGTTTTTTTTCCTTCGATACGCCATCCGGGCTCCTGGAAGGTTGCAACACTGAACCAGCCATCGGGGATCCAGTCCTTTTTGAGCGACTCCCCCGCTTCCCGGATGGTGCCCGCAACCCGCTTCAGGTGAAACCGATCTGAACCGTGGGCCATGGCGGCGACTCGTCCCAGGATCGGTAAGGGAGTGTCCTCGGGCATGGCGACAACGGCGCTCAGCCCGGCCGCATCGGCGTATTCACATAATGAGTCGCCGGCATTGCCCTGGGTCGGCACGGCCAGTTTTTTCAATCCGTGGCGCCGCGCCATGGATACGGTTACCGCCATTCCGCGGTCTTTGAAACTCTGGGTCGGATTGGCGCCGAAACCCGGGTGAGCCTTGCCTTCGTCTTTGACGAGCAGTGAGAAACCCGCATAACGCGCAAGCTCGTGATCATTGTAGTCAAGTAATGGCGTGCATCCCTCGCCAAGAGTAACGATGTACGGCCGTTCGTCCGGGTTGGCGATGTCCAGGGGCAGCAGGGCCCCGAAACGCCACATATCCTGTCGTCCCGGCCGGTACCAGTCGCCGTGCGGATAGGTGGCCTGCAAGTGTTCCAGATCAATAATGATTTCTATCGGCCGTTGATCCCGTGGACACAGATTCATCAGGGTGTCGGCAGGGTATTCGGCGCCGCAGGCGGTGCATTTGAGGCAGGCAATCATGACGGTGTTCGTGGCCCTGTGGTTTCAGCAAGTATAGGATCAGAAAGTCTACACGAGAGAGATAATTCCGGCTGCAAAATGGCATACTTGGTGATTGCCACAATCACTTTCACTTAGAGGGTTTCCATGTCCGATTACGTCAGTTTCGAATGCCGGGGCGACATCGCAGTCATTGCGGTCAACAACCCCCCGGTCAATGCCTTGTCGCAACCCGTCAGGGCCGGATTACAGGACGCTTTTGCTGCAGCCGGGGATTCGCAATGCAGGGCCGTCATTTTGACCTGTTCAGGGGGTACTTTCATCGCCGGCGCGGATATCAGTGAATTTGGCAAGCCACCGGCCGACCCCTGGCTTCCGGAAGTGCTTGGCCGGGTGGAGTCCATGGACGTGCCCGTCATAGCCGCCATCCACGGGACGGCGCTGGGTGGCGGCCTGGAAACAGCGATGGCCTGTCACTACCGAATCGCTGTTTCGAGCTCAAAACTGGGGCTTCCCGAGGTCCTGCTTGGGCTGTTGCCCGGTGCCGGCGGAACCCAGTGGGCGCCCCGTTTGATCGGTGTTGAAGCCGCACTGGACCTGATGATCAGCGGCCAGCCGATCGGCGCCGGGGCGGCATTAAAGGCGGGCTTGATAGACCGTGTGGCCGAGGGAAACCTGATGGAAGCCGCAACAGTCTATGCCAGGGAGCTGATCGAATCCGGCGCCGGGCCGCGGCGGACTTCAGAACTTGCGGTTGCAACCGCCCACTTGCCAGATGGCTTTTTCGATGGGGTACGGGAACAGGTGGCGAAGAAGACAAAAGGCCTGCCCGCGCCCCAGAAAATCATCGATTGTGTTGAATCGGCAGCCACGATGGATTTTGAGTCAGCGATTGAACTCGAGCGCCAGCGATTCACGAAATTGATGATGTCGCCAGAATCGGCCGGTCTGCGCCACATGTTTTTTGCCGAACGCCAGGCGGCTAAAATCGATGACATTCCGCAAGGCACACCGATCCGGCCGGTCAACAGCGTTGCAGTCATCGGTGCGGGTACCATGGGCGGCGGTATTGCCATGAGTTTTGCCAATGCCGGCATTCCGGTTACCCTGCTGGAACTCGACAACGGCGCGCTGGACCGCGGTATTGGCATATGTCGTGGCAATTATGAACGATCGGCGAAGAAAGGCCGTTATACAGCGGACCAGGTTGAATATTTCATGGGCCTGATCAGCGGCACCACTTCCTACGGTGACCTGGCTGGCGTTGACCTGGTGATCGAGGCCGTATTCGAAAACCCGGATATCAAGTACGACGTATTCCGCAAACTTGACCAGGTGTGCAAACCGGGCGCCATACTGGCGTCCAATACGTCCTACCAGGATCTCGATGCAATAGCCGCCGTGACCTCGCGTCCCGAAGACGTTGTGGGCATGCACTTTTTCAGTCCCGCCAACATCATGAAACTGCTGGAAGTCGTCAGGGGGGAAAAGACGGCTGACGATGTGTTGGCAACCGTGATGAAACTGGCCAGGAAAATCCGCAAGGTACCGGTGATGTCGAGGGTCTGTTATGGCTTTATTGGGAACCGCATGCTGGATGGCTATATGCGGGAAGCTCAGATGCTGCTACTGGAAGGAGCCACACCCGCGCAGGTCGATGGTGCGATGCAAAAATTCGGAATGGCCATGGGGCCGCTGGCGGTTGCAGACCTGGCCGGGCTGGATATCGGTATGAAGGCGCGTCAGGCGATTCCGGACCTGCCGGATCATCCATCCACCCATGTAGCCGATCAATTGGTTGAAATGGGCAGGCTGGGACAGAAATCGGGTGCCGGCTTCTATCGTTATGACCCGGAAACCCGGCAGCGTATAGAGGATTCTCAAGTCGAAACGATGATCCGGGCCGAAGCCGACGCTCTGGGTATAGAGCAGAAATCATTCAGCGACGGTGAGATTGTCGAGCGGGTCATTTATCCCCTCATCAACGAAGGGGCGCAGCTTCTGGACGAAGGGATCGCCCAGCGGCCTGGTGATATCGATATCGTCTATATTTATGGGTACGGGTTCCCGGCACATCGCGGTGGCCCCATGTTTTATGGTTCAATGATCGGGATGGACAAGGTTTACAGCCGGATTAGCGAGTTCAGGGAAACCTTGCGCGCAGATGATTGGAACCCGGCCCGCTTGTTGAAGACACTTGCTGAAGGAGAAAGCAATGAATGAAAGTGCACAAGTACTGAAAAGCGCCTCACGCTGGGGAATGATCTGGGGATTCCTGACGATTTTATTTGGCTTTTTCGCCATCGGTTCACCGTTTGTTTCGGGTCTCGCCGTGGCCATGTTCATTGGCATTGCATTGCTCGCGGCGGGAATTTCGATGACCATCTACGCCTTTCAGGCGCCCACGCTCGGCCGCGGAATCCTGAAGTTTCTGTTTGGTGGATTGACCGTGCTGGTAGGTATCGCGGTTATTGGACAACCCGATATAGCGCTGATGAAGCTGACCGTGCTGCTGGGGATCTATTTCATCGCGGATGGCATCATGACATTAATCGTCGCCTGGAACGTAAAACCGGATTCCGGTTGGGGCTGGATGACCTTTAACGGGGTCGTAACGCTTTTACTCGCTTACTTGATCCTTTCCGGATGGCCGGAATCCGCGCTCTGGGTCGTTGGCATGCTGGTTGGCATCCGCCTGATATTTTCGGGCATCACGATGATGACAATGGGGGCTACCGGCAGCCAGGTCGCCAGCAGCATAAGCGAATCCTGAAGGAGGCTTCTTAAGCGGGCTGTGTCTGCGATTCAAGGTCATCGCGGAAGAGGTGTCGGGTACCTGTCTGCAGGACACGTTCAAGACGTCCCTGTGCGTGTCCTGGAAAGGGTTAACGGATACCTCTCCTGCGACAATCTCAAATCGCGGGCGTGGCCTGATCCTGCAGTTCAGCTTGAACCCACGAACATGTTGTAAGCGGGATTTCCCTCTTCGCATGTATAGCCGTAGCCGGTGTTTTCGAGGAACTGCCGGAAGCGGTCGTCATCGTCGGCCGGAACCTGGATTCCCATGAGTATCCGGCCGTACTCGGAGCCGTAGTTACGGTAGTGAAAAAGACTGATATTCCAGTCGCTTTTCATACCGCGCAGGAACTGCAGCAAGGCGCCGGGGCGTTCCGGAAACTGGAATCGCAGGATTCGCTCATTTTTGACATCAGCGCGCCCGCCCACCATGTGGCGGATGTGCAGCCGGGCCATGGCGTTGGAGGAAAGGTCCTCTACCGGGAAGCCATGTTCAGCCAGTTCCCGGATAATTTCATTCTTTTCGCTCTCGCCGTTGCGCAGTGCAATACCGACAAAAATATGGGCCTCGCTCTTGTCGGCAATCCGGTAATTGAATTCGGTAATTCCCCGCATTCCAACGGTTTCGCAAAAATCCAGGAAGCTTCCGGGGCGCTCCGGAATGGTCACGCCGAATAGGGCTTCCTGGTCTTCACCCACAGCCGCGCGCTCGGCAATGTGACGCAGGCGGGCAAAATTGACGTTGGCGCCGGACAGCACCGCGGCAGCGGTCCCTGTGGCGCCCGGCCGATCCATGAAGAATCGCTTCAGCCCGGCAATGGCCAACACCCCGGCCGGTTCGGCAATGGCCCGGCTGTCTTCGTAAACATCTTGCACTGCAGCGCAAATCTCATCGTTATCGACTGTGATGATTTCGTCGAGAAGTCCGGAGCAGATGCTGAAGGTAAGGTCGCCGGTCCGTTTAACGGCCACACCCTCCGCAAAATGCCCGATTTCCTCGAGGGTGACCGGTTCGCCGGCATCAAAAGCAGCTTTCATCGACGCGGATTCTTCTGCCTCGACTCCGATCAGCTTGATCTCCGGGTGCAGATACCGGCTGACCAGCGCCATGCCGGCCGCCAGCCCGCCTCCGCCAATCGGCAAGAACAAATAGTCAACGGGTACCCGATTCTGGCGGAACATTTCAAGCGCGATGGTGGCCTGGCCGACAATGACATCCGGATCATCGTAAGGGTGAACGAATACCCGCCCTTCTTCTTCCGCCATTTGCAGCGCCTTTTCACAGGCGGTGTCGAAATCATCGCCATGGATAACCACCCGGGCGCCCAGCTTTTTGACCGCGTTGATCTTGATGTCGGGCGTGATCGCCGGCATCACGACCAGCGTATCGACGCCGAGATGGTTGGCCGCCATGGCCACGCCCTGCGCGTGATTACCGGCCGACGCACAGATGATCCCCCGTTGCAGGTCCTCTTCGGAAAGTGATTGCAGCTTGGCATAAGCGCCGCGCAGCTTGAAGGAAAAAACCGGCTGCAGGTCTTCACGCTTCACCAGCACCCGGACCCCGAGGCGCTCGGCCAGCGACGGCATTTCCTGAACCGGTGTTTGCAGCACCAGGTCTTCCATGCGGCACTGCATGATGCGGGGCATATAGTGTTCGAACAGCGACCTGCTGGCCTCGGATCTACCTTCCCACGCTGTCTTTGTGCGGGTCATGGGCTGAGCGCAGCAAGCTGCCCGCACACGGCGTCGGTCACTTCAGAAGTGCTGCATCCGTCAACCCGTAAATCACGCGTCAATATGCCCTCGTTCCAGCAAGCGTGGATGCATTTTTCCAGTGCAGCGGCTTCATCCGCACAATCGAGCGAGTAGCGCAGCATCATCGCCACGGACAGTAGCATCGCGTAAGGATTGGCCTTACCCTGTCCCGCGATGTCCGGCGCTGAGCCATGTACCGGCTCATACAAGCCGAAACGGTTCTCGTTGAGCGATGCGGAGGGCAGGAGCCCAAGCGAGCCGCACAGCATGGAAGCCTCGTCTGACAGGATATCGCCGAACAGGTTCTCGGTCAGCATGACATCGAAATCCGCAGGTCGGGTCAACAGGTGCATGGCGGCGGCGTCGACGTACATGTTTTCCAGGGCGACATCCGGAAATTCTTCTGCAATAACCTGGCCGACAACGGATCTCCACAAACGGGATGTCTCCAGTACATTGGCCTTGTCGACCAGGGTGATCCGGCCGTCTCGCTGTTGTGCTATCCGGCCGGCCGATCGCGTTACGCGTTCCACCTCTTCACGCGTGTAGCGGCACACATCCTCGGCCTGGTCGTGATCGCGCCACTTCTTGCCAAAGTAACTGCCACCCGTGAGTTCCCGAACAATCATCAGGTCTACATTCTCGAGCCTGTCGGGTCTCAGAGGGGAAAAGGAATGAAGCGCGGGGTGGGTCACGATCGGCCGCAGATTGCAGAACAGATTGAACTCGGCCCGTATTTTCAGAAGTCCTAGTTCCGGCCGCATTTCGGCCGGATTGCCATCCCACTTTGGCCCGCCGACGGCCCCGAGCAGCGCCGCATCGGCATTTTTGCAGGCTTCGATGGTCTCTGCGGGCAGAGGTGCTCCGGCGGCATCCACCGCGGCGCCGCCGATCAGTTGCTCATCCAGTTCTACTGTAAGGCCGTACAACTGCTCCATTACCCCCAGAACGCGGCAGGCTGACTGGTAAACTTCCGGCCCGATGCCGTCTCCCGGCAGTCCGACCACCCGGAAGGTCCGGCCTGTATCAGCTGGCCTGATTTTGCTCATATTCATTGATCTTCTGTTCGTTTTCGAGAATGAAATCCAGCTGGTCGATACCCCGGGTCAGGCAATAGGCTGAGAAAGGTTCCAGCGGAAATTCAAACTCACCGTAACCATCGACACCCAGGGTGCGATTGTTGATGTCGATCCGGACGTTGTGCTCCGGATGGGACATCAGGAAATCCAGAACATGGTCTTCCACCATGATTGGCAGGAGGCCGTTTTTCAGCGAGTTGCTGCGAAAAATATCGGCAAACCGGGTGCTGATCACGGCTTTGAAGCCAAAATCGAGCATGGCCCACGGTGCGTGCTCGCGCGACGAACCGCAGCCAAAGTTGCTGCCGGCAACCAACACCTCATGATGACCGGGCCGGTGTTCTTTAAGCGGGTTATCGGCCCGCTCATTGCCGTTTTCGTCGAAACGCCAGCTGTAGAAACAAAATCTGCCAAGCCCTTCGCGTTCCGTCGTAGTCAGAAATTGGCCCGGAATGATCTGGTCGGTATCTATATTGGCTACCGGCAGGTTGAAAGTGCGAGATTCGACTATGCCTGACTGGCTCATGCGGGGTCCTCCAGAAATTCCCTCGGGTCGGTAACGCGGCCGGTGACCGCGCTGGCTGCCGCGGTCAGCGGGCTGGCGAGCACAGTGCGTACGCCCCGTCCCTGGCGACCCTTGAAATTGCGGTTGCTGGTGCTTACCACCAGGTCACCCGGGTTTGCGGAATCACCGTTCATGGCCAGGCACATCGAGCAACCCGGCTCGCGCCATTCGGCGCCTGCCGAGATAAATATCCGGTCCAGGCCTTCCGCTTCAGCGGCTTTGCGGGTTGCTTCCGAGCCGGCTACGACCAGTACCCGCGTACCGTCGGCCACTTTCCTGTCTTTCATCAATTCGGCCGCGGCGCGCAGATCACTCAGGCGGGAGTTGGTGCAACTGCCGATGAACACCACATCGACGGGTTCGCCTGCCAGCCTGGAACCGCCTTTCAGTTGCATATAGTCCAAAGCATCA
>CALDVW010000021.1 GCA_937924405.1 uncultured Lysobacterales bacterium
CATGCGGTCTTTCTGCTGCTTGATGATGCCGTAGGCCTCGCTGAGCTCGTCCATGCTTTGCTTGAGCGCAAGGTGAGTTTTCACCCGGGCCTGGAGAATCGGTGGGATGACGGGTTTGAAAATATAGTCCGCCGCGCCGAGACTGAATCCACGGGTTTCGTCACTGGTCTGGTCCATCGCCGTAACGAAAATCACGGGAATATCCCGGGTTTTCGGGTTTTCCTTTAGTTTTTGACAGACCTCGTAGCCGTCCATCCCCGGCATCATGACATCCAGCAGGATCAGGTCAGGTCTGTGCTTTTCGGCAATTTTCAGGGCTATGGGACCATTGATGGCTGCCTTGACCGAGTATTCGGATGCAAGTATTCCCTTAACCACGTCCAGGTTTTCGGGAGTGTCATCTACAGCCAGGATGACCGGCTTTGACTGGCTTTCATTCATGCTTGCCTCTGGAGCAGTTGCTCGATCTTGCTGATCAGGGGTTTCAATTCTTCTGCGGCCGTTTCCAGGTCGTATTGTTCGATCAGGCTTTGGACCGGTTCAAGCCAACTTGCGGCTTCGCTGCCGGCGACCTGGCCCAGGAGTTCTTCCATGAGGTCTTCGGCCTCGGAATCGTAGGCTTCGAGTTTCTCCTGCAGCTGCTCAAGCTGCGGGATCAGGTCGGCTGTAAGGGCTTTGGTGCTTCCTTTTGCGGTTACAGTTCCCGGACTGACATCGCCAATGGCTAACAGGACCTTCTCAAGTTCCGCCTCGGCCCGGGTAAGCAATGATTCCGGCAACAGCGATGGGTTGACCTTCAGCGCTGCTTCGAGATCAGCGGCGGCTTTTTGGAGCTCACCGGCTCCTATGTTTCCGCTGACGCCCTTGAGCGTGTGTGCATGGCGTACCGCTTCTTCCGCATCGCCGGTCTCCACGCCAGTCCGAATTGCGTTGATGCTGTCAGACTGGTTCTGCACGAACTTGTCCAGCAGGCGCAGGAAAGAACGTGTGTTACCTCCAAGCCGCTCTACTCCGGACTTCATGTCCAGGCCCGGGATATCGGGAAGGTCGCCCTCATCTCCTCTTATTGTCAGACTTTCTTCAGTTTCGGGCAGTTCTCGCTGACCGTGAGGAATCCATTTCAGCAACGCGCTGAACAGGATCTCCGGATTGATGGGCTTTGCGATGTGATCGTTCATGCCGTGAGCCAGCGATTTTTCGCTGTCTTCAACGGTCGCGTTAGCCGTCATGGCGAGGACGGGCAGGTCTGCAAACCGGTTGTCTTCGCGGATTTTCAGCGTTGCGGTCAGGCCGTCCATGACCGGCATCTGGACATCCATAAGCACGCAGTCGTAGTCTTTGGAATACAGTTTTTCCAGCGCGTCCTGGCCGTTCTCAGCAATGTCCACGAAGAATCCTGCGTGGCCGAGCAGTTCGCTGGCGACTTGCTGGTTGATTTCGTTGTCTTCGACCACGAGCAGGCGCGCTCCTTGCACAGGCCTCAGGGCTTGCGTGTCAAAGCCCCGCCTGGTGCCATGCGCCCTGGCTTTTCGCTGCGTCTTGATTCCAAACGCCATCATGACCGCATCGAACAGATGTGAAGGGCTGACTGGTTTGGTCAGGAATTGATCGATCAACTCGCCGCCGGGCCGGTCCATGACGTCTCCCGAGCTGAAGCCGGAAACCATGATAATGTGCGGATCGGTTTCCCGCTTGATTTCATTCTTGATGATCTGGGCGACCTGCAGTCCTTCCATCTGTGGCATCAGCCAGTCCAGCACGAGGAGGTCGTAGGGCGTTTCTGCTTCACGCAATTGCCGGAACAGGTCTTCGGCGTCCGCGGCTTCGGCCACTTGGAATGAAAATGACTCCAGGTAGGTGCGGAGGATTTCCCGGGCGGTAGGATTATCATCCAGCACAATGGCCCGCAATCCTCTCAGGTCAGGTACGATTTCAAATGTGTGTTCATGTGCATCTTTGCCGACGCCAAGCAGGACGTCGAACTTGAAAACACTGCCCACACCCGGCTCACTCTCCACACTGATTTCGCCATCCATCATCTCGACCAGTTGTTGGCTGATGGCCAGGCCCAGCCCGGTGCCGCCATACTTCCTCGTGGTTGATGTATCTGCCTGTGAGAAGGACTGGAACAGCTTGCCTAGTTGCTCTTTTGTCATGCCGATACCGGTATCCCTGACGGCAAAGTTCAGTCTTACTTTTTCCTGTTTGAATTTCACCAGGTCTATGGATACGACGATTTCACCATGTTCAGTAAACTTGACCGCATTGTTGGTCAGATTGATCAGAACCTGGCCCAGTCTCAGAGGGTCGCCCACCAACACCGTGGGCACCTGTGGGTCGCGCCTGAACAGCAGTTCAATACCTTTTTCACGCGTCTTGACGGTGGCAACGGTTGCCAGGTTATCCAGCACCTGGTCGATCTCGAAATCGATGTCTTCAATATCCAGCCTGCCGGCTTCGATCTTGGAGAAATCCAGGATGTCGTTGATGATGCCCAGCAAGGATTCTGCTGAAGCGTGGATTTTGGAGAGGTAGTCTTTCTGCTTGTCGTTCAATTCTGTTCTTAAGGCCAGGTCGCTGAGCCCGATAACCGCATTCATCGGTGTCCGGATTTCATGGCTCATATTGGCCAGGAAATCTCCTTTGGCCTTGGTGGCCACTTCAGCCGCTTCCTTCGCCTCAAAGAGTTCTTTCTCGGCTTTCCTGCGTTCCGTAACGTCCTTGATGAATGCCGAATAAAAGTACTCACCATCCGTTTCGCTCATGGAAATACCGACCTCGGCAGGAAAAACGGTCCCATCCTTTCTCTGTCCTGCGAGATTAAGACCACGGTCCTCCATATGCACGCCGCCTATCTGCGAATCTCTGAACCAATGCACATTCGCCAGGTGCCCCTTTCGTGCATACTCCGGAATCAGCATCGTTATTTCCTGCCCAAGAACTTCTTCTGCGCTGTATCCCCAGATTTGTTCCGCTGCCGGGTTGAAACGGATGATCCGCTGATCGTCATCAATGGTCAGAATCCCGTCCGTGGCGTTTTTCAGGATCAGATTCGTCTGTTTCACGTATTTTTCCCGCTCCCGCTGGGCAACGGCTGCGTTTACACGGTTCCAGAGAAAGGTAATCGTGATTCCGGACAGCAAAAGAAGGATGAATGAGATTGTCGTAACGGCCTGCTGCCTGATCCGCGCCATGGACTCCGTCGCTTCGGAAACATCCATTTCAGTCGCGATGCCAAGGCCGAGTTCTTCGATCCAGGTCCAGTTGCCCACTACCGGAACGCCCCGGTAGTCGTTGTAGCCTTCATGGTCGAAGCCATTATTGCCGGCAATCGCACTGGCAGCCATCAGGGTCAGGGGCTGTTCCTGACGATTGGCGGATGGCCGGAACCCTTCGACCATGTTGCCGCCCGGATTCCGGATTTCGATGTTGAGGATGCCGCGCTGGTCTTTCCCGATCAGACCGATTTCCCGCAAATCTTTGTCAAATCGGCTTTCACTGATCAGTTGGCCGGAGCGATTGAAAGCGTAACTTTCACCGGAATCACCCAATCGTCCACGTTGCAGTATTTCTGTGAATTCCTGTTCGGGATCTATCAACAAAACGACGGCAGACGTTGACTCACCATCGCTGCCCCGGATGGCTGCACTGACCGCCATCAGGGCCTGGTCGCTGTTGTCGCCTTGCTTAATGCCCCATTTTCCCGGTAAGGAAACCGAAGAGAAACCAGGCGCGACAAAAGTCTGCTTGATGAATTTCTTGCCAGTGAGACTGCCCAGTTGCCGCCCGACCCAGCTACTGTTGTCGCTTGCGGACACCTGTCCTTTCCGGTCGATAATCAGGAAAGCGACGTAAATATTTTCGCCGAGCAGCGGTTGCATCAGCGTCTCAATTTCCTGGTCAGGATCTGCAACGGACAGCAAGCCCGCCCAGGCGCGGGCTTCACCCTGTTGTTTATCAAACCAGTGCTGGATGGCCCTTGAAGTCGAATTCAAAACAGTACTGAATGAATCGTTCATGCCTTCCCGTTCCGCCAACTCGAGTTGGAGCATGTTTCTCCAGATCAGGCCGGAAGTGAAAATGGCGGCCAGGCCGACGGCAAGAAACAGGACCCAGGAATTAAACAGAACTTCCCGAATGACAGAACGGCGTGCCCGGGGCGCCTTGGATTGTTCACTGTCAACCTTGTCCTGCGCTATCAGGCGAACAGAGAAAAAGAACAGCACCGCCACGATCACCAGCGCCGCCAGGCCAAGGAGAATCGCTACTGTGGAAAGTTCCTGGCGGCGCAGTTCCAGTGCGTCCATCACCGATTGCGTCCTGGCATCGACCGCACTGGCGGCCTGGTCGATGTAAGACATGATGCGCGCCTTGTCCCGGTGATAATGCTCGCTGTGAAGAATGGATATGGCTTTGGATCGGTCTTGTTCGCCGGGCACGGTAAACCAGCCGTTATCGTCCGGATACAGGCCCTGGGCCAGACTTATTGCCTCGGACTCCAGCACGGCCAGCTCATTTGAAGCCCGTTCTGCCTGCTCCATAAGAAAAAGTTCTTCTCCAGTAAACCCGTATCGCTCCATCACTGCCGATATTGCTTCGGGTTGTCCGTCAGCGCGGGGATAGTCACCAGAAGCGGAGACCAGGTCCCAATACACCCGGTGGTAATCGATAGGGCGGGGCGCGTCTCCCTTCCTGATCGACAGGATGTGTTCAAAATAATCCAGGAATCGCTCGTCACCCGTGGCTGCAAATGTTCGGGCCATGCGGGTCAGGTCATCGGAGGTCTGGCGCACCAGGTCAACCAGTTGCAGCGAATCGTAGCGTTGCTGCTTGGCGAAGGCGAAGGCATCGTTGTTCAGGTCCAGTAGTTTCAGGACCCATAGCCCACCGGCGATACTGGCCAGCAGCATCAGGATCAGCAGGATCAAGGTACGTTTTTGTTGCCCCGTTCGTTTCCGCATTCGCGCCAGCGCAAGGCCGAGTACCGCGAGGAATACCACGGTAAGCGCCGTCATCATTACAAAATAGTGGCTGCCTGCCCCGTCAGTCATCTTGGGCCTCCGAGGGGTATTCCATCATTTCGCACAGGTATTTATGTAACATCCAAACGGTCTGCTCCAGGCAAGTGGTCAGGTTGATCAGGTCCAGCCGTGCATTGTCAGTCAGGGTTGCATCACCGTTCAACATCCGTTTCCGGATGGTCCGCATCTCACCGATTATCTGAAGCACATCAAACCCCATCCAGGCAAGTGTACAGAGGTTTTGCGCCATGAAAAACGCAAATGACAGGAGAGCCAGGCATTACTGGCAAGGTGGTGGCACCTGAGGTCAGCGCCAGTGAGTCACCGATACTCTGGTGCAGCGTAAAAAAAACACCCCGGCCGGCGGGGTGTTTTTCCTTTCCGCCGAGCGGGCGCAGAAAAGCTATATCTTAAACTTATCCTGATTTCAGAAACTCTTGGAGAGTGATACCACTAACGTGTCGTCACCCCATTCGGTTCCGAACACATCATCCTCGTCAAGGTTGGTGCCTACCCAGGCCAGGCCAATGTCCACCCCCACCACGGCGACAGACAGGCCAAACGAGTAATCCGTGTAATGCCCCTTGTCTGAAGACAGAAAAATGTCTTCGTCAAAATCGTTGTATCCAACATGAAGTGAAAGCGTCCAGATTTCGGCAAAGCTCCAGTCATAATTGGCCTGCAGGTACCAGAACTCTCCTGAACCGCCGTAGTAATCATCCGAATAGGCAACACCCAGGTTCAGACCGCGCCAGCCGTAATTTGCGTAGAACTCCTGGTAATCGCCGTCAAGACCGTTGTCATCACCCGGGTAAGCATAATAGATGTAGCCGAGGTCGATACTGGAGTTTTCGCCAAATTCCGTCGTCCAGCCGCCGTAGACATCCAGTTCTAGACTGCCGTTGAAATCGCCTGAGCTGTCAAAGTCAACGGTGGAACCCCAGGTGCCGAGGTAGATTCCGTTTTCAAACGCATAGTCGAAACCGCCCTGCAGGGCCGGGTTTTTGTTGGACTGTGAAATACCGCGAAAGCGATAGTCGCTAACGAGGGCAACATTGGCGCTGATTTCTGCATGGGCCGGGGCGGTAAAACTGGCAAGGGGCGCCAATACAAGCGCGGCGAGAAATATTTTCTTCATTAACATGGCGACATCTCCAATGGTGGTCAATATTTCAATACCGCGCGCGGTATTGTCTTTCACACGGGTAGATGCAGGAAACGTGCCATCTGTATAATATGTATGAATATCAATGTTTTGTATAGATAAGGAAGCACAACCGACGTTCTGTTATGCATCAAAAGAGGGCACAAAGGCAGCGCGATGCTTCATCATTGCGCACAAGGTCAGTCGGGGAGTTCGCTCAGGCCCTGCTGGTCACAAATCTGATCATCACAAAGCGTTAGAGAGCCCTGCTGATCCGAAACCAATAATAACCCTGATGGCGTTTGTATCCGGTACGATTTACCGTGCTGGCCTGAGATGGCGCCAAGATTGACGCGTAAGCCGCCACTGGCCAGGTTTAGCGAGGCCATGTCGTCATCCTGGCTGAGAAAACGATACTGCTCGATGATCACATGGGTATCAGGGCGCAGACTTAGCTTCGTTCCATCGATGAATTGAAGAACGGCAAAGCTGCGTTCGCCGACAATGATCTCATCATGTTCATAAATGAAGTCCCCGCGGCCCAGTGGATTGGTCTGCCCGGCGGAAATGATCTCCACATCTCCGCGCGATACAACGGTCATGCCGATGCCGTCTTGCGCCAATAGTGGAGTAACGAACAGCAACAGGATAACTCCCAGTGGCAATATTCTCGATGGCAAACTCATGGCCATGCCGACAGTTTATCTCAGTTGGAATCCTCAAAGGCGAGGAGATGGATCAGATAGCGATACAGGTCATGATCTGCAGTTGAGACTGCATGCCGATTGCCAAAATAATTGACGTTTTAGCCATTTAAAGACCTCTTATACCTTCTTTTTGAGTTGGATGTTAATTATAATAGACGTCATATTGTCTGATGTTGAAAAGCCCGAGGTTTAATCAAATGAGTATCAGCCGCACTGCAATCGACTCCTACTGGATGCCTTTTACGTCTAATCGGGATTTCAAGGAAAGTCCCCGAATCATCGTCGGCGCCGAAGGTCACCACTACAAAACCGAAGACGGGCGCAGAATATACGATGCATTCTCCGGGTTGTGGACCAGCGGCCTGGGGCATTGTCATCCCAAAATTGTGAAAGCCGTTCAACATCAGGTTGCCACGCTGGATTACTCGCTGGGTTTCCAGGCAGGTTCGGACAAGGTTTTCGAACTGGCGGAAAAAGTCACGGCAATTGCACCGGAAGGTTTTTCCAAAATCTTCTTTACCAATTCGGGTTCAGAGTCTGCGGACACCTCCCTTAAAATTGCGCTGGGCTATCACCGCGCGCGTGGGGAAGGACACCGCACCCGCCTGATCGGTCGGGAGAAGGGTTACCACGGTGTGAATTTCGGCGGCATGTCGGTCGGCGGCATGACGCCCAACCGCAAGGCCTTTGGCGCCAGCCTGCTGCCGTGCGTGGATCATCTTCGACATACCTGGGACCTGGAGCACAACGCCTTCAGCCGCGGCCAGCCCAAGTGGGGCACGCACCTGGCGGATGATCTCGAGCGCCTGGCAGCGCTGCACGATGGCGGCAACATCGCCGCGGTAATTGTCGAGCCGGTTTCCGGTTCGGCCGGCATCATTCCTCCGCCGGTGGGATACCTGGAACGGCTACGTGAGATCTGTGACCACTATGGCATTTTGCTGATCTTCGACGAGGTCATTACCGCGTTCGGCCGGATCGGTGAACCGTTTGGCGCTCAACGCTTCGGTGTAATGCCGGACATCATCAACATGGCCAAGGGCCTGACCAACGGAGTGATTCCAATGGGCGCCGTGATGGTGCGCGATGAGATTTACGATGCCTTCATGCACGGTCCGAAACAGGCGATCGAACTGTTCCACGGCTATACCTATTCAGGCCACCCGGTTGCGGCGGCGGCGGGTATTGCTGCGCTGGATGCCTACGTCGAGGAGGGCACCTTCGAGCAGTCACGAGCGCTGGAACAGCATTTCGAGGACGAACTGCATGCCTTTAAAGGTCATCCGCTGGTCTCGGACATCCGCAATTTTGGACTGATGGGTGGCATTGACCTGGTGGCCCGGCCCGGAGAAATTGGCGCCCGCGGACTGGAGGCCCACAAGAAGTGTTTCTGGGAAGAAGACCTGATGGTGCGCAACGGCGGAGACATTCTGCAGTTCTCACCGTTCCTCAATTCCCGCCCCGAAGACATTACGATGACTTTCGAGAAGGTTCGCAAAGTCCTCGATCAAATTGACTGACAGGAATACCAGATATGAGTAACGAAACCATCGGCCATTTCATCAACGGGCAGAACGTCCCGGACAGTGGACGCAGCCAGGACGTGTTCAACCCGGCAACGGGCCAGGCTGTGAGGAAGGTAGCGTTGGCGGCCAGGTCCACCGTCGAAGACGCCATTGCTGCGGCCGAAGCCGCGTTTCCCGAGTGGCGGAACACGCCGCCGATCAAGCGGGCCCGCATCATGTTCCGCTTCAAGGAACTGCTGGAACAGAATGCTGAAAAAGTTGCAGCGTTGATCACCGAGGAACATGGCAAGGTGCTGCATGACGCACTCGGTGAATTCCAACGCGGTGTCGAAGTGGTCGAATACGCCTGCGGCGCACCCGAACTGCTGAAAGGGGAGCATAGCAAAAACGTCGGCCCGGCCATCGACAGCTGGAGCGAATTCCAGCCACTGGGCGTGGTTGCAGGGATAACCCCGTTCAACTTTCCGGCGATGGTGCCGATGTGGATGTACCCGATGGCCATCGTTTGCGGTAATACGTTCGTGTTAAAACCATCTGAGCGGGACCCATCGGCGCCTTTGTTCATCGCCCAGTTGTTCCAGCAAGCTGGCCTGCCTGACGGCGTATTCAACGTGGTCAACGGCGACAGGGAAGCGGTCGACACCCTGCTGGCCGACCCGCGGGTGCAAGCCGTTTCGTTCGTTGGCTCCACTCCCATCGCGGAATACATTTACAGCACCGGCAGCGCTAACGGTAAGCAGGTGCAGGCGCTGGGCGGGGCCAAGAACCACGCCATCGTGATGCCGGACGCCGACATGGACAACGCGGTGTCGGCACTGATGGGGGCGGCCTATGGATCCTGTGGCGAGCGCTGCATGGCCATCTCTGTGGCAGTGGCAGTAGGCGACGATACGGCCGACGCCCTGGTCAGTAAATTGAAAGACGAACTGGCTGAACTGAAAGTCGGCAACGGCAACGACAACTCGAACAACATGGGTCCGCTGGTCACCGGCGAGGCCCGTGACAGGGTCAAGGGCTACATCGACCTGGGCGTGGAAGAGGGCGCCGACCTGGTCGTCGACGGCCGCGGCCTGGTGGTCGAAGGCTGTGAAGAAGGCTTTTTCCTCGGCGGGACGCTGTTCGACCGCGTCACGCAGGAGATGAAAATCTACAACGACGAAATCTTCGGCCCGGTTTTATGCGTGGTGCGCGCCCAGAACATGCAGGAAGCCATGGACCTGATCGACAACCACGAGTACGGGAACGGAACCTGCATATTTACGCGTGACGGTGAGGCCGCCCGATACTTCAGTGACAACATCAAGGTCGGCATGGTGGGCGTGAATGTGCCGCTGCCGGTGCCTGTTGCCTACCACAGCTTCGG
>CALDVW010000022.1 GCA_937924405.1 uncultured Lysobacterales bacterium
TTCGGCATGTCCGACGGCTATTCACTGATCGGGCTGGAGACCCGGATGGGCAACCAGTCGCTGCTGTTCCGCAATGACTTCGCCAATTTTGCGCGCCCTCAGGCAAACGACCGCCAGGTGTTCATGGCCAGCCTGTCCGGCGAGCTGTTTGCGATTGATAAGTCAAGCGGGCAAGGGCAAAAAATCTTTGCAACCGAAGGCAGTAAAATCAATCTGCCCGAATTGCAAAGCCCGACCGGCGGCCTCAAGTTTCTGTATAGCGCCGAGGGCGGGTATACCCACGAAAACGCAACCAAAGACGTCAATCGCATGCTTTCCATGCTGGACAGCCTGCTCAGCCTCACGCTGGAAGGCGACACGCTTTACGCCGGCAGCGCCAACGGTAACCTGTACGCTATTTCGATCCCGTAAAATTTCCCGATACCCGGGCTCACTGCCCTGCTACCTGAGTTCCGTAAGTTTTTCCTTCAGCAAATCCCGAAAAGCGATGGTGTCCTGATGGTGGTGCATCAGCACGGCGCCATGGTATTTCGACCAGCCGGATATCCAGGAGGTGATATTCGCGGCATCCGGGTTCTTAAGCATGCGCTCGGCATCGTACTTGTGAACATAGCCGAAGAAAGCATCCTCTGCTTCTGTCACCGAACGGTGCTCACCGGGAACCTTCGGCGCCATGAATGACCAGGTCATTACTTCCGGTGAGCTGGCGGCCATGAAGCCGAGATTCTGGGCGGCGCTGAATTCCGCATTGGCGTAAGATCGCTCGAACTGGCCGATCGCCGCGCGCACGGATACGTCCCGAATCAGGGAAATGTTGCCGGTGGATTGCAGCTCGCGGACGGTAACCATGTTGGTGGCGGGCGGAGCCACCCAGCTCACGTTGTTCAGTCCCTCGATGAGCTTGGCCTCGTCAAAACTTTCGAATGTGCCGGCACGCTGGAGCTGCGCGATATAGTCGATTGCGACGATGGAGCTGTCGAATGTTTCAATATTGCGCTGCTGCGCGATCAGCGACTCTTCCATGTCGGAGACCAGGCGTTCGAAGTACTCCACCTCGAGCGCACGGTCGCGCTTCACTGACATCCAGGCATCCGCCTGCAGGCCGATTACTATGCCTACAACGACAACGATCAGCTCGAGACCAACCGCAAACCAGTTTTGGCTCCTGAGGTGTTCGGTCAAGCGGCGAAGAATCATGGTATATCCTCCAATATTTCGCGTTCAGTGATCGCAGGCGACGTTTCCAGAACCACTTCCCGGTCAAAATCCCCACCCTTATCCGCGGCCCCGAACTGCGGATAATACTTCGCAAAGTCCCGGTTCATTTCTTCGAATGGCAGGTCGGCGTACTCGCCGCGGAAGTTCAGGTATTCCATGTGCTGCCGGCCATCGAGGTCGAAGGGATGGTAGATGGAGTCTTCCAGGCCGTCGAATTCAAGCGTCTTCAGGCGGAAGCGCTCGCACAGCTCGATATTGAACACCGGCGTGGCCTTGACCCACTTGTCGTTCAGGTAGACATCGGTGTAGCCGTGCCAGTAGAAAATATCGGTGCCCATCTGGCGGCGCAGGTTCTCGGTCGACAGGTGGTTGCGCACATCGGCGTAGCCGAGCCGGGCCGGCACGCCCAGCGCGCGGCAGCAGGCGGCGTAAAGGATGGATTTGGGGACGCACCAGCCGCGCATCTGTTCCAGGGTGCGGCTGGCCGCAAAATCACCCGGCTGATCGCTGAGCGTGTAGGGGTCGTAACGGATCAGGTAGCGCACCGCGTAGTAGAGTGAAATGACCTGCTCCATAACGGGGTCATTTTCACGGCTGTTGTCCCGGATAAAAGCCCGGACGATGTCGCTGTCGAAATCGATCGTCGGCGTGGACCGCAGATAGACTCCCATTTGTGGGTTTTCCAGCTGCATCCGTACTTATCTCCCTGGCCCGTTCATTCGCTGTTTCTCAATGGAGGCACCTGCAGGCTCCAGTCGGCATGATCATCCGGACCGCGTGGTCCGATCTTGCCCACCGCCCGGCCCAGCAATTCCGCGGGGTGGTAAACGAAACCATCCCGGACCACCAGCTCGACATTCCGCGCCGTGGTGATGTCGTCCAGCGGGTTGCCCCGCACCACGTAGAGGTCCGCCAGCTTGCCGGCCTCGATAGAGCCCAGCCGGTCGGCCACGCCCAGCGCCCGGGCGCCGTTGATCGTGGCGGCCTTGAGCACATCCGCCGGCGCAATCCCTGCGTGCACCATGGCCATCAGCTCGCGGTGATAGGCGAAGCCGGCCAGCAGCGAGGTATAGACCGGCTCGTCGGTTCCCACGATCAGCAGGCTCGCGCCACCCGCGCCGTAGAATTTTCGCAGCTCCACCAGGCGCTGATTGAAGTCTTCCGGTTCGGATTCCGGAGGCGGCGGTCCACGTTGCTCCAGCAGCTTCTGCGCGTAGGGTGTGAAGTACTGCGCTTCATCCGCCCACACCATGCCGGGCAGATCCTTGCGCAGGTTGATGCCGCCGTACATCTGCAGATTGGGGTCAAAATATGTTCTTTGTTCGAGCAACAGGGCGATCACTTCGTCGGCCTCGGCGCTTCGCGGGCCGCCAACACCCAGGGT
>CALDVW010000023.1 GCA_937924405.1 uncultured Lysobacterales bacterium
GGGCATACACCATTTCCTACCTGCTGGGTCTTGCTTCACGTTTCGACGTCACCGGCCAGATGGCCGCCATGGGTGGATTTGCCTCCAAGATGGGCCTTGCTTCGGGCCCGGCCCTTGCGGCCATGATGCTCGGAGAAGACAACTACGTACTGATCACATGGGCGGCAGTAGTTGGCCTGGTGCTATGCTCGCTTGCGGTTATTTATCCAGCCCGAATGCAAGACCGTAAAGGCTCACAGTCTCCATGACACCAATCAAGGCGATCGATTGCTGTCAACAGTATATTCTGTATGTTGAAGCAACGAGAGCGTTCACCGGGAGACAATGAAGGAGCGAGTTTCCAAACCTGTCCGGGTCGGCCTGGCGGACAAAAACCCACTGATCCAGGCCGCCCTGAAGCAGTTGCTTTCCGAGGACGGCCGCTTCCAACTCGTTCACGTTGCCTCCAGCTGCGAGGAATTTCTGAAGAACGTCAGACAGGAACCGGTTGATGTCGGTATTATCGGCTGGATTATCGGCCCTTGTGACGGGCGCTTCATTCTTGATCGCCTGAATGCTCAGGAAAATCCAATCCGGATCATTGTGTACACGGGTGACGAAAGCAAAATGGTACCCACCCAGGTAATGACGCACGGTGGCGCCGCATTCGTTTCAAAGAGTGAACAACCGGCCATCCTGCTGGAAACCATCGCGGCCGTTTTCGCAGGACGCATGGTATTTCCCTACATCGATGTCCGCACCATCTATGACAATCCCTTGTCCACCCTGACGCGGCGGGAGATGGAAGTATTATCCGATCTGGCTGCCGGGCGCACCAACAAACAGATTGCACGTGAGCTCGGTGTGTCGCTCAATACGGTCAAGTTTCACGTCAGGAACCTGTTTCAGAAACTGGGCGTCAACAGCCGCAGTCAGGCGATTTCGATGTACCTGCGTTCCTGACAATACCCAAACGGGTGGGGTTTCCCCCACCCTAATGAACCGATCCCCCCCTCCCTTGGGATATTCCTGATTCCGGTCCGGCTCCCTAAACTGCCAATCAGGGCTTGGATGAGTAACAGGCGGAGAGGGTCGGACGATGACTGAACACCAGACTTTGGAGCAGTATCTGCTCGAGTGGGCCGGTAACGACGAAATACGCCAGGCGGTGGGCATCACCACGCAAACGATTGCCGATGCCTGCTGCGCCATTTCCGAAATCATCGCCCTGGGCCCGTTGGCTGGCCCGCTGGGGACGCAACGGGGGAAAAACGTAGATGGCGATACCCAGGTTGAACTGGACGTTCGGGCCAACGACCTTATTATCGAAGAACTGAAAAGCGCGCCGGTGGCCTGCGTGGCTTCGGAAGAACTCGATCTGCCGGTGGAACTCGACCGGCGTGCACCGTTGTGTGTAGCGGTTGATCCGCTGGACGGCTCCTCGAATATCGACACCAATGTTTCTGTCGGCACCATTTTTTCCATTCTTCCGATGCGCTGCGCCAGTTGCAGCCCGGACGGGGCCTGTTTCGTTCAGCGGGGAAACCGTCAACTGGCCGCCGGTTACGCCATCTACGGACCGCAAACAGCACTGGTGCTTACGGTTGGCGAGGGCACCCATATATTTACGCTCAATCCGGACACCGGTGTTTTCTGCCTGACAGCGCCGGACGTGAAGATTCCCGAAGAGACCAATGAATTCGCCATCAATACGTCCAATTTCCGGCGCTGGGACGGTCATATCCGCGCTTATATCGACGACTGCTTCGAAGGTGCCGAAGGCCCGCATGCCAAGAATTACAACACCCGCTGGATCGCCTCGCTGGTGGCGGAATGTCATCGCATCATGACACGCGGTGGAATCTTCCTCTATCCGGGTGACCGCCGCCCCGATTACCACAGAGGCAGGCTGCGGCTGGCTTACGAATGTGACGCGATTGCATTCCTGGTCGAACAGGCGGGGGGCGCCGCCACCACCGGCTACCAGGACATCCTCGAAATGGAGCCCAGCGACCTGCACGAACGGGTGCCGCTGATTTTCGGGTCACTCAACGAGGTCCGGCTGATCAACCACTACTACGAGGAAGTCGACCCCTTCCAGGAACGCTCACAACTGTTTGGAAACCGCGGGCTGTTCCGCACCGGATGAATCGAGGAGCTATTGCATGTCTGTTAAACACCCCATCATTTCGGTAACCGGTTCTTCAGGAGCAGGAACAACTTCGGTCAAGCGAACGTTCGAACGGATTTTTCACCGCGAAAATGTCAATGCCGCGTACATCGAAGGCGATGCATTCCACCGTTATGACCGCCTGGGCATGAAGCGCGTCATGGCCGAAGAGTCTGTGAAAGGAAACAATCATTTCAGTCATTTCGGTCCACAAGCGAACCTGCTGGAGGAGCTGGAAGACGTATTCAGGCAATTCGGCGAAAACGGCACCGGTAAAACCCGCCACTACGTGCATGACGACGATGAAGCAGCCCTGTACGGCTCGGAGCCGGGCACCTTCACCGAATGGGAAGATATACCCGCAGATACTCAGTTATTATTCTATGAAGGACTGCATGGTGCGGTTGTTACGGAAGACGTCAACCTGGCGCAACATTGCGACCTCAAAATCGGGGTCGTACCCGTGGTCAACCTCGAGTGGATCCAGAAAATATTTCGGGACAACCTCGACCGTGGTTATTCACACGAAGTCATCAAGGATACGATCCTGCGCCGCATGCCGGATTACCTGGATTACATCACGCCGCAATTTTCCGAAACCGACATCAACTTCCAGCGGGTGCCAACCGTGGATACCTCGAATGCATTCTGCGCGAGATGGATTCCCACCCCGGATGAGTCGATGGTGGTCATCCGCTTCGCAAAACCAAAAGGTATCGATTTCCCGTACCTGACCTCGATGATCAAGAACAGCTTCATGTCCAGAGCCAATTCCATCGTTATACCAGGCGGCAAGATGGACCTGGCAATGCAGTTAATCCTGACGCCCATGATCCTGCAAATCATGGAGCGGAGCCGCCGGGCCGGCGGCTCCCGCAAAAACATCCAGGCCATACAGAAAACAGCTTAATCATTAACTTTAGGAGAGCAAGAATGGACCAATCAAATAGATATGCTGACCTCAGCCTGCGTGAAGAAGACCTGATGGCACAAGGCCGTCATGTACTCTGCGCCTACATCATGAAACCCAAGGCCGGATTCGGCGGTTACCTGGAAACTGCGGCGCACTTTGCGGCAGAGTCCTCTACCGGCACCAACGTAGCCGTTTCCACGACTGACGATTTTACTCGTGGTGTCGACGCCATCGTCTACGAAATCGACGAGGAGAAGGAGATCATGAAGATCGCCTATCCCACCGACCTGTTTGATCGCAACATCATCGACGGGCGGGCCATGCTGGCCTCTTTTCTGACCCTGACCATAGGTAACAACCAGGGCATGGGTGACGTGGAATACGCCAAAATGTACGACTTCTGGATGCCACCGGAATTCCTGCGGTTGTTCGATGGGCCTGCCACTGACATTTCAGACATGTGGCGCGTACTGAATCGTCCGGTGGTGGACGGCGGCTTCATTGTCGGCACCATTATCAAGCCAAAACTGGGCCTGCGTCCGCAACCGTTTGCCAAAGCAGCCTATGACTTCTGGATGGGTGGGGACTTTATCAAAAATGACGAACCCCAGGGAAACCAGTTGTTCGCCCCCCTGAAGGAAACCATCACTGCCGTCGCTGATGCGATGCGCCGGGTACAGGACGACACCGGCCAGCCCAAGCTGTTCTCCGCCAACATTACGGCCGACGATTACCGCGAGATGATTGCGCGCGGAGAATTCATCCTGGAAACTTTTGCCGAAAATGCCGATCACGTGGCTTTCCTGGTGGATGGTTATGTCGCCGGTCCCACCGCCATTACAACCGCCCGCCGCCATTTTCCCGGCCAGTATCTGCATTATCACCGGGCCGGCCATGGCGCCGTGACATCCCCGCAAACGCAACGCGGCTATACCGCGTTTGTACTGGCCAAGATGTCCCGCTTACAGGGCGCCTCCGGAATCCACGTCGGCACGATGAGCCACGGCAAGATGGAAGGCGAAGTAGACGACCGCAATATCGCCTACATGATTGAGCGCGACAGTGCGGACGGCCCCTTCTATCACCAGGAATGGCAGGGAATGCGGCCCACCACTCCGATCATCTCCGGCGGCATGAACGCACTGCGGCTGCCGGGCTTCTTTGAGAATCTGGGGCACTCGAACCTGGTCCTGACCGCGGGCGGCGGCAGCTACGGTCACATTGACGGGCCGGCAGCGGGAGCCACTTCGTTACGCCAGGCAGAACAGTGCTGGCGAGAAGGCGCCGACCCGATCGCATTTGCGCAGGAGAACCGTGAATTTGCCCGGGCATTCGAAAGTTTCCAGGCAGACGCGGATCAGCTTTACCCGGGATGGAGGAATGCTCTGAATGTCGCAGCCTGATCTTCAACAAAAGGAAACTTTTCCCATCGCCATTGTCTGGGATCTCGACGGCACCCTGGTGGAATCCGCGCCGGACCTCGCAACTGCGCTGAACACCCTGCTCAATGAGCAGGGTCAGCACACCCATAGCGTGGATAAAGTCAGGCCGATGATCGGTGCCGGGGCGCTCAAGTTGATCGAGAGGGGGTTTCGGGAAGCCGGGGCCCCGCTCAACCCGGCCGCCTGCAATGCCCTGCTGCCACGTTTCCTCGAAATCTATTCAGCCTGTGCGACCGACCATACCGCTCTGGTCCCGCATGCCCGGGAAGCGCTCCAGTACTTTTACCATGCCGGTGTCCGGCAGGGCCTTTGCACCAACAAACCTTACGCAGTCACCCGGCAGATTGTCAGCGCCCTGGACATTAACGGATTCTTCAAAAGTATTATCGGCGGGGATTCAACCCCTTCGAAAAAGCCTCACCCCCTGCCCCTTCTGACCTGCCTGGAGGAACTCGGCACCCGGCCCGGTGATGCTGTCATGATTGGTGATTCAGGCGCGGACGTGGGCGCGGCCCGCGCCGCGGGGGTGCCGGTCGTACTGGTCCCGGACGGGTATACCGGAGCACCGGCAGTTTCGCTGGGAGCCGACTACGTGGTCGGCAGCCTGGCCGACATTCCGGGCAGCATTCTGCCCCAACCCCCCATCAGGCGAACTGCATGAAGTCGTGAAGTATTGCCCGAAGCAATGATATAGTGTGATTCTCAGGGAGGAGTCTTGCTATGAAGAGTATTATGAAATCCATTGTTTATACAGGGCTTTTGACAGTCATAAGTTGCCTGGCTCTGATCGCGAATTCGCAGGCCGCCGAAGTTGATTTTTCCTGCATGGAGGAATCGGTCCGGGGTAAGCCGCTGGTCACCGACCGTTACAAGGAATACGACGTCAATATTCAAAACACCTGCCCGGGTTCGGCCTACTGGTCGATGTGTATCGAACGATTGGATCCCTGGACTTACAAGGTCCTCGAAACGCACACACCAAGTGGTCTGGTCGAGGAAGGAAAAAAAGCCCGGGTCAACCTTCATATGAAGAGGGGGCCGGAATGGATGCAATTCCGCAATCGCTTTCAGCCATTCTACGTAAACATTGCCTATGGTATTAAGACACCCGCGAAGGCCAGTTGCCGCGCCGCCATGTGTGAACAGAAAAAGAGTTCACTGAGAGCGGAAATACTGGCAAATGAAAAGGCCTGGCTAAATGCAAACAAGTCTCTTGAGAAAAAAATTGCAAGCGAATGCCCGGGTACCGGCTGGGAAACCGAAGAACAAAGTAAGTGCGAAGCCGGCGTCAGGAAAGCCAGCCAGGCAGAGATGGTGCAGTTTGTTCGTAAAGACGTCGTGCTCAGGGAACAAGTGGCAAACGTCGACCCTGTCCAGTGCCAGGTCTACGCCGGCGGCTTGTTGACCGAATAGGCTGAAGCCGCTTTATCCACCTGGCTTAGTCCAGCCAGTTTCCAGAGCCGTTCGGTTCTGGCTGTGACCGCCAGTTTCACTTTTTCCAGGTCGATATCCTGTCCCTGGAATCGCTTCTGTTTTTCAAAATATTTTTCGGGGTCTGTGCCGTCGGGTTCCATACTAATCCGGTAATCCGTGCCGTCGTAGACCTCGTAGAGCGGGAATATGCCGCTGCGGACGGCCAGGCGCACCAGTTCGATTGATTCAGCAGGCTCCGTTTTCCAGCCGGTAGGGCAAGGTGCATGCATCAGGAAGAACCGGAAGCCGCTCATGGCCAGTGCTTTGCGGATTTTTTCCCTGAAATCGTCCGGGTGGGCGATGGACAGAGTCGCTGCATACGGAATGCGGTGTGCAGCCAGAATCTCCATGATCTCCTTCTTGGCTTCTCCTTTACCGCCCGGCGTAGTGGTTGTCCGGGCTCCGACCGGGGTAGCGGAGCTCCTTTGCCCCCCGGTGTTGCCGTAAATTTCGTTGTCGTAGCAGAAATAGATCAGGTCTTCGTTTCGTTCCGCGGCGGCGGATAAGGTAGCGATCCCAATATCATAAGTACCGCCATCCCCTGCCCAGCAGATCACCCGTGGTTTCCTGGCATCGGGATCCTGGTTCAATTCGTTCACCGCAGCGACCCCGCTGGCAAAAGCGGGAGACGATGCAAAAGTGGATGCCAGCACCGGCACATTGTAACTGGTCGTGGGATATGCTCCCGCCGTGACGATTCCGCAACAGGCGGGGATCACCATGGAGTACGTTTCGCCTTCAAGCGCGCGTCCCAACAAGGTCAGCCCCATACTCATCCCGCAACCGCCACAATTGGTGTTGCCAGGCCTTAACAGGCAGTCTTCCCGTTCATACTGCGGATTTACTGCGTTCATCATTCAATTCCTTGCCAGACGGGTTCTCCCGCCCGTGTCCGCCGGGTCAGGTCTTCGACCACCTCGTGGACCAATTCAGGCACCACGTCACCGCCACCGACACCAGCCAGGTATCCCTGCACCATCTGGTCACCCGTTCCCTGCAGGCTGGAACGAACTTCATGGCAAAAAATGCCGCCAGTGCCGGCCGAATAGTTCCGGTCCAGCACGCCAATCTTTGCTGCGTCGCGACAGATTCTGCGAACCTGCTCAACCGGGAATGGCCGGAACATTTTGATTCTCAGCAAACCGACTTTTTCACCCTTTGCACGCCAGGCATCGACCACGTCCCGCGTGGTTGTGGAAAGGGAACCGGAAGCAATCAGGATACGATCAGCGTCTTCGGTGCGGTAAGCCGATACAGCTCCTGCAACCTGCCTGCCAAATACTTCATTGAAGTTTTTGCGATGTTCATCCAGGACGGCGGGCACGCGCTTCATCGCTTCGTCCAGTTCCAGGCGATGTGAAAGCGTATCCTGGGGTAAGGTCATGCCGACCGTGGTAAAGGGACGGCTGGAATCCAGGCGGTGTGGAATCTGGCAATCAGGCAGGAACTGATCGGCCTGCTCCTGACTGGCCATTTCGATTTCCATCGACGTGTGAGAAATAATAAAAGCATCCATACACACCATGACGGGTAACAGTACCCGGGGATCTTCTGCTATCCGAAAAGCCAGCAGAGAGCTATCGGCAACGTCCTGGCTGGTGTCACAGTAAAGCTGGACCCAGGCAAAATCGCGAAACATCAGCGAGTCACCCTGGTCGGCCCAGATATTCCAGGGCGGACCCAGCGTTCTGTTGACTGCAGCCATGACGATGGGTAGCCGGTAGAAAGCTGCAACCATGATATTTTCAGCCATATACGCGAGGCCATTGGAAGAACTGGCCGTGAACGTGCGAGCTCCGTTGGCGGCGGCACCAATGCAAACACCCATGGCGCTGTGTTCACTCTCAACCGGTATGACCCGGCCTTTCGAAAAAGGGAATCTTGCGACCTTTTCCACGATCTCGGTTTGCGGCGTAATCGGATAAATGCCGCAGACCACACCACGCGCATTGCGATTGGCTTCGCCGGCCAGGCTCATCGCCTGCCCCGCAGCATGGTTGCCTGTAACCAGTTGCATATTCATGCTTAACCCGCTTTCATGTAAATGACGGCGCGCGAACACTCGCTCACACACACGCCACAGCCCTTGCAATAATCATAATCAAAGATGATATCCCGGCCTTCGCGCCTCAAAACACCGTCCGGGCAATAGGTAACGCAACGGTCGCAGCTATTGCAGACTCCGCAACTCAGGCAGCGCTTGGCCTCTTCGACATTTTTCAGTCCGTGCCTGATTTCGCTGAACGATTGCCTTTCGGTAAGGGGCAGGACGTTTTCATCGTGGCGATCGCGCCGCTCAAAGTGCTGCAAACGTATTTTGTCGGCCCGGACGACCGTCTCGGCGGCGGGAGTTTCTTCCAGCAAACTCTCGCCGCTGAATCGCTCATGCAGCATCAGGGCCATTTCCCGTCCGCAGCCAATCGCAGCCGTGACCGTGCCTTCATTCGTGAGCAGATCGCCCGCCGGGTAAACCGGCGCAATGCCTTTCTGTTCGATTGGCCTCTCTCTGGATAGGGTGGCGTCTTCCGGCAACAGGGACAAATCGGCGGCCTGGCCGATGGCAAGGATTACCCGGTCGCAGGGAATTTCAAAACCTGACCCCGGTATGGCAAGCGGCCTCCTGCGCCCGCCTTCGTCAGGTTCGCCCAGCTCCATGCGCTGGCAGGAAAGAGTTCTTTTGCCGTTATCCCGGCTGATTCGAAGCGGGGAGCAAAGGAAATCGATACCAATTCCTTCATCAATCGCATCATCGACTTCTTCCGCGATGGCGGGCATCTCGTTCCTTGTACGGCGGTAAATGATCCTGACCTTGTGCGCCCCCATTCGGTGTGCAGACCGGGCCGCATCAATGGCCGTGTTGCCACCTCCTACCACCACGATGTCTTCACCCCGTACACTGACCGAGCCGCTCCGCGCCCGGTCAAGAAACTCGATGCCCTGCAAGACCCGGCGCATGTCCAGGCCGAGGTCTAGCGAAGTAAGTCGCTGCAGGCCGGTGGCGGCCAGCACGGCATCATATTCCTGCGCCAGAGTTTGCAGGTAGTCGTGATCGACCGGCGTGTTAATTAACGTCTCTACTCCCAGCTTCAGAATCCGGTCTATGTCGCGGTCCAGCGCCTCACGTGGCAAGCGGTATGCAGGGATGCCCGTTCTCATCAGACCGCCGAGTTCCGCACCCGCCTCGAACAGCGTTACGCCATACCCCAGCCGGGCCAGGTGATATGCACCTGAGAGCCCGGCTGGCCCGGCGCCTATCACCGCTACTTTTTGCGCGCGCGGCTTTTGCGGCTGGATACTGACTTCACCATGGTCACCGGCATAACGTTCCAGTGCCCGGACGTTGACCGGCCCCTCCAGTTCAGAACGGTTGCATTGCGTCATGCAAAACCCGGGACAGACCCGGCCGCACACAGAGGGCAACGGCGAAGTCTGCAACAGGATTTCCAAAGCGCTATCGATATTTTCCTCGGTCAGTTCGGCGAGGAAACCCTGCACATCGTTACCTGCCGGGCAAATAAAGTTACACGGCGGCGTGGCGTCTTCCCAAACGGGCTGCTGATTGGCCCACTGCCCGGTATGGATGGGTGAAGGCGCCCCGCTATTGCCGTTCAGGATACTCGGTCCGCGACCTCGTGGCATGGCTGGCTTGTGGCGTTCGCCGGGCGCCGGTTCCTGTTGTTGTATCCGGACCGCATCCCAGGCCTCGCGGGCCGCATCGATGTTGCCCCCGTGAAATCCGAACTCGCTGAATGCATTGATCACGGATTCCAGGTTCATCCCCAGCAGGCGGGCCGCGGCGCCGGCCAGTGCCGTGTTGACAATAGGTACCGTTTTTGATCCCAGACCGTTATGTACCGCGATGGAAGTGGCGTTAATCGTTGCTATTCTGAAGGCAGCAACCCGCGCCTGGGCGGCGTAATGTTCAGGAGCTTTCTCGCAGTTCAAAAGAATCCATCCACCGGGTTTCAGGCCGGCCAGGATAGCCGGAGATATCAGGGTTGGATCGAGTACGATCAGGTGATCCGGTTCATAAATCTGGTTGGGATTGTGTATGGGTTCTGAATCGCAGCGCAGGTAAGCCTGCACCGGGGCACCAGAACGCTCCGCGGCATATACACCAAATGCCTGTACCGATTTTCCTTCCCGATGTTCCGCGGCCGCCAGGATTTTGGCGAGTGTTACACCGCCCTGGCCGCCCCGTCCATGAATTCTGATCTCGATCATCGTCTGGCTTCTTTTGAGGGGCAGCAAAAGCTTAGCCGTATTTGCCGTCAGTGGCCTTGATTGGAATCAGATGAATCGCTCAAAGTTAAAAGCCGCGCCTCCAGGCAGGGATTGAAAAGCTGAGCCTGTTACACTTCGGGCTGTTTCGGATCAGGTAAACACCCCCCACAACCCCCAAAACATAGCCGAAATACCGAAAGTTGTCACAAGGTCAGTTTTTTTCTGTATGGCATCAGCTTCTTTTGATAAAGAAGATTCAGTTCCCTGTCGTAACTGACTTCAACGATAAAATCATCCCTGTACTTGCTGACTTTGAAACTGTCCGCCATGTCATCCATCTGGTTGATGTTCAACAGACCATTGATCTTGTTCTTGACCTCACCGGTGTTCATGGAACGCGCTGTTTTTTCGCTTTCCTCAATAGTGGTCAGGATGGAGTCCACGGCACTGGACTCAATTTGCAGCGGAATGTACTGAATCCCGACGAAAATTGCATAAGCGATGATTGCGAGGACCAGAATTGTGACGACAGCTGCGCCTTTTTGATTGCCGGGTGTTTTGTTCATGGTGACGATTTCCCCTGGAAGTTTAGGCCGTTCACTATGAGTTTGAACTCTAATTGACGCTCACCCAATGACGGCCCGATATATAAGCACCCCAAATATAACACGCTATAGAATCGGCCCCGCGGGCGACTCTTCGGCTTTTTTTAAAATGCTTCATGCTGATCTTCAGTAAAAAATTCCGGGAACCAATGACATCAAAAACGTGTCTATTTACAAGACCTGGATGGGAGACGCCATTACCCGAATGAGGTAACATGACGCATTCA
>CALDVW010000024.1 GCA_937924405.1 uncultured Lysobacterales bacterium
GTTGTAGGTAATGTAAAGAACTCGGCGCGCCTGGTCCGTGCGGTTGGGATGCGAGCGGTGCGGCGCATAGGAATCGAAAAACACGGCATCGCCAGGCAGGCAGTGAACCGCTGTGTATTCCACGTGATCCGTATCGTCGTCGGTCAGCGGAGCCCACATCGACCCCAGCACACCCTGCCTGTGCATGCCGGCAATCATTTCCAGGCTGCCGTTAGCTTCGTTGGTTTCATCGACAGCAATCATGGCGGTAATATGCAGATCAGCAAATTCATCCCATCCGGCCTGTACGTCCTGGTGTTCCCTGAACCCATCCCCGCCCGGCATTTTGAAATTTATCTTGTCCTTGAACAGCACCGCCTCCTCGCCGAACAGCTCCGAAACCGCCAACTGCATGCGACGGGCCGTGATCAGTTTCGAAAATCCTTCGTGGTAAGGGACAAAATTTTCGATCCGGCACAGTATCCGTGAGCCGTCCGCCTGGCTTTCCTCGAAATACATCATGTATTTGCCGGGAACTTCAGGAAATCCGGCTACCTCTTCGGTCCAGTCACTGATCGCCTGCACCTCGTCGCTGGAATACATTCCGCGCACCAGCAGGAAGCCGTCGCGGTGAAATTGTTCAATCTGTTGATCGCTGAGTATTTTTTCCGGATTCATTCCAATGTCTTTTCCATGGGGCGTAATTCGATCTTAGCGGCGAGCCCAAAGACTCTTGATGACCGAAATCAGGTTGTTGCTCGTCCAGTAGAGCACCATGCCGGCCGGGAAAGTATAAAACAGGGCGAAAAACGCCACGGCCAGCAACAGCATGTTGCGAACCTGCTTTTTCCGCAGTTCGGCGTTCAGGGCCAGTGGATTGTGCAAAGCGGACGCGACAACCGACAACCCCGTCATAAGGAAGGGCAACAGGTTCAGTTCCGCGCCGAAAAACGGCAGACGGAACGGTAACCGGAACAGGTCATCCGGTCGCGAAAGGTCTGAGATCCACAGGAATCCCGTATTGAGAAGATGGATATTTTCCGCCAGCATGTCGAATGCGCCGATGAAGACCGGAATGACCACGGCTACCCCCATCATGCTTTTCAGGCTGTACAGGGGGTGCACCCGCTCGGTTTTATAAAGCGCCAGGATTTTCGCCGACTGCTGCTCGCCTTTGAAGTTTTTCTTGATGCGCTGCAACTCCGGCGCCAGCCTGGCCTCTGTTTCATTGACCTGTTGCTGAAAGCGGTCGGCAATCCGGATTAAAGGCAGCATCAACACATTAACGATCAGTGACAGGGCCATGACCGACAAGCCCCAGGAAGGAATCAGCAAAGCCAGGCCAGCCAGCAGGTGGAACAGGCCGAAACAGATCCAGCGTAACCAGAACCAGAGCCCAGCGTACAGCAGGTTGCTCAGTTCGGGGTCGGCCCTGCTCAATACTTTCGGTTCAAGCGGACCGAGATAGAATGCCCATTGCCCCTCAGCGCCATCGATGCTGATTGCCGCGTCCTGCCTGTCCTCCGCCGTCTCCAGCCGGGCAACTGCTTCTTCCGGCGGGGCGGCCATCAGTGTCCAGTAGCGATTGCGGAAGCCCAGCCACTGGCCGGTCGTCACCTCGGCCGCATCGGTATCGTCGAAACCGATCTGTTGAACCTCGCCATCAGTCATCACCGCATAGCGGCTTTGTTCCAGCCAGGTGCCAAAACCGGCCGCTTCACGGGGACGGAATGACTCTCCCGATTGAACCGAAAGCTGGTATTTACCCGCCGTTTCAAGCTCAATCCGGTAACCCTTGGATGGAATCCGCCAGGTCAGCGAGGCGCCGCCCTGAACGAAACGCAGCTCGTACTGGTCATCCGACTTCTTTTCAGTTTGCTGCCAGCCGCCGGAACCTTCCGGTCCGAAATTGATGACCGAAGAATCACCAAATTGTTGAACCCGCGAATTTTCGCCCACACACATCGGAAAACAGGCGAAAGCGGATTTCAGATTGCCTGAAGCATCAAAGGTCAGGCGCAGTGTGTCGGTATTAACCTGCGTCTCCGCGGCGGCATTCAGACTCAATGCCAGCAGGAACAGCATAACGGCGATTCGCTTACTCATCTTCGGCCGCCCTTCTGGCCTGAGCTTTTTCATCCGCCAACCGGGCGATTTCACCGGCACCGGCCGGAATGCTGTGGCCCAGACGAAATACCATGTTGTCGCGCAATTCGCGCATTTTTGCGCGGAATCTGTCGGGATCTGTGAGCAAGCGTTCAACGGCTGCCGGTGCCTGTTGCAAGGCATCGGGAGAGACGATTTCGCCCACCAGCTTGCGTATGGAGGACTCGACCGGCTCCAGCCCCAGCTCGCGCCAATTGGGATTCCGGATACGGCGCTTCACATCGATGAACAACACCGGTTTTTCAAGCCCCAGGGCGTACTCGATCGCCATGGCTGACCAATCGCTGACCAGGACATCAGAACGCATGATGGAATCGGTCTCGCCCATTTGATCGACATATTCAAATCGTTCGTGTTCGAAGTATCTGGTACGTACGGAGGAGATGGCTGCGGGTGTCCGGATGTTGCTCTGATAATGTGGCCGCATGATGACCCGGTAGCCTGCCTCGAGCAGAATACCGATCAATTCGGCGCCACAGGTATTGAAAATGGAACTATCACCCCAGGTTGGCGCAATCAGAACGGTGGCAGGCTGACCCGCCTCCCTGCCACCCTGGTAAGCCGCGCCCTGTGCGATGACCTCTTCCAGTCTCGGGTGGCCATAATCGAATAGGTGCTTGGGGGGCAGGCCCTTGAGTGCCTCGCGCTTGCGGATTTCCTCCACCTGGTGGGGCCCGGTGCAAAACAGGCTTTCATAGTGGTCGAAGGAATTTTCATTATCGACCATATGGGTGCTACCCATGCTGTGAAACAGGTAGATGTAATGCACCGGGTGCAGGGACCGCTTTAATTGCAGGTTCTGCAGATCCATCATGGTCAGCACGAACACATCGGACTGGTTGACCTGGAAGAATATGGTCAGGAACAGGCCTTGCGGAATATACAAGGCACGGAAGTTGTCATTCTGTCGGGACATTCCCGGATCCGATGCGTCGGAGGTGACGTATACCGTCTTATGCCCCAGAGGGCCGTTAAGGTGTTCGATCAGGCCGGAAAACTGGTGCCAGTCCTGCCCGCTTTCCGAATAGATGACGATGTTACGCCATTCCCAGTCCAGCTTTTTGAATTTCCGCCAGCCTTTCCAGCCAGCAAAAAAGGACATACCAGGCTTCATTACCGGTCCGCGGGGTCAGTCAGGCGTTTCACCGGAAGAAGGTTCCGGCTTGCTGTTTCTTTTGAACAGTCTTTTGATCTTGTACCAATAGGTCTTCACGGCCAGTGCAATTGAGGCGAAAATTCCAACGATTGCGGAAACCACCATACTCCCGGTGCTTGGATCCAGGTAGGCAAAAGCAGCGGGAGAAATCAGCAGCATCGAAGCAGCAAGCAGGATCTGCATTGATCTTAGATAGTTATTGGCAATTTTCATGTCGGGATTTTAACACCGTTCAGCCGGAAAAGACCGCCTGCAAAGCCGCCAGCAGTCGCTCCATGTCGTAGTTGCTGATGTCGCCCATGGTCGAAATCCGGAACATTTCGGCCGCCAGGCTGCCCTGGCCCGCGTAGATGACAAACCCGCGTTGCTTCAGGCCATCGTGGATCAGCTCGTACGTTTTTCCCTTCGGCAGACGGTAGGCGTTGAGCACACAGGACGACTCACCCGGACTCAATAGCGGTTCGACGCCTGCTCTGGTCAGCACCCGCTTCACCTGTCCGGCGAGGTGGCTGTAGTGGGCATGACGGCCCTGCCAGCCGCCGCTAAGCGCCAGTTCCTGCAACGCAGCATTCAGCGCCAGCATGGCGTTGACGGGGGGCGTGAAGGGCGTCGTCCGGCTGTCCTGCTTCTCCGCCCACAGCGGCAGATGAAGATAAAGGCTGCGCGGGGGATCGGCCGCTTTTTTCAGCGCTGAACGGCGGCAGACCACGAAGCACATTCCCGGTATTCCATGCAGGCATTTATTGGCTGTTACGGCGCAGGCGAGCAAGGCGGGTGATTCAAATGGAATGGCCTCGGCGCCAAAGCTGGAAACGGCATCCAGCAGCAGTTCCACCCCGTGCTGTTCACAAAGCTCCGCAAGCCGGTCAATATCGTTCAGGCGCCCCGTCGTGGTTTCGTGGTGAACCGCGGCGAGGTGACTGAAGCTGCCACCAGCCAGCAACGGCCCAAGCTTTGCGTAGTCGATAGCGTCTGTCCACGGATGCTCCAGGGTCTGGTGTTCAATACCGTGAATATCAGCAATGCGGCTGATTCGCTCGCCATAGACTCCGTTTTCGATGACGAGCAATCGTGCATCGCGGGGCAGCAGCGAGGCGAGCATGGACTCCAGTGCGGTGGTTCCGGATCCGCCCAGCAGAACCGCCGCCCACCCGGCAGGGTCACAACCGTAGACTTCGAGCAGGGCGCTGCGAACGCGATCCTGCAATTTGAAAAATTCGGGTTCACGGTGGCACAGGTCCTGGCTAACCGCGGCCTTGCGAACTCGTTCAGACAGGCTGACAGGCCCGGGATTCAGAAGAATGTATCGCATCGGCGGTAGCGCTCAGAGCGCCGCGCGGTACCAGAGCAGAACTGCGGCACCGATCTCGAACAGGGTGTACACCAACTCACCGTTGCGGATCATCGATTGGCGCATATCCCACTCGGCGTCCTGGTTGGCTTTCCATTTCAGGCCCGTTGGAAACATGGCGGGGATATTGCTGCTCCAGGCATGCCATTCGTCACCGAAAATCCCCTCCAGCTTGTGGTCTTCATAGCGGATCGCCGCGGGATAATAGAACAGGAAGAAAAAAGCGACCACCGCCACCACGAACCAGTTGGCGCAAGCCAGGGTGAACCCGCCCAGAATCAGAAAATTACCCAGATAGAGGGGGTGGCGCACCAGTGAATAGGCGCCGGTGCTTGCCAGCTTCTTGTTTTTGTAAATCACGCCGGCCGCGTAAATCCGCCAAAGCTGGCCGATCGCTGCAATCACAAAGCCGATGATAATCCTCTGTTCTCCCGCGGGAACCGTGAAATAGGCACATACCCACAGCAGGATCAGACCGAAACCCTGCCTTGAAGCCTCGTGAAAACGCAACCGGTCGATGACCCCGAGCAAGCCTTTACGGTTACCCATTTTTTCTATGCGGCTTGATGCCATTCAAAAGCTCCTCAGGTCATGCGCATGATCCGCCATTGTAAGTCCCGTGACACGATCTAGCCAGAAAAAGGGTAGTGAAACTACAACGCTGACCAGGGAACATCCACACCCAGGTGATGCATCAGTCTCTGCTTGACATCCCTGGGGCTGACATCCGGCCTGGGCAGCTCATCCGGTACTCCCGGCTTTGTTTTCAACTGCAATAATGAGGGACCCGATTGACCCTGCAGGAAAGACTGAAGTTGTGCGGACGTCAGCGCCTCTGCAGCCTCACCATAGCCACAGGCCCTGGCGATGGCTGCAAAGCTCACGCCGCGGCTAACGGTTGACTGGCCGCCAGTGGAATCGTGCACGCCGTTGTCCAGAACCAGGTGACGAAAATTTTCTCCGCCATAAGCCCCGATGGTCGCCAGGTTGCCCATCCTCATCAGGACTGCGCCATCGCCATCCGCAACCAGCACCTGCTTCCCGGGCAAGGCCAGTGAGAGCCCGAGACCCAGCGAAGAGGCGCAACCCATCGAGCCGACCATGTAGAGCTGATTGGAACGGTCTTCAATGGCAAACAATTCGCGACCGGTGAAGCCGGTCGTGCCAATGACGATGCTTTCCTCCAACGGAGTACCCTCCACCACCAGGCGCAGGGCCTGTTGACGGGTCATTTCCGCGTCATTGCTGTAAAAATCGCTCTCCGCCAAGGCAGCCGGAGCAGAGCGGGGAGACCACCGGCTGTTCAGTGCAGCCGGCTCGACCGAACCTTTGCGCATAATGAGGGCATAAGGCAGGCCAGTGCGCTCCATCTGCCAGTTGGCCACCATCAGGGCCCCCTCGACGTCTTCGGCCTGGCGTGGAAACCAATCCCAGGGAATCTGTAATTCGTCGAGAATTCGCCCGGTGATCTGCCCCATCAGTTCATGCTGCGGCTCATCCTGCAGGCCGGGTTCACCGCGCAGCGTGATAATCAGGAGGATGGGAATCCGGAATACCCAGTTCAGAGAACTCAGGGGGCTGACCGCGTTACCGAGCCCGGAATTCTGCATCATGGCGACCGTTCTTTTCCCGGCCAACGCGGCTCCGGTGGCCGTTGCCACGGCGTCTCCTTCATTGGCCGATGAAATATAAACCATCTCCGGGTCGTCGATCACATTGTTGATGAATGGCGTGAGGAAGGAACAGGGCACGCCGGCCCAGGTGTTGAACCCGAGCGCCTTGGCGGGTGCGATGAAATCCACGGCCCGAATGGCCATCAGCTGTTCCGCCCTTGCGCGAAATCTCCGGCCCGCGCCAGGTCTTCGACGTTGTTGATATCCATCCAGTGGCCTGAAATATACTGAACCTGAGGCACATGTCCGTTGGCAATCAGCCGGTTGACCAGGTCTGGGACACCCAACTCGCTGAAGTTTGCCTGGGCGCGCAATTGCTCCAGTGCTTCCAGCAGGTATGTCCGGCCCGGGCCACGCGCCCGCAGCATTCCGATCCAGCGCCCGGCCGGCTTGCGGTCATTCCAGTCCATTTCGCTGCTGATCTGCTCCAGGCTGACTTTTTGCTGGTACATGGCGCGATCATCAGCGGCCGAGCAATATGCCAGGTCGTTCTTGTTGCCCTGGGCAGTGTCCAGCGGCGACGAATCCACCACTACCAGCAGGTCGGCATCCCAGTCCATGAGGTTATTCAGAATATAGGTGCGGAACAGCAGGTCGCCATAGACCAGCACCGTGTCCCCGCTCACCGACTCCAGTGCGCAGCTCAGCGAAATCAGCTCATCGCTGTTTTCCCAGTCTTCATTGATAACCAGCCGCGCTCCCAGGACGTCGATTGCATCGTTGCGGTAACCCCCTACCACGGTAATGTCATTGATTCCCTGCGCCTTGAACTTGTCGACCAGCCTGCGCAACACCGTTTTTCCCGCCACCGGGATCATCACTTTAGGCCGGTCGCTGGTCAGTTCATCCATGCCCCGGCCGCGACTGGCCGCCAGGATGACGGCCGTGGCTTCCTGGCGTGCGCTGCGCGCATATATTTTTTCCGCCTCGAGCAGTTCATCCGCGCCTTGCAGGCGGAATATTTCTGACACGGTAGCCACCTGCCCTTCGACATCGACCAGCGATTCGGATTCGTGGATGGATTCAGCCGTTGCCCGCATCGCAGTAATGCCTGCCCGGATCAGGTGGTTGGCCCAGATCACCAGGCTGATGCGGTGTTCACGGAACACTTCGGTCGGTGTGGAATAATACTTGGTCGGCACGATCACCAGCGGGCAGCGATTGTCCCATTCGCGGGCGAATGCCAGGACTTCGTCGGGGCGGGACTGTTTGCTGTGAATGAGAACGGCGTCAGCGCCCGCCTGATGGTAGGCTTCACCACGCCTGAGGGCTTCCTCCAGCCCCCAGCCGGCAATCAGGGCCTCAATCCGGGCCACGATGCAGAAATCATCATCCATCTGGGCGTCTTTTCCGGCCTGGATCTTGCCGCAGAAGGCATCGGTGTCTTCCAGTTCCTGCTGTTCGCCCTGGATAAAACTGTTGGTCTTCGGAAACAGCTTGTCTTCGATGCAGACGCCGCCAATCCCGCGTTGCTCGAGCTTGGCGACGAGGCGCCGCATGTTGTTGAAATCACCATAACCGGTGTCGCCATCCAACAGGATCGGTATGGACGTGGCATCGGACATGAATTCCAGGATTTCCACGACCTGTGTCCAGCTGAGCTCGTTGTTGTCGCGGACCGCGTGCTGGGCGGACAGCGCGAGCCCGGACCCCCAGATTCCCTTGAACCCGGCCTGCTCGACGATCTTTGCCGACAGGCCGTTATGGGCTTCCAGGATGAACTCCGTGCGGTCCGAATGGAGCAGGTTTTTCAGTTGTGTCGTTTTTTTCATTGCCGTCAAAAATCCGGGTAATCACTACGAATGGCCGCAAGTATTTCTTCCCTTGCACGGTCGACGTCTTCGGGAAAATCAATTTCAATCCATGGCAGGCCGCTGACGTCCTCGAAACCAAACTTTTCAGGCTGCCTCAGCAACACATTTCTGAGCGCTTCTTCGTGCGGTGCATCGCCCAGTCCTTCGGTATCGAAGCGCGCACATTCATTTGCAATGGTTGCAGCACAGTCTGGCCCGAACCGGAAAAAGCCGACCGACTCCCCGATGGTATCGAGTGCCAGATCCGGGTCCAGCTGTTTGCGGAAATCCACCATCAAACCGTTATGAACCGCTATTTTTACCGGCTCCTCACCCGGCAGGAAATCACGGTCCATCAGGTAACAATTCTCCATGCCCGTGTTGACCAGCCTTTGCAGGATGCCCGGGTGGTAGAGGACATCGGCGTCCATCACCAGCACCGGAGCCCCTGCATTGAGCGTATCCCGCGCTGCCCACAAACTGAGCACACTGCCCAGCTCATATCGGGGATTGAAATGAAAAGCGACGTCCGGACGAATAGCGAGCGTTCCGATGTGGTCAATAATTTTGTCCGCTTCATAGCCGATCACGAGATCCACATCCCGTATTCCGAACCGGAATAGCAGTTCGAGGTGACGGGCCAGCAGGCTACGCCCACCAAACTCCATCAGGCATTTCGGGAGACCTTCCGGATTGTGCTCCGCCAGCCGGCTTCCGCGGCCCGCGGCCAGAATGATTGCATTCATTTTCAGATCCCGATGATTGAACTTATTGTAGCCTGATCCGGCCGTTCAATCTCTAAGCACCAGCACCACTTCATCCCCACGGATCTCAAAGCCAAGCTGCCTGTAAAAAGCGAGCGCGGCAGGATTATTGCCGTATACCGTCAGTTTTACGTAACGTCCGCCCCAGCGCCTCGCTTCGGTCTTCACCGCATCGAGCAGGTCGCGCCCCAGCCCTCTCCCGCGATAGCGGCTGTTTACATAAAGGTCCTGCACGTAGACGCCGGGGAAACCACGCCAGGTTGAATATTCGTAGAAAAAAACGGCCAGCCCCACTGCATTCGGGCCAGCGCAGGCCAATACGGCCTCAAAGCGGGGATGGTCACTGAAACCAAAGCGCTCGAGATCGCTTTCAGTTCCCCTGATCTCCTCTGATTTCCCAAGCGCAGCCGCCAGCTCCTCGAGCAGTTTTTGCATCATGGGAACGTCCTGCACGGTTGCCGGCCTGATGATGATGTCATCCATCGGCTTCAGAACGCCACCCCGTCACTGCCTTTTAATTCCAGAAGCTCACGCGCTTCATCAGCGGAAGCGACCTCGAGCCCAAGCTCTTCCAGGATACGGCGGACTTTATGTACCTGTTGCGCATTGCTGCTGGCCAGGGCGCCCCGCTCGATGGTCAGATTGTCTTCCAGACCGACCCGGACATGGCCGCCGAGAGTGGCGCCCAGCTGCGCCAGCCGCATCTGCATGCTGCCAGCCCCCAGCACGGAGAAATGGTACGCATCTCCCAGCAAACGGTCTGCGCTGGCCTTCATGGCCTGGAGATTTTCCGGCGCTGCGCCGATCCCTCCCAGCACACCCAGAATGAACTGCACGTACAACGGCGGATTGACCAGGCCCTTGCCGAGGTAATAGGCCAGCGTATCGATATGGCCCATGTCGTAACACTCGAACTCGAACCGCGCTCCGCGGTTATCACCGAGGTCCGCGAGGATCATCTCGATGTCCTCGAAGGAATTCCTGAAGATGGTTCTTTTCGTGGCCTCCAGCAACTTTGGTTCCCAATCGTGCTGCCAGTCTTCATATCGATCCAGCAGCGGGAATATGCCGAAATTCATCGACCCCATGTTCAGTGAACACATTTCGGGTTCCGCCGTGCGCGCCGGCGCCAGCCGCTGATCCAGAGACATCACGGAGCTTCCTCCGGTGGAAATATTCAACACGGCATCACAGGCGTCCCTGATGGCGGGCAGGAATTCCATGAAATGAGCCGGATCGGCGCTGGGAAAACCAGTCGCCGGATCACGCGCATGCAGGTGGATGATGGCTGCGCCCGCTGCGGCTGCATCGATGGACGCCGTGGCGATCTCGGTCGGTGTAATCGGCAGGTGGCGGCTCATAGTTGGCGTATGGATCGAGCCGGTTACTGCACAGGTGATGATCACTTTCCGGGCCATGCTAGTATTCTAGACGATGGATCGTAGAGCGGAACAGGAATCACGCCTTTTCTACCAGACGGGCCTGAGGCGGCCGCTTCTGGATCGCGCGGAGGGCATCTACCTGTGGGACACCAGTGGCAAGCGCTATCTCGATGCCGCCAGCGGCGCCATGGTATCGAACATCGGGCACAGCAATCCACGAGTCCTGGAGGCCATGCACCGGCAGATGCAACGCGCCACCTTCGGCTACCGCCTGCACTTTGAAAATGACCCCGCCGAACGGTTGGCCGGGCTGATTGCCGGCCTGAGCCCAGCCGGGCACGAACGGGTTTTTTTTGTTTCCGGCGGATCAGAAGCGGTGGAAAGCTGCCTCAAGCTGGCCAGGCAGTATGCGGTCGCCCGGGGTCAGCCGGAGCGATGGCAGGTCATTTCAAGGTCCCCCTGCTACCACGGCTCCACCCTGGGCGCGCTGGCGGTAACCTCCTACCAGCCACTCAATGAGCCTTTCGAGCCAATGCTGCGCAGCATGCCTAAAATTCCGGCGCCCCGTTGCTACCTGGATCGTGATGAGCTGACGGACGAGGAGCGCGGACTTCGCTATGCCGGGCTGCTGCGGGACAAGATCATCGAATTGGGCCCGGAGAGCGTACTGGCTTTCATCATGGAGCCTGTCGGTGGCGCCTCGACCGGGGCATTGGTCGCCCCCGACTGTTATTACCCGCGCGTCCGGGAAATTTGTGACGAATTTGGTGTTCTGCTGATCTACGACGAGGTCATGTCAGGCGCCGGACGTACCGGCCGTTTCCTGGCCGCCGAGCACTGGAATATCGAGCCGGATATCGTCGCCCTGGCCAAGGGTTTCGGAGCTGGTTATGCGCCGCTGGGGGCGATGGTGGCGCACGACAGGATCATCAATGCCGTGCTGGACGACGGCGGCTTTCAGCACGGCCATACCTATGCCGGCAATCCGCTCGCCTGTGCCGCCGGGCTGGCCGTGATGGAAGAGATCCTCGGGCAAAACCTGATGCCCCGGGCGGAACAGACCGGCCGGCTTCTGAAAAATGAACTCCGGCGACTGGCGCAACGCTATCCATTCATTGGCGACGTGCGGGGCAAGGGTCTGTTACTGGCCTTTGAAATCGTTTCCGACCGGGTAACGATGGAGCCGTTCCCGGCGGCCATGAACCTCGATCAGAGACTGGTCGAGATTGCCTACGAAAAAGGCCTGATCATCTACTCCAGGCGACCGCGCGACGGCATCGCCGGAGAACATTTCATGGTCTGCCCGCCGATGATCACCACGGATGAGCAGGTTGCTGAAATCGTGACCCTGCTGGATGAAAGCCTGGCTGTAATGGCGGCCGAACTGAAGTTGCCCGCGGAGCGTTTCGGATGAAGGTCGTGTTCTCAGAGCAACAAAAACGCCACTACCCGGAGCAATTCCTGGTCAACGGCGTCATGCAGCCGAACCCGGAAGTGCCGGAAAGATGCGACCGTCTGCTGGCGGGCGCCCTCGAGGCGGGCTGCACCCTGGATAAGCCGGAAGATTATGGCCTGGAAGCGGTGCGAAAAATTCACCCGCAACGTTACCTCGAATTTCTGCAAAACGCCTTCACCCGATGGTCTCGAATCGAAAACGCCGCGGACGTAGTCATTCCCAATATTCACCCGGGGGATAGTCCGGGAGGCTACCCGGCATCGGTCGTCGCCCAGGCCGGTTTCCATATGGCAGATCTCGCCTGCCCCCTGTCCGTCGAGAGTTGGGGCAGCATCTGCTGGAGCGCCTGGACCGCCCTGCATGCAGCCGGCCGCGTGCTTGGCGGCGACGACAGCGCTTACGCCCTGTGCCGCCCACCGGGCCACCACGCCTTTGCTGAAGTCGCCGGCGGATTCTGCTTCCTGAACAATACGGCCATTGCCGCGCAGGCCCTGCTCGAGAAATTTCCCCGGGTCGCGATTGTCGACGTCGATTTACACCATGGAAACGGTACGCAGGGTATTTTCTACCAGCGAAGTGATGTTTTGACCGTTTCGATTCATGCAGACCCGGTGCGCTTCTATCCCTTTTTCTGGGGCTATGGCAATGAGACCGGTGAAGGAGCGGGACGCGGCTTCAATCTTAACCTTCCGCTGCCACGTGGATCCCGTGATGAAGATTACATGCCGGCTCTGGAGCAGGCTCTGGACCGGGTCGTCGCTTTCGATCCCGGCGCGCTGGTCATCGCCCTGGGGCTCGACGCCTTTGAGGGCGACCCATTCGCGGGCCTTGCGATCAGCACCGGGGGCTTCGGCCAGATCGGCCGGGAAATTGCGGACCGGTTTGACCTTCCGGTACTCATCGTCCAGGAGGGTGGCTACCTGTGCGATGAGCTGGGGAGTAACCTGGGCGCTTTTCTAAATCCCTTCTGAATTCAGGGCCATAATTTCTGGCGGCGCTCCGGTGATCAATTCATCGAGAACTGGGTTTTCGTGGACATGGTGCACCTTTTTCGCCAGTTCGGGATCGACTTACTCGACCGCATCAAACGTTGAAGGGAGCAAAACCGGCAACCAGGGTTTGAAACAAAGGTTTTTGAGCATATTATTAAGCGAGCCCTGCATGATGGAACCATCAGAATGTGCCCTGACATGCCCGTAGCGAAGCCCCCTATCCTGGATGCACTTATCATTGGCGCCGGTTTTGCCGGCATTTGCATGGGCAAGCGTCTGCTGGACGAAGGCATCGACAATTTTCGCATCTTCGACAAGGCTCCAAAAGTGGGGGGTACCTGGTACTGGAACAGCTACCCGGGTGCGGCCTGCGACGTCATGTCCCATTTTTACTGCTACTCCTTTGAACCCAATCCCGACTGGTCGCGCAAATACTCCCCATGGAACGAAATTCAGGCGTACTCGGAACGCTGCGTGGATAACTATGGCCTGCGGTCGCACGTCGATCAATCCAGCGCTGTCGAACGATCAGAATTTGATGATGACTCAGGCTTCTGGGAAGTGACCTTCAGCGACGGCAGCAAGCAGCAAGCACGGCACGTAATCGATGGAAGCGGCGGCCTGCACGTGCCTTTGATACCGGAAATCGAGGGCGCGGATTGCTTCGCCGGTGAGCGGTGGCACTCTTCACAATGGCGCCACGAGGTGGATCTTGCCGGCAAGAAGATCGCAGTCATCGGTTCCGCTGCCAGCGCCGTTCAGATCGTACCCGAAATCGCCAGGGTCGCTGCGCAGGTCAACCTGTTCCAGCGCACTGCCAACTACATCATTCCGCGCCATGACCGGGCCTATACCGCCCTGGAAAAATGGTGCTTCCGATACTTGCCGCTGTACAACAAACTCTACCGCCTGTTCCTGTTCCTGCGTTACGACTGGCTGGCCTATCCGATTGTAAAAACCAGCAACATGAACTTCCAGCGGCGCTACGCCATGGGGCAGTTCAGGAAACTGCTGAGGAAGAGCGTTCCCGATTCGCAACTGCGCGATAATCTGACGCCTGACTACCCGATTGGCTGCAAGCGCGTGCTGATTTCGGACAATTTTCTTGCTTCGCTCACTCGCGAAAATGTTTCGCTGGTCACTGCAGGTATTGAACGTATCGTACCGCATGGGGTGAGAACCGTGGATGGCGCTGAACACGAGGCCGATGTGATTGTTTACGCTACTGGTTTCGACACCCAGGGCCATCATATCGACCAGCGGGTTGTCGGCCCGAAAGGCCTGACTCTCAGCGAGGCCTGGTCAAATGCGCCGATCGCTTACGAGGGCTGCATGGTCGCCGGCTTCCCCAACTACCACTTCGTGACCGGACCCAATACAGGCGTCGGCTCCACCTCGGTCATTTTTATGATCGAGCAGGCGGCCAACATGATTATTAACAGCATCCGGGCCGCCGGCAGCAATGGTTTGATAGCACCGAAAAATGAAGCCATGCAGGCTTATGACAGGGAAATTCAGGGGGCGCTGGCCCATACCGTCTGGGCGACTTCCTGCAGTAGCTGGTACAAGCGTGACGACGGACACATCACCATTCTCTACCCCTACAATGCGCAAACTTTCCGGCGCCGCCACAAGAAGTTGCGCGCAGAACATTTTGAAATCAGCCAACGAAAGCGCTGAGATTACGTTGCCCGGAGCTCTTTTTAAGGATCGCCCTTGGGCGCCGCCGAGGCGGCGTCCTTACGCTGCTGCTTGAGGGCTTTCCGGTAGGCTTCGTGATGGGATTCCAACCCGTCTCCGAGGTAGTAAACAAAGAGCGTTGAGTAGCAGAAAAATACGGTCAAAACGGCGGCAATCTCGAGCGCCTTGACTCCGGCAGCTATGCCCGTGCCTATCGCAACCAGGATAAACAGCGCATCAAAGGTATCTTGCAGGGCCCGCCTGAAGTGAACCCCGGCAACGATTCCGGCCAGGCTGAAAGCCAGTGCAAGACTATGCTGTACGACCAGAACAATGGACGACACGATGCCCGGCAGGATCAGGGTCGTTTCATCCAGCGAATGATCGTATGAACTGACCCGGTGAATTCCCTTGTGAACCCAGGACACCGGCAGCATCAGCAGCCAGACCCCTACCAGCACGATCATGAGTTGGCGCGCATAGCCCAGCCGGTCCAGTTTGCCAGTCGCCCGGATAAACGTCTCCACGATTTCGATATCGCCCTCTGGAGGCGAAACTTCTTCAACCCGCTTAACTGAAATGTCACCGCCGCTGGCCAGTTCGGTAACGCCCCCGACGGGTAACTCATCGACGAAACCGGGGAACAGCAAAGCCAGGGAAACCACCACTATCAACAGGCTCAGATGATAGAAAATCATTTTTCGCAACAACCTGAAACCCTCATCGCGAGGCGGTAAATAGCGACTTGGGTCCAGAATGAGGCCAGGATTGTCAGGTTCGTGGGCTTTATCAGTCACCAGCGATACACCTTTTCAAGTTAATAGGTTGTTGGCCTGATTGTACCCTGAATCATACTGCCGGCGCGGAGCAGGTTTTCATCAACGGGAAACGAACGGGCCGACCTGCCTTAAGAATAATGTCTGGCACCCCTGCTTCAACCAGTCCAGAACCGCAATAGATGCTAAATCCTTACCTCAATTTTCTGACGAGTTGATGTGGATCATACCCGCCCGGCACCGGCCTATTTAAGCTTTCAAGCTGGACGTATGTGGAGCACAATAATCCGGTGGGAAGCTTATGCATCAGCAGCCTCGTGGTTCAGGCGCTACCAACCCAACTGGCACGAATCCGAAACGAGCTGGAATCAATGCCGGAAACAGAGGTCATGGGCCACAATGAACAAGGCAAACTTGTCGTGGTGCTCGACACGCAGAACAATCGGCTGGCTGCCGACAGAATCACTAAAATCCAAAATACAGCGGGTGTCCTGTCGGCCACTCTAATCTATCAATATGACGATCATCATGAACCCCAGGCGGAGGATTCGGAATGAGTATTTCGCGGCGTGAATTTATCAAAAAGAATGCGGCGACAGCTGCGGCGACAGCGGCAGGCATCAGCTTACCTGCGCTAAACCTGGCGCTGGCGGCGACAGAGGATGACATAAGGTGGGACAAGGCGCCCTGCAGATTCTGTGGCACGGGTTGCAGTGTCCTGGTGGGAACGCAGGATGGAAGAATAGTGGCCACCCAGGGCGATCCGGACGCGCCAGTCAACCGTGGCCTGAACTGCATCAAGGGATACTTTCTATCCAAGATCATGTATGGAAAGGACCGCCTGACAACACCGCTGTTGCGGATGACGGACGGCAAGTACGACAAGGAAGGCGAATTTACGCCGGTGACCTGGGACCAGGCTTTCGACATCATGGCGGAAAAATGGAAAGCGGCCCTGAATGACAAGGGCCCGCCTTCGGTAGGTATGTTTGGCTCCGGTCAATGGACGGTGTGGGAGGGATACGCCGCCTCCAAGCTGTACAAGGGCGGGTTCCGGAGCAATAACCTCGAGCCTAACGCGCGTCACTGCATGGCTTCGGCCGTCGCGGGCTTCATTCGCACCTTCGGCGCAGATGAGCCGATGGGGTGCTACGACGACCTGGAACATGCCGATGCCTTTGTGCTGTGGGGTTCCAACAGGGCCGAAATGCACCCGATCCTGTGGTCACGCCTGACCGACCGGCGTCTGACCCATGAAAAATGCCAGGTAGCGGTGCTCTCCACCTTCGAGCATCGCTGTTTCGACCTCGCCGACAACGGCATGGTGTTCAAGCCACAGACTGACCTCGCGATTTTGAATTATATTGCCCGTTACATCATCAAAACCGGGCGTGTCAACGAGGAATTCGTCCGCAACCACACCAAGTTCGTACTCGGCAATGACGACATCGGTTACGGGCTGCGCCCGGAAGACCCGCGTGAGCAGAATGCAGCCAATGCCGATAAGGCCGGCGGCTCGACACCGATCGATTTCGAGCAATACGCGAAGTTCGTGGAAAAATACGACGCCGACTACGTTTCTGAACTCAGCGGCGTGCCCAAAGACAAGCTGGAAGCCCTGGCGGAACTGTATGCCGACCCGGACATCAAGGTCGTTTCGTACTGGACCATGGGTTTCAATCAACATACCCGCGGAACCTGGGCCAACAACCTGGTCTACAACATTCACTTGCTGACCGGAAAAATCTCTGAGCCCGGCAACGGTCCGTTCTCGCTCACCGGACAACCATCCGCCTGCGGTACGGCACGCGAAGTGGGTACTTTCGCTCACCGCCTGCCGGCGGACCTGGTCGTAATGAACGAAGGCCACAGAGCTTTCACCGAAAAAGTATGGAAGCTGCCGGAAGGTACTTTGAATGGCAAGGCCCAGTATCACGCCGTGCTGCAGAACCGCATGCTCAAGGACGGCAAGATCAACGCCTACTGGGTCATGTGCAACAACAACATGCAGGCGGCGGCCAATCTGAACAACGAGACTTACCCCGGTTATCGCAACCCGGATAACTTCATCGTGGTCTCAGACCCTTACCCGACGGTTACTGCCCAGGCTGCTGACCTGATCCTGCCAACCGCCATGTGGACTGAAAAGGAAGGCGCTTACGGCAACGCGGAGCGCCGCACCCAGTTCTGGCGCCAGCAGGTAGATGCACCGGGCGAAGCCCGTTCCGACCTGTGGCAGTTGGTCCAATTCTCCAGGCGCTTCAAAGTGGAAGAGGTCTGGCCGGAAGAGTTGCTGGCGAAGAAACCCGAGTATCGTGGCAAGACCCTGTATGACGTGCTTTTCGCCAACGGCCAGGTAGACAAATTTCCGCTTGAGGAAATAAGCGACGATCGCGGCAATGTCTATAACAACCAGGAGTCGAAGGATTTTGGCTACTATCTGCAAAAAGGCCTGTACGAGGAATACCGGACATTCGGCCTGGAGGGCCCCAAGAAAGGACATGAGCTGGGCGAGTTTGACGATTATCACAAATCGCGGGGTATGCGCTGGCCGGTGATCGATGGCAAGGAAACGCTGTGGCGTTATCGCGCCGGTTACGACCCACTGGTCAAGGAAGGCGTCGAGTTCTATGGCAAACCGGACGGCAAGGCCCTGATTTTCGCCTTGCCCTATGAGCCGGCCGCAGAGTCGCCGGATGAAGAGTTTGACATGTGGCTGTCCACCGGCAGGGTGCTGGAACACTGGCATTCCGGTTCGATGACTCAACGCGTACCCGAACTCTACCGGGCCATGCCGGACGCCATGCTGTACATGCATCCGGAAGACGCAAAAAAACGCGGCCTCCGGCGTGGCATGGTAGCCAAAATCGAAAGCCGCCGGGGCGAAGTTACCGCGCAGATCGAAACCCGCGGACGTAACCGCGTGCCCGAAGGACTGGTATACATGCCCTGGTTCGATGCACGACGGTTAATAAACAAGCTGACGCTGGACGCCACCTGTCCGATTTCCAAAGAGACCGACTTCAAGAAATGTGCGGTCAAGGTAACGCGGGCCTGATCTGAGGTCATGAAGCGCAGGCGCTTTATTTCGGATACCGCCCGAACGGGCGGCACGGTTGCGCTGGCCGCGCTTGGCCTGGGTGCCTATGCGAGTAAGGCTGCTCCCTTGCCGTTACTGGCCCTGCGACCGCCAGGCGCACGTCAGGAGAAAGAATTCCTCGGCGCCTGCATCCGTTGCGGCCTGTGCGTGCGGGACTGTCCTTACGGCACACTCAAGCTGGCCACCATGGACGATGAGGTCATGCTTGGCACTCCCTGGTTTACGGCTCGTGATGTTCCCTGCGAAATGTGTGAGGATATCCCCTGCGTGGCCGCCTGTCCGACGGGCGCGCTGGATCCCGCGCTGACCGATATCGACGACGCCCGCATGGGGCTGGCCGCCCTGGTCAACCAGGAAACCTGCCTGAACTTCCAGGGGCTGCGCTGTGAAGTGTGCTATCGGGAATGTCCGGTAATCGACAAGGCCATCACGCTCGAGATGCGTCATAACGAACGCAGTGGAAAGCACACCTATTTCATACCGACCGTCCATTCGGATCACTGCACCGGATGCGGCAAGTGTGAACGGGTATGCGTCCTGCCTGAAGCGGCGATCAAGGTATTGCCGATGGCCCTGGCAAAAGGGACCTCTGCAGATCACTACCGCTGGGGCTGGGAAGAAAAAGAAGAGGCGGGCGGCAGCCTGGTTTCCCCCGATCCTGAGCATCGCTACAACCTGCCGGAGGGCATGGACTACGATTACGAGGGCCAGGGCCTGATCCGGGGCGGGCAGCCGCAGCAGGACCCTTTCCCCGAAAATCCGCTGGATAGCCTGAACCAGGCTTCAAAGGATGGCCAATGAGCCGTTTCCGGGCCAATTCCTCACCAGCGGAACATACCAGGACCCGCTGGCAGAGAAACCGTTTCCTGATCCTGCGCCGTGTGTCACAGTTCGGTATCCTGGGCCTGTTTCTGCTCGGCCCCTGGGCCGGAACCTGGATCATCAAGGGCAACCTGAATTCCAGCCTGACCCTGGGCGTATTACCCCTTTCAGATCCCTTTATACTGCTGCAGTCCTGGCTGGCCGGTTTGCAGTTTGGATCACAGGCCCTGATCGGGGCGCTGATCATAGCGCTGTTCTATTTCCTGGTCGGGGGACGCGCATTTTGCGCCTGGGTATGCCCCGTTAACCCGGTCACCGACCTGGCCTACTGGCTGCGGCGCAAGTTCAGGCTCCGCGGCAATACCAGAATACATCGCAATACGCGTTACTGGCTGTTGGCGGCCGTATTCGCCCTTGCAACGATCACCGGGCTGGCGGCCTGGGAACTCATTAACCCGGTATCGGTGCTGCACCGGGGGATTTTATTCGGCATGGGCGCCGGTTGGCTGCTGATCCTGGCCGTCTTCATTTTTGACCTTGCCGTCAGCCGCAGGGGCTGGTGTGGACATTTGTGCCCCATGGGCGCCTGCTACAGCCTGCTGGGAACCCACAGCCCCCTGCGCGTCCGAGCGGATCATCGCGACAGCTGTGACAAGTGCATGGACTGTTTCGACGTCTGCCCGGAACCACAGGTCATCCGGCCAGCGCTGTTTGGCGAAAAAGACGGCATCGGCCCGGTTGTCGATGAAGCCAATTGCACAAACTGCGGACGCTGTATCGACGTTTGTTCAAAACAGGTTTTTTCTTTTGGCACCCGATATAAAACCAATCCATTTCAACCCAATAATTTCGAGCAGAAGGAGGCCAGGACATGAATGGCAAACCAGTGGTAATGCTCATCGTGGCAACAGCCGTGCTGACTTGGTATGGACCGTTGTTCTCACAGGAAGATCTGCGTTCCCTGAGGGGGATGAACCCGATTGAGGACACTTCGAAGAATCCCGATTCCAAGCGCTGGGAACCCGACGGAGCGCCGATTCAGCGGGACTTTGTCCAGCAGCCACCGCTGATCCCCCACGATACCAAGGGTTACCAGATTAACCTCAAATTCAACAAATGCCTGACTTGCCACAGCTGGGCCAACTACGAAGAATCCGGCGCGACAAAAATCAGCCAGACCCATTTCACCAATCGTGAAGGGGTAGAAATGGCCAATGTCTCCGCCTCCCGCTACTTTTGCACCCAATGCCATGTAGGGCAGCGTGACGTTGCACCACTGGTGGACAATGAATTCGAAGCAGTCAAAGTACTGCAGTGAGCCAAGGCATGTTCAAAAAACTGTGGAATTTTCTCAAACACCCGACCAGTCACTTCAGCGTTGGATTCCTGACGGTTGCGGGCATCATCATGGGTGTCGTTCTGTGGGGCGGTTTCAACTGGTCACTGGAGGTGACCAACACTGAAGAGTTCTGTATCTCATGCCACGAGATGCAGGACTACGTCTACCAGGAATACCAGGACACCATCCACTACACCAACCGCACCGGCGTGCGCGCCACCTGTCCCGATTGCCACGTACCCAAGGAATGGGGCTACAAGATGGTGCGCAAAATCCGTGCGAGCAACGAGTTGTGGCACAAGGCGCTGGGCAGCATTAACACGCCTGAGAAATTTGAAGCCAAGCGGCTGACCATGGCGCGGCATGTCTGGTCCTCGATGGAAAAAACTGATTCCCGGGAATGCCGTAATTGCCACGATTACGAGTCCATGGACTATTTCGAGCAGGGCCGGCGGGGGGTCGATGCCCACATCGAAGGCTTTGATGAAGGTAAAACCTGTATCCACTGCCACCGCGGCGTGGCACACTCTCTTCCGGCACTCTATGAAGAAGACCCGAGCGCCGTGATTGGCACGAGCGCCGCAAACTAGACCCTGACACCAATAGATACCATGAGCAGAACATCGACAGACGCAAAGTTCATCCCGCTGCGCATAGCGGTCGTTACCATTTCCGATAGCCGCACGGCGGAAAATGACACATCGGGCGACTACCTGGCCGAATCGTTGCAGGGCGAGGGACATGTCCTCTCGAACCGCAAGATAATCAGGGACGACAAGTACGTCCTGCGCTCGGAAATTTCGGCCCTGATTGCAGATGATGCAGTCGATATTGTGCTGACTACCGGTAGCACCGGTCTGACCGGCAGGGATATTGCTCCGGAAGCGCTGGAACCCCTGTTTGACAAAGCCATCGAGGGTTTTGGTGAGCTGTTCAGGGCGGCTTCCATCGCCGATATCGGAGCCGCCACGATCCAGTCGCGAGCCTTCGCAGGGCTTGCCAACGGGACGGTGATTTTTTGCATGCCGGGTTCGCCCGGAGCCTGCCGTACCGCCTGGGAAGACGTGATCCGCCCGCAACTCGATGCCCGCACCAGGCCCTGCAACCTGGCCAACCTGATGCCCCGTTTCCTGGAGCGATAAGCCCGGCAGGACTCGCCGAAACGGATTTACCCGCTCTGGCCGTTAAGACCCCTGCAGAGCAGGCGGCCGGCGTAACGGCACATCGCACGCCTTTTATGAGATAAAAGCGAACAGGAAATGTGTCGCGTGGGCGGCTAAACTGTTCACCATGAAAAAGCAGCCCAACTCCGAGATGTGTTTCGTTTGCGGCCGGAGTAACCCGGTCGGCCTCTACATGCAGTTTTACGACGACGGCGAGTTGGAGGTGGTCAGCGAATACACCATACCGGCTCATTACCAGGGCTACCCCGGCGTAGCGCATGGCGGAGTCCTGACCGCGATGCTGGATGAGGTCGTGGCGCGGGTTTCCATGATTGGCGACCACCATCATTTCATGATGTCGGTAAAATTGCAGATCCTGTTCCGCCACCCCGTACCGGTGGAAACGCCATTGAAAGTTGTCGGCAGAATACTGCGCCTGCGCGGGCGCCTGGGCAAAGCGGAAGGTCAGATCATCCTGCCTGATGGGACGGTTGCCTGCGAGTCATTGATGTCACTGGCCGACGTGCCCGAAAAACTGCTCGCCAGCACCAACCCCAAACTGCTCAACTGGAAAATTGATTGAAAACCTTCAGGCAGGTGCTGCAAGGCTCCGGCTTTACCTTCACTGCCGAGCTCTCCCTGCACCGGGAGACAACCATCGACGAAGCCCTGCAGCAGGCTGCTGTGGTGACCGGGTGCGTCGATGCCATACAGCTTGCAGAGAACCCATCCGGCCGGGCCCAGGTGTCGCCCCTTGCCCTGTCCGGCCTATTGGCCAGGAACGGCATTGATGCCGTTCCCCGGCTGATCTGCCGGGACCGTAACCGCATCGCCTTACAAAGCGAACTGCTGGGCCTGCGGGCCCTGGGTGTAAGCAGCCTGATCCTCGACAAGGGCAGTCGTCTGCCGGCAGGACAGGAACCAAACACAAAACCGGTTTTTGATATGAGTTGCCGCGAGCTGGTTGCGATGGCCAATGCGATGAACGAGGAAGAGTGGGACGATGGTGAACACGAATTCGTCATCGGCACCAGTGCCACCGTTTTCGCACCGGAACCCGGCTGGAATGCAGAGCTTCTGCTGGCACGGGCCGGCGCCGGGGCGCGGTTTTTGGTCACCCAACCCTGTTTTGACCCGGAAATGCTGCGCCTATATATGCGGCGCATGGTCGAGGCCAAAGTCACCTGGAACTACTCGGTCATCGTGACCCTGGCGCCCTTGCCTTCTGCTGAATCCGCCAGGTGGCTGGTGGAAAACCATCGCGGCGCACTGATCCCGGATTCCGTTATCGAGCGGCTGGAAAAGGTCCCGGACCCACAGCTCGAAGGGATCGATATCTGCGCTGAGCTGATGCGGGATATCGCCGGGATTCCCGGAGTATCGGGCTTCAACCTGTTGACACTGGGAAGCCCTGAAGCCGTCGTTGCAGCGCTAGAAGCTTCCGGTTTACCCGATCGGAAATGATCCCGCCACTTCGATCGGGGCTCATGTCAGTCGCCCCGGATCAAAGCCAGCCCTCAAAACCCGGTCATGTTTCCCTGCCGTGGGCGAAGTAGTTTGAAGCGTTCGAAACCCAGCGCCTGCAGGTGATCCAGATCGAAATCATGCATGCCGATGGTATTGCGCTCCTTGAGCTTCTGTGAGCACTGGAACAGGCTGTTGTCGCCTGTCTTGTTGGCTTTTGAAACACTGGGGTAGCAGATTTTGGATGGGCAGGTGTAAGCACAACCTGCGTTGGCGAACAGGGTGATGTTTTTCTTGTTGTCGATGGATTTAAGAAGATCCTCATCATCATTGGACGCCATTGGCAGGATCACCGTGTCGTAAATTTCGAATGCCGCATCGACCTTGCTCAGGGTGTTGATATTCTTAATCACACTGGCTTCGAGCCTGTAATCGGGAAAGTCGGCCCGAATCCACCCGGCCAACTCGTCATTGGTGATAATCAGTGAGTTGCCGGGGCGATGATATTTCTCCAGAAACGGCAGGTTTTCTTCGTACTCCTCAGCCGTCGCATAGTGATTGGTCAGCGGCAGGCGCACGTTTATGTTCATCTTGTAAAGAGAACGCACGTCATATCGGCTCAACTCGGTGCTGGCAAAAAACCGGCCTCCATACAACGTGCTGGCTTCGGTGAAACCGAAAAAACTGTCGATCTGCTCAATGGGAAGATCATTGTAGTTTTTCCGGATGAACTGCTGTATCGGGACCGCCGACACTTTTCCACGTGCTGAAACTGTAAATTGCATAACGTCAGTGATTGTATTCCTGTTGCAGAAGAATATCATTGGCCGAACCTCTCTACACCAAAGAAATTCATGAGACGAAACCATTCCATATCACTATGTCGCACTGAAAGAGCGGAGTGTGAAAAGCTGGCTGATCGTTTACCCGGGAGAATTGCAGGCGGGATTTTCACCCTCTTATCCAAAGAGCCTCTGGCCGCTGCATATCAACTGGTTTGGTGAAAAGCTAAGTTCCAAGTAGAATCAATTTTTTGCATATTCGCAGGCGGAACAGAGTTATGCACAGGAACGACGTAAACCACACCTCCCCCGAAAATTGTCCGATGATCAGCATCGGCCCCAGGGTGCGTAAATCACCCTATTTCGATGCAACCATGCGTTGGGGAGCCAAGGCTTTTACCGTCTACAACCACATGTACATGCCAACCCATTACGGGGACCCCGTGTCAGAGTACTGGAGCCTGGTCAATGACGTCACCCTGTGGGATGTTTCCTGTCAGCGGCAAATTGTCATAAAGGGGCCGGATGCGAAACGTTTCATGGAGTTGCTGACGCCCCGGAACCTGTCCGACTGCCCCTCGCACCGCTGCCTTTACGTCCTGTTGACTGACGAGAACGGGGGCATGGTGAATGACGCGGTGTTGATGCGCATGCACGATGACGAGTTTTGGTTGTCACCCGGTGATGGCGACGTTGTCTTGTGGGCGCAGGGCATTGCAACCCAGACAGGGATGGATGTGCAAGTCCGTGAAGGCGACATCTGTCCGTTGCAACTGCAGGGCCCCAAGTCACCCAGGGTGGCTTACAAGCTGTTCGGGGACGCCGCGCTCGAAATGGGCTATTACCACGTGATGGAAACGGAGCTGAACGGGCTGAAACTGGCCGTCAGCCGAACCGGCTGGAGCGGCGAACTGGGCTATGAACTCTACCTGGAGGACCATATCCACGGCAATGAACTGTGGGATACGGTGATGGAAGCCGGCGAAGAATTCAACATCGCCCCGGCCGCCCCGAATACGATCCGCAGTATTGAAGGTTGTCTACTGTCGTATTTTTCAGACATCAGGCGACTCGACAATCCGTTCACTTTCGGCCTGGACCGGCTCGTCGACCTGGATAAGAAAGCAGACTTTCTGGGCCGCGATGCGCTTCGCCAAATTCAGGCCAGGGGGAATTTCCGCCGCCTGGTGGGAATTGAAATCAGCGGAGAGCCCATCAGCCACAACGAAGCGTTCTGGCATGTTGTCGAAAATGGCAAAAGAACCGGTCACGTCAGCCGTTGTGTGTGGTCACCCCGCCTCGAAAGAAACATCGGCCTGGCAAACCTGCCTGCGCAACAGGCTGCCATCGGTTCGCAGCTGACGGTCCATTGCCCAGATGGACCCAGAAGCGCCGAAGTCGTGAAAACACCCTGGTTCGAGGCACAAAAAATCATTCCACCGGATATCCGGGAGCAAACAGGCAGGTAACAGCTGATGGCCAAGATCAGGACATACAATCTCGACACCCTTTCGTTGCACGCAGGGCAAAGGCCGGACCCTGTAACCGGCGCCCGCGCGACGCCGATTTTCCAAACTGCATCCTACGTTTTCAAGGACACCGATCACGCCGCCTCTATTTTCAATATCGAACGCACGGGTCATGTCTACTCACGTATTTCCAATCCGACCAACGCGGTGCTGGAAGAGCGCATCAGTGCGCTGGAAGGCGGCGTGGGTGCTATTGCCACAGCCAGTGGCCAGGCCGCGATGCACCTGGCCATCGCCACGCTGATGGGCGCCGGCTCACATATCGTCTCTTCGCAATCGTTGTACGGCGGCACGCATAACCTGCTGGCTTACACGATGCCGCGCTTTGGTATCGACACCACATTTGTGGACCCGCGAGATCCAGCGGCATTCAAGGCGGCCATTCGCCCCAATACCCGCCTGCTATTCGGTGAGACGCTGGGCAATCCCGGCCTGGAAGTACTCGATATTCCACAGGTAGCGAAAGTTGCGCACGAGGCCGGGTTGCCATTGATGATCGACTCGACCTTTACCACGCCGTACCTGTGCCGGCCTTTCGACCTTGGTGCGGACATCGTGATGCATTCGGCCACCAAGTTTCTCAGCGGGCACGGCGTCGTGATTGGCGGTCTGCTGGTGGATGGCGGCATTTTCGACTGGGAGGCTTCCGGCCTGTTCCCGACGCTTACAGAACCCTATGAGGGCTTCCACGACCTGGATTTTGCCGAGGAATTCGGGCCCGCCGCCTTCATCACCCGGGCGCGCAAGGAAGGCGCCCGGGATTTTGGCGCCTGCATGAGCGCGATGACGTCTTTCCTGGTTCTGCAGGGACTGGAAACCCTGCCCCTGAGAATGCAAAAGCATATCGACAACACACGCAAGCTGGTGGACTATTTGGATCAGCACGAGGCTGTCGACTGGGTGATCTACCCCGAACTTCCCGGGCACCCGGATACCGAACTGGCCCGTGAGTTGCTGCCCAAAGGCTCGGGCGCCGTTTTCAGCTTCGGTGTGAAAGGTGGCCGCGCTGCCGGCCAGCGCTTTATAGAAAGTTTGGAACTGGTGTCGCACCTGGCGAATATCGGTGACGCCAAGACCCTGGTCATCCACCCGGCCAGCACCACCCACCACCGCATGGATGCCGCCGCACTGGAAGCAGCGGGCATCTCGGAAGGCCTGGTCCGGATTTCAGTCGGTATCGAGGATATCGATGATCTTATTGAAGATATCGGACTCGGTCTGAAGGTTTCACAAAAAACATAAGGCAGGCTGAGCATGCAGCTGAAAATCAAGGGAGAAGTGGTCTACGTCGCAACCGGAAACCGCGAAATTGACCCGCAAAAACCAACTGTTTTGTTTCTACATGGCACAGGTCAAGACCACACCATTTGGGTCTTGCCAACTCGCTATTTTGCACGGCATGATCGCAATGTGCTGGCGGTGGATTTGCCGGGGCACGGGCGATCCGGTGGTGAACCACTGGAATCCATCGAAGCGATGGCTGACTGGGCCGTCCAGGTGCTGGATGCAGCGGGTATTTCAAGTGCTGCGGTGGTCGGGCACAGCCTGGGTTCACTGGTTGCCATTGCCACAGCGGCGCGGCATCCGCAACGCGTTCGTTCGATTGCGCTGGTCGGGGTAACCGTACCGATGCCGGTTTCCGGGTTCCTGCTTGATAACGCGAAAGAGGACAAGCACGAGGCCATTGAAATGCTGAATTACTGGGGTTACAGCAAGTCGGCCCAACTGGGTGGCAATGCCACTCCCGGCAACTGGATGCTGGGTGGCGGACTGCGCCTGATGGAAAAAGCCCGGCCCGGGGTGATCCACAACGACCTCAATGCCTGTAACGAATACATCGAAGGGATGGACCACGCAGCCAGTATCGAGTGCCCCGCCCTCCTGATTCTGGGTGAGCGTGACATGCTCACGCCCGTCCGCTCGGCGATGAAGGTGGCGCAAGCGCTGCCCAACGCCGAGAAAGCAATACTCGAGGGCTCCGGCCACGCTCTTTTGGCCGAACGGCCTGACCCTGTTTTGGATCAACTAATAAGAGTGGTATAGCCATGATGAGAAATCCCAATTCATTAACCTTTACCGGCTTTATGGACGGTGTCAAACGCCGCAATAAAGGCCAGACCGAATTTCACCAGGCCGTTGCCGAGTGGGCCCACGATGTCATCCCCTTCGTCAATGAGAATCCCCATTACCAGGATCACAACCTCTCGGAACGCATGACCGAACCGGACCGGGTCATCATGTTCCGGGTTACCTGGCTGGACGACGATGGACGCATCCGGGTCAACAAGGGCTACCGGGTTCAGCAAAGTAATGCGATTGGACCCTACAAAGGCGGCTTGCGCTTCCACCCCAGCGTTTCCCTGAGTGTCCTGAAATTCCTGGCTTTCGAGCAGGTATTCAAGAACAGCCTCACCGGCCTGCCAATGGGCGGTGCGAAAGGTGGCTCCAACTTCAACCCCAAGGGCAAATCCGACGGCGAAATCATGCGATTTTGCCATGCTTTCATGTGTGAACTGTATCGGCATATCGGCCCCTTTACGGATGTCCCTGCCGGGGATATTGGTGTTGGTGGACGGGAAATCAGTTACCTGTTCGGCCAGTACAAGCGCCTCACCAACCAGTTCACGGGCGTGCTCACCGGCAAGGGCCTGTCTTTTGGCGGCAGCGAAATTCGTGTGGAAGCGACAGGCTACGGCACCATTTATTTCATGGAGGACATGCTCAGGCACCAGAAACAGGACATCGAAGGAAAAACCTGTCTGGTCTCGGGTTCCGGCAATGTGGCCATCTATGCGACCGAGAAGCTGATTCAGCATGGTGCAAAACCGGTCACGCTTTCGGACTCGTCCGGCTTCATCCATGACCCGGATGGCATCACCAAGAAGAAGCTCAAGTGGGTGAAAAATCTCAAGGAAGTCCGTTATGGACGGATTTCCGAGTATGCGGATGAATTTGGCTGCGAGTTCTATCCCGGCCAACGGCCCTGGTCAGTGCCCTGCGACCTTGCTTTTCCCTGCGCCACCCAGAACGAAGTGAACGGGGAAGAAGCGGCGACACTGGTCAAGAACGGCTGCATCGGTGTTGCCGAAGGCGCCAACATGGGTTCCGACAACGATGCGATTGCGGTTTTCCGCAAGGCCAAAATCCTCTATGGCCCGCCCAAGGCGGCGAATGCCGGGGGCGTGGCGGTTTCCGGCCTGGAGATGGCCCAGAATAGCATGCGCATGTCGTGGACCCGGAAGGAGCTGAACGACCACCTGGGCGAGATCATGAAAGGCATCCATGAACGTTGTGTCGAATACGGCAGCGAGAAAGGCGGCTACGTCGACTACGTGAGAGGCGCCAACATTGCCGGCTTCAAGAAGGTAGCAGACGCACTGATTTCCTTCGGCGCTGTCTGAAGGAGGAACGCAGGAACGGGGTCAGAGTAAGGAACTTACTCTGACCCCAGGGATCCAGGTTTTTTCAACGGCCCTTTTCTGCTTCGGACAGGAATCGCTCGGTTAATTTGTCCACCGACCAGGAATCCGCCTTCTGGCTGGGTGGATAGTCTTTGAATGTTTGCAGAAACTGACCGGTGGTGGCCAGGCCCAGGTATAGCTGCGGCGCCTTGTCAATCATCCAGTCCCAGTAGGTATTGGAATTGTGGTCTGCGCGTTCGAAGGGGTCGCGGCGGAGATTGAATATCTTCGGTAACCTGAGTATCACCATGGGTTCTGCCCACAGCGCCATGGTTTGCGCGCGCTGCTCCGCGTAAACAACCTTCCAGTCACCAACGCGAACGCCGACCGGCATGCCTTCATCGTCCAGGTAATGAAATACCTGGCGTGGCCCACGCTCTGCTGCGCCCGTCAGGTACGGCAGAAAATTATATCCATCCAGATGCACCCGGTAGGACTTGCCGTCGACCGAGTGGCCATTTTTCAGTTTTTCAGCAATGTCCGGTTCTCCGGCCGCCGCCAGCAAAGTCGGGACCCAATCGAGGTGGCTCATGATTTCATTACTGACTTCGCCGGCCGCAATCTTGCCGGGCCAGCGCACCATGGCCGGAACGCGGTAAGCGCCTTCCCAGTTACTGTTCTTTTCACTGCGGTAAGGCGTGATGGCTGAATCAGGCCAGGTGTTGAAGTGAGCACCATTATCAGTTGAATACATCACGATGGTATCTTCTGCCAGGCCCAATTCATCCAGCTTGTCCAGCAACTTACCCACGGTGTCATCATGGCCCATCATGGTGTCGTTATAGGGCCCCTGGCCCGAGCGGCCGAGATCGGACGCCTTGGTGTGGGTACGAAAATGCATATGGGTTGCGTTGAACCACACGAAAAAGGGCTTCTTGGCAGCATGGGCCCGGTCTATGAAATCGAGGCTCGCGGCGAGGAATTCCTCGTCCACCGTCTCCATGCGTTTACGCGTCAGCGCGCCCGTATCCTCGATCCTGCCGTCGGCAAAGGAATGAATCACACCCCGCGGGCCGAATTTAGCCTTGAACCAGGGTTGGGTGGGGTAATCCGGGTCTTCCGGCTCTTCTTCTGCGTTCAGGTGATACAGGTTGCCGAAAAACTCGTCGAAGCCATGTGCAGTGGGCAGGAATTCATCCTTGTCTCCGAGGTGGTTCTTGCCGAACTGCCCGGTGGCGTAGCCCCTGGATTTCAGCAGGGTGGCCAGCGTCACATCCCGGTCCTGCAAGCCGAGTTCCGCGCCGGGCAGACCCACTTTTGACAATCCGGTACGCAGGGGGGACTGCCCGGTTATGAACGAGGAACGACCGGCCGTACAGCTCTGGTCGCCGTAGTAATCCGTGAAGCGCAGGCCCTCATTCGCGATGCGATCGATGTTCGGCGTGCGGTAGCCCATTGCACCGTCGTTGTAGGCGCTGGTGTTGTAAACGCCGATGTCGTCACCCCAGATGATCAGGATATTGGGTCTGTCCTGGGCCAGAGCCCCGACTGAAATGAACAGGCCAGTAGCCATTGCAGCCAGAATACTCAGGCGGCTGTACGGGAGTTTTTTCATATCTCGCATTCTGCTCTCCTTTCTCTGTCTGGGGGGTCAGCCCATCAACGGGAATTTGCGCTTTTTCGCCAGCCGGTCCATACCCGACTGAATCATGGATTCGATTTCGTTATAGATTTCTCCAACATACGCGTTGTCATTTTCCTTGTCACGGTCAGTATCCAGATAAACCGGCTCGAGGTATTCCGTGCGAATCTTGGCCGGTAATGGAATATGCTGGAATGGTGTCAGGTGCAATTGAACGCCGAACGGTATGCTCAAGGTCACGGGCGCAACCTCACTGCGCAAGCGTTTTTTGAGCCCCAGGGCTTTTGCAATTCCGCGGCCTTCCGACAGGACGAACAGGGTATCGTGACCACCCACCGTCGCCATCGGCACGATAGGCACCTGTTCGCGTATCGCGAGCCGGATGAAACCCTTGCGGCCACCCAGGACGGCCTGGTCCCGCTTGTCAAAACTTCGGAATGCGTCCACCTCTCCGCCGGGCCACAGGATTACGTCATCGCCCTTGGTGAATGCGGCGGCAATGTTTTCCCTGGACGGTGAAATGGTCCCCATTCGACGGAAATAGGTGCCGAGACCCGGTGAAGCCATCAGAACGTCATGCGCTGTGCCATGCAGGCTCCGTTTTTCTCCGAAATGCCGCCACCATGCAAGAGCCACAGTCCAGGCATCCATGGTCAGTGGGCCTCCTGAATGAATTCCGATCAGCAACGACGGGTCATCCGGGATGTTCTCCCAGCCATCTATTTCCAGCCGGAAATAGTAATCCATCAGGGCATTCCACAGCGGAGCCTGGGTGTGCATCAGCTCTGGGTCCGGCCCGTTCAGGCCCTCCCGCTTGCCGTCTTCATTGGGCGCCGCAGTCAATTTCAATGCCTGGGTGACTTCTTCCACTTTATCCAGCGATTTCTGCAGCGATTCCGCTGCTTTTCTGTTCAGCTCCTGGCCGGAAACGACCTGGTTCAGCGAATCGACCGGAATCGCAGCCAGTGAAGCAACCAGCTTTGCGTAGAGCCCCTTGCTCGCCGGCTTCTTCATGACCTTTTTCTTCATCGTCTTTTTTTTCAGCGCTTTCTTTTTTCTTGCTACTTTTTTCTCTCCTGTCATGTCTTTTCTCCTGCTTTGCCCGGAGTCTTGCTGTGCTGCTTCGAGCTTTTCCAGCGCGATCTGCAGCAGGTCGGCCAGCTGTTGGGGGTCCGGCACGGCATTGGGACAGGCCAGCAAGCCGAAATCCAGGCGCTCATCGTGGCTGGTCACCGTTATGTTCAGTGCCTGCCCGTCGATCAGCATCGACATTGGGTATTGTTCGACCAGGACAGCACCGTTGAGATATCGCACTTCTCTGGAGCCCGGGACATTTGAGATAATCACGTTGGCGGCCGGCGCAACGCGGTCTGCCACTCCCAGGGCCTGGGTCAGCACCACCAGTCCGCTCAATAACTGCGTGTAGTTGTCGGAGGCCCGCGCAGACTGCCCCCTGAGCTGATCCTTTGCGGCACGAATCGAGGCCCTGATCAACTCGAGGCGTTCACCGGCGTCTTCAATGTCCGTCGCGAGCGTGCACACCATGACTGAGACGTTATTACCCGCCTCTCCTTCCTGGCCGGATCGCAGGGAAACCGGAACCCAGGCAGTCATCGGTTTCTTTGGCAGACCCCCGGTTTCGATCAGGTAGTCACGCAAGGCCCCGGCGCTGATGGCCAGTACGATGTCATTGACCGTGGAGTCCGTTGCCCGGCCCAGGTTCCTGATGCGCGACAGAGAAAAGCTCTTGACGCCCAGCCTGCGATCTTTCGAAATCGACTGGCCCAATTTCGTCTTCGGAGCAGAAAAAGGCGCCTTGGCCTGGCTTTCTGCCAGATTCAATACCTTGAGACCCTCCCTGGCCAGGGTTGCCGACAATTCAGGGACCGTCCTGGCTTGCTCCACCAGGCCCGCCGAAACCTTGCCCAGCCGACTGAGCAATCCGGTTGGCTCCTGCTGCGCTTTTCTTCTTAAAGGAGGTTGCCAAAAGGCCCTGTTTACCTGCTCGCCGGGCGACTTCAGCAGTGACCCGACCAGGTACTCCATCGTCGCAACCCCATCGAGCAGTGCATGATGCACCTTGAAGTAAATCGCCACCCGCCGACCGGCTATTCCCTCGACCAGGTAGCATTCCCACAGTGGGCGCGAACGATCCAACGGGTGTGAATGAATGCGGGAAACCATCCGCAGCAATTGCTTCGTGGAACCCGGCCTGGGAAGCGCCGCGTAACGAACGTGGTTGTCCAGGTCAAACTCTGGATCTTCCACCCAGTGGGGCAGATCGAAGCCATCTGCCAGTTTGTAGTCGAAGGGTGGCGTCGCCACGGCGGCATTGTCCAGCCCCTCCATGAATTCGCGCCAGAAATTCTTGCGGTAACCTTGCGGCAGCCTGAACACCCACAGTCCGGCGACATGAGACAGGTTGGTTGGCGACTCTGCCTGCAAAAATGCCCAGTCGACCGCGCTCAGCCTGTTCTTCATCGGCGAGCTACTTCAACTCTCGGCGCAGAATCTTGCCCACCGCAGATTTTGGCAGCTCGTCCAGGAAAACCACCTGTTTCGGCACCTTGTAACCGGCCAATCTCTCCTTGCAGAAAGCGCGCACGTCATCTTCGGTAATGGAGGCATCCGATTTGACGACGAAAAGTTTTACCGCCTCGCCGCTGGCCTCATGTGGCACACCCACACAAGCGGACTCCATAACACCCGGCATGCCAGCCACTTCTTCCTCGATCTCGTTGGGGAAAACGTTAAATCCGGAAACCAGGATCATGTCCTTTTTACGATCCACGATCCGGAAATACCCGTCTTTTTCCATCACCGCCACGTCGCCGGTTTTGAAATAGCCGTCGGCGGTCGTTACCTCGGCGGTCGCTTCAGGCTGACGCCAATAGCCCTTCATGATCTGCGGCCCCCTGGCACAGAATTCACCGGGTTCACCCTGCGGAACTTCGCGCCCGTCATCATCCCGCAACGAGACGTCGGTCGACGGCAGCGGCACGCCTATGCCGGCGCGGTATCCAGTTTCACCCAGTTGGTTGACGGTCAGGATGGGTGATGTTTCGGACAAGCCATAGCCTTCCTTGATGTACCTGCCGGTCAGGTCTTTCCACTTCTGGGACACGGCCTGCTGAACCGGCGCACCGCCGCCCATAGATATTTTCAGGTTTGAAAAATCGATAGCATCGAAACCCGGTGTGTGGAGCAGGCCAACGTAGAGTGTGTTGACGCCGGTAAAAATGGTCGGGCTGCTTACCGCCCAGGTTTTCACGAATCCTTCCATGTCCCGCGGATTGGTCACCAGGACATTCTTGCCACCCAGTTTGAAGAAGGACAGCGTGTTAACCATCAGTGCAAAGATGTGATACATCGGAATCGCGGTAATCACCACTTCTCCGCCCTTTTCAATGTAGCCCGGATCAATCGCCTCGAATTGGGCGATATTCGCCAGCAGGTTGCCATGAGTGAGCATGGCGCCTTTGGATAAGCCTGTCGTTCCACCGGTATACTGCAGGAATAGCAAATCGTCCTGTTCCAGCAGGGGCTCTTCGAAACCGAGTCCGCTGCCTTTTGACAAGGCATCGGTAAAAGCGATGGTGCGGGAGAGCCTCGAGTCAACCGGAGGAGATGGCAATCCCCTGTTTACCAGGTCGTCGAGCCCGAATACGATGACATTTTTTACCGGGGTCGCTTCGATGACCTGTGCCAGCGTTTCGGTCGATCCCGAAAATACGATAATGGTATCGGCATCTGCGTCTTTGAGTTGGTGCTCGAGTTCCCTCGGCGAATAGAGCGGGTTCACATTGACCTGAACTCCTCCCGCCCTGATGACGCCGAACATGCCGACTGCAAACACCAGCGTATTGGGCGCCATCATGGCTACCCTGTCTCCTTTTTTAACACCCAGCTCGTTTTGCAGGTAAGCGGCAAAATCTCTGGACAGGGCGTCCACGTCCCTGAAAGTCAGCTCGGCACCGAAGCTGCTGAATGCGGTTTTGTCGCCAAAGTCCACAACGGCTCTGTTGAAGAGCTCATTGATGGATTTACATTCAGACGTGTCGATTTCGAACGGGATTCCATCGGTATAGCTGTTTTGCCAGATGCGATTGGGCACTGAATTTCTCCATAATGAATTGTAAGCGGCGACCCTTAAAACTATCAGTTTCAGGCAGGTTCTCCAAATCCTGATCGGGAGATATGCCGGTTCAGACGAAATTTTTACGACTGGGCAGACAGGATTCGCCGTAGCAAGGGCAAGCCCGGAAGAACGGGATAGACACCCGGCAAGGGGGCCACCGCGTCAGATGATGACGCGGTGGCACTGCCGTGAATCAGGCACCTTTGTGACCGGTTTCAAGCGCCAGTCGGTCTGCGTCGACTTCGTGCTTCCTGTATTTCTCAACCGGGATCAGGAAATGCACCAGTGCGGGCAGCAGGATCAGTGCGCCGAACATATTCATGACGAACATGAAAGTGAGCATCAATCCCATGTCGCCCTGGAACTTGATCGGCGACCATACCCAGGTGGCGACGCCAATGGCCAGGGTCAGGCCGGTGAAGGAAACAGCCTTGCCGGTGGTCTTCAACGTCTCGAAATAGGCATCGTGCAGGTTCAGACCCCGGTACAGGTAGGTTTCCAGCCTACTGAAGATGTAGATTCCGTAATCGACACCGATACCCACACCGAGCGCAATCACCGGCAGGGTCGCCACCTTCACACCGATGCCGAGGTAGGTCATCAACGCCTGCCCGAGCACCGAAGTGAGTGCCAGCGGTAAGATGATACACAGAACAGTACGTGGCGAACGGAAGGCCAGCAGCACCAGTAATGCAACCACCCCGTAAACCCAGGCCAGCATCTTGTACTGGGCCTGGCTGACCACGTCATTTGTCGCCGCATCGATACCGGAGTTACCCGCAGCCATCACGAATTTGATCTCACCGGTGTCAAAGCCTTCATTGAAACGCTCTACGGCGGCCGTGACATTCTTTAGCGTATCCGCCTTGTGGTCTTCGAGGAATATCAGGACTGGCACCAGGTTACATGCCGCGTTCATAAGGCCCGGCGGCATGTCCTTACCGCTGACCGAACCGTTGAGCACCCACTGGTTGCGGGTCACCGTCGCCCATTTCGGACTGCCTTCGTTGTTGCCGGCAATGGCCCGCTTGGATGCCCCAACCAATGAAAATGTTGCCTGGACACCGGGCACATCAGCCATGACCCACTCAAACAGGTCAACGGCGGAATAGGCGTCGTAGGTAACACATTCCATGTCCGGGGTCTGCACCATAACCACAAATACATCCGTACTGGCCGTGTAGTTATCCACGATGAACCTGTTGTCCAGGTTGTAGCGGGAATCCGCCCGTAATTCCGGGGCTCCGGCGTCGAGGTCGCCGATCTTGAGGTCCTGTCCGTACCAGATGCCGAATACGAAGGCCGCACCCGCCAGAATGACCAGGGTCCGGGCTACTGCCGGCCGGGTATAAATAGTGGAAAATTCGCAAAGGTGGTGATAGGCGCCGCTGTTTTCGAACTTCTTCATCCTGCGGATCGCGATGGGGCTCACACAGATGTAGGACATGATTACCGGTAACAGCACGAGGTTGGTCAGGATGACGACCAGGACACCCACACTGGCGGCAATCGCCAGGTCGTGGATCACCTGTATCTGGATGACCATCAGCGTTGCGAAGCCGATGCCGTCTGAAATCAACGCGGTCAGGCCCGGAATGTAGAGCGACCGGAAAGCAAATCGCGCCGCCTGCCGGTTGTCTCTGCCCTCGGATTTGGCGTGCATGATCGTGTTGATCATCTGTACGCCATGACTCACACCGATGGCAAACACCAGGAAAGGGATCAGCATGGAATAAGGATCCAGTCCGTATCCCAGCACTTTCAGCAGTCCCACCTGCCAGGCCACCGCGATGACGGAGCAGACGACGACCGTGACCGAACTGCGCAGGCAGCGTGAATAGATGTAAAACAGGGACAGCGTGATACCGATGGCGATCAGGAAGAACATCGCCACCTGGCCCGCGCCTTCGATCAGATCGCCCATGACCTTGGCAAATCCGGTCATGTGAACCTGGATTTTATCGTTCTGATACTGGTCTCTGACCAGTTCTTCGAGCTGCAGGGATATGGATCCGAAATTAAGCGGCTCTCCGGTCTCCGGGTGAGTTTCCATCAATGGCGCGAGAATGATGGTCGAACGGAAATCGTTGGCGACCAGGTTGCCGACCTGGCCGGACTTCATAATGTTGGCGCGAACCTGGGCCAGGCTGGCTTCGGAGCCATCGTAGTCATCGGGTACGACAGCCCCACCCGTGAATCCTTCCTCCGTTACCTCGCCCCAGCGCACGTTCGGCGTCCAGAGTGACTTGACGCCCGATCGCTGGACCCCGGGGATGAAGAACACTTCGTCGCTGATCTGGCGCAGCGTTTCCATGTATTCCTCGGTGAAAATGTCGCCTTCGGTGTTTTCGATCGAGATTCGGACGGCGTTACCCAGGCCAGTCAATTCGTCCTTGCGCTCCAGATAGGCCGCTATGTAGGGGTGCTTGATCGGCACCATTTTTTCAAAACTGGCATCCGGCCGGACCTTGATCGCGGCTGAAACCAGGTAAACGGTGATCAGCAGGAACGCCAGTAGCACCCACAAGCGGTTATTGTAGATAAATCGCTCAACGAAAGACTCGGATTCATAGAATGCATGATCCCACTGCCCCATTGCATCTTTCAGGCCTTCTTGAATTGGATGTTCGCTCATCGTGGGTGCCTCACTGCTGTTCGTTGGCGGAAGCCAGAGGCTCACCGTTTTGGTCGGTCTTGCGTACACCGCCGAGGCCGACCAGCATCACCTCGCCGGTCGCCAGTTGTTCTATGCCGGATATCGGTCGCCTGTCAGGATTGTTCGCCGCACGAAATGCGTTCTCACCCGACGGCCGGGTCATAATGTTCCCGCCCTGACCGGCCAGGTATACCGTTCCGTCATTGAGCAGGGCGCCGCTCATCAGGGTGACCGCCGTACCGGACTCCACCGGATTCCAGCTTTCGCCCCGATCATTGGAACTGAACAGGTTCCCGCGCAAGCCATAAGCCAGCAATTCATAGCCAGCAGCTCCGTTAGGAGCAACGACGATACCGTAGAACGAGCCCTCGTATCCGGGCTCGAGGCTATCCCAGGTCTGCCCGCCATCGCTTGAACGGTAGACGAAGCCGGCTTCACCTGCGATAAACAGGGCACCGTCCGGTGCCGGAACGATCTGGTTCAGGTGAAAGGCCTCGGCATTGTCCATCCGGTCCGACACCAGTTCCCAGTCCTGACCCCCGTTGATGGTATGCAGCAGCATGCCATAAGACCCGACTGCAAAGCCTTCATTTTCATTCCGGAACCATACATCCAGCAGCGGTCTGACAGGGCCTGCGGAGGTATCGTCCAAGGCGCCTTCGAGCATGAATTCTGCTTCTTCCAGCATGAATTCTGCATCCTCGACATCATACTCATCCGCATCTTCCTGTGCCTGAAGCGCCTCCAGTTCGCCCCTGACCTGTTCCACGATACGCTCTGCCACTGCCATGATCTGCTCATTCAGCTGATGCCCGTCCAGCTGCTTCTGCCAGGTTTTGCCGCCGTCGGCAGAATGCAGGATCAGGCCGTCGTGACCGACTGCCCAGCCTTTTTCCGCTGTCGGGAAATGGACGCCGGTCAGGGTCACCGAAGCCGGCACCGATGCCTGGTCCCAACTGCTTCCCCCATCCCCGGAAACAATGATGACACCGTAGGTCCCAACCGCAGCCAGCGACTCTTCCCCGAGCGATGTAATATCCAACAGAAGCGCCCGGCTCGCTGCGCCGCTTTGCACCGCCGGCAGTTCAAGCAGGTCGATGGCAGAGGCCGGCGCAGAGAATCCCAGCACCGCGAATGCCAGCAAAGCGCGCAGTGGTATGCAATGGAGTGAATTCATCATCTCGAACTTCCTCGTGATAGCCGCCGGCATCCATTTTCGAACAGCCCAGAAAATAATGCCAGGGGCCGGCGATCGCCAACCCCTGGCACGTCTCATAACATCCTAACGTTTGCCAAGCCGCCTGAGGGCGCTTGTGTCGTAATCCCTGCGCTTTTTCTGCAGATCGAACCGGTTTGGCATCTTCTCCTCGTTGGTAAGACCCAGCGTCAGGTAGCGGCCATCGTTCAGATCAACCACCGTTTCGACATTCAACCAGGGAACATGCTGGTTGTAGAACTGAATGTTGTGCGCTTCGCCAACACGCCAGAGCTGGCCCTGGCCATCATACTGGTCTTTCAGGGCAATCTGCCAGGTGTCTTCGTCGATGAAGAAAACGCGCTTGGCATAAATGTGCCGTGACCCTTCTTTCAACGTAGCCTCGACGTGGTAAACCCGGTGAAGCTCGTAGCGCGAGTATTCCTGGTTCATGTGGCCCTTAAGATGCAGTTCCTTGTAGCTCAGTTCGGGTGAATGCATCCGGTATGCGTTATAGGGAATATACATCTCCTTCTTACCGACCAGTTTCCAGTCGTAGCGGTCAGGCGCTCCGTTGAAAACGTCGAAATCGTCGGCGGTACGCGTTCCGTCAGAGCCCTGGCCGGGCCCGTCGTAAGCCACCTGCGGGGCGCGGCGCACACGGCGCTGACCCGCGTTGTACAACCACGCACGGCGAGTGTCCGTTACCTGGTCAACGGTTTCGTGCACCAATAGTACGGTTCCGGTCAACTGCGGCGGTGAGTGGATGGCGTAGGTGAAGTAGACCAGGACGTTGCGATCCTTGACCGGGTCTTTTCCCCCCACCAGAAAGTCCGGCCAGGTGAAGGTGTCGGTGATCTGCACCGGCACAAAGGCCCCGTTGGCCTGTACCGGCACCTGTACGTAGGTGCGCTCCGCGTTGCCACCGCGGTAGCGTGTCAGGTGATTCCACAACACTTCGTATACGTTCTGTGGAATCGGAAATGCTTGCGCGACTTCAAAGTTGATCACGCCATTACCGTCATTCACCAGTTCAGCGTTCAGGCCGTTTTGACGCACCTTTGCGTACACATCCTCCGGCAGCGCCGCCGTGCGGCGGGTCTTATAGACGTGCATCTTGTAGGTTTCGGGATATTTCCTGAACAATGCGATCTGGCCGGGCGCCAGGTTGTCGGCGTACTGATCGACATTTTCAGCTGTGATGGTAAACAGGATCTGATCGTCCGGGAACGGGTCCACCAGGAATCCTCCGTCGACATAACCCGCAGGCGCCTCGGTCAGCCCGCCCGTCCACTCGGGAATGGTGCCGGCCGCATTACCGGCCCGCTCCGAACCCATCGGGGTCAGGTCACCATCTAGCCGTGCCAGTTCCGATTCCGGCACCTTAGCGACCGTGGCGGTCACGCTCAGCGCCAGCGCTGCAGCAATTGCAGCTTTCGTGTAAATGTGTTTCATATCCAATATCTCCTTAAGCTGAATGCGTGATCAGAAATCCATTGAAACCGTGAACGAGAAGAAATCCCGGTCCGATTGAGTAAATGCGACGCCACCGCTGAACCAGGTATAGGCGATACTGGCCCGGTACTTGGTCAGGTAGTTCGCACCCAGCGCCAGGCTTAACGCCTTGCGGCCATCCAGGAACGTGGGTGTCGGAGATGTGCCCTTGACGTCATGCGCCCAGGCGATACTGGGTGTGAGCCCGACCCCGGCGAAAACGTTGGGGTAGTCCGCCGCCGCGCGGATCCGGTAACCCCATGAATTCGAGGTAACGAACCCTTCGTCATTGGGCCCGCCCAGGTTGGTCGGCGCACCAAAGATGGGGTTACGGCCATAAGGCATTACCGAGGTGTCTGGCAGGTCGTTGACGCCGATCCAGGCCACTTCACCGATCAGGGTTACGCGTTGTGAACCCAGGCCCTGGTCCCAGAAATACAGTGCCGTCGATTGCGCCTGGGTGACATCGAAGCGGTCAAA